>NZ_JAKEIP010000118.1 GCF_021474425.1 Streptomyces muensis | reverse complement strand
CGCCACCTCCTACGAAGCAGCGGTCACCCTCGCATCGTTCCTGCTCTGGGCAAGATCCGTTTGAAGACGGACCCTAGAGCGCTTTCGGGCTGCGCTGGGTCAGCTCGCGGTGCGGATGCCGAGCTCGGCGAGCAGGCCGCGCACACGCTGCTCGATCTCGTCCCGGATCGGCCGTACGGCGTCGACGCCCTGGCCGGCGGGGTCGTCGAGCCGCCAGTCGAGGTACCGCTTGCCGGGGAAGACGGGGCAGGTGTCCCCGCAACCCATGGTGATGACCACGTCGGACGCGTGGACCGCCTCGGTGGTGAGGACCTTGGGGGTCTCGGCAGAGATGTCGATCCCGGCCTCCTTCATGGCCTCCACGACGGACGGGTTCACAGTGTCGGCGGGAGCCGATCCGGCCGAGCGCACCTCGACGCGATTGCCGGCGATGTGGGTCAGGAAGGCGGCGGCCATCTGGGAGCGGCCGGCGTTGTGGACGCAGACGAACAACACGGAGGGGCGCGCGGTGGCAGCGTTCATGGCGGTGTCCTTGCGGGTGGGATCGGTGTTCAGGAGGAGGCGAGTTCGGGCTCGCTGCGGGGGACGACGACGTCCGCGGTGCGGGCTGGGCGTCCGTACACGAGCGTCACCGCCGCCAGCCCGAGGGCGGCGCCGAGCAGCTGGGCGGCGATGAACGGGGCGAGGGATGTGGGGGCGATCCCGGCGAAGGTGTCGGTGAAGGCGCGGCCGACGGTCACCGCGGGGTTCGCGAAGGAGGTGGAGGAGGTGAACCAGTAGGCGGCCCCGATGTAGCAGGCGACAGCGGCCGGGGCCAGGGCGGCACGCCCGATGCGCTCCAGGCCGAAGATGAGAAGAACCAGTCCGGCGGTGGCGACGACCTCCCCCAGCCACAGGTGCCCTGCGGACCGGTCGTGGGTGGAGAACTTCACCAGGGGTTCGGCGAACATGGCGTTGGCCAGGACGGCGCCGCCGGCCGCCCCGCCCAGCTGCGCGAGCACGTACGCGAGAACCTCTCGCAGGTTCGGGCCGCTCCCGTCACGGCGGCTGGTGAACCAGGCCGCGAGGGTGATGGCGGGGTTGAAGTGTGCGCCGGAGACCGGCCCGAGCAGCGTGATCAGCACGGCCAGGCCGAAGACGGTGGCGAGGGAGTTGGCGAGCAGCTGCACCCCCACATCGCGCGACAGCTCGGCTGCCTGGATTCCCGATCCCACCACGACCGCCACCAGCAGCCCCGTACCCATGGCTTCGGCGGCCACGCGACGGCCGAGCCGGCCGCTCACGCGCTCGCCCTGGCGGGATGCGGCGTGGTGAGGAAGGCGGCGAGCCGCTCCAGGACGCCGGGCAGCACCCAGTAGTACACCCAGGTACCGCGGCGCTCACAGTCGATCAGGCCGGCCTGACGCAGCAGCTTCAGGTGGTGGGAGATCGTCGGCTGGGAAAGGTCAAAGGCCGGCGTCAGCTCACACACGCACACCTCCCCGGCCTCACCACGCGAGGCGATCATCGACATCAGCCGCAGCCGCACCGGATCGCCCAGGGCCTTGAAGACCTTCGCCAGATCAGCGGCCTGGACCTCGTCCAGCGGTGCGGCGGACAGGCCGGGGCAGCAGGCTGCGTCCTGGCCGATCACCTCAAGCTCTTGTTTCGACATGCCTCTATGTTGACGTTTTTCGATTCAAGGCGCAAGGTTGCATCAACGAACGTCAATACAAGCCGTTCCGGGTCACACTGCGACCCGTCACCTGGGAGTGAGTTATGAGCGAGCAGACCATCACCGACCTGCGTGAGACCGTCCGCCAGCGGTACGCGGCGGCGGCCCAGAAGATCACCGAAGACGGCACCGCCTGTTGCGGACCCGAGCCGGTCGAGGTCGACGAGAACTTCGGCTCCACCCTCTACGCCGCCGACGAACGCGACGCCCTGCCTGCCGAAGCCGTCGCCGCCTCGCTCGGCTGCGGCAACCCCACCGCCGTCGCCGAACTCCGCGAAGGAGAACGGGTCCTGGACCTCGGCTCCGGCGGCGGCATCGACGTGCTCCTCTCCGCCCGCCGCGTCGGCCCCACCGGCAAGGCGTACGGGCTGGACATGACCGACGAGATGCTCGGACTCGCTCTGGCCAACGCCGAGAAGGCGGGCGCTGCGAACGTGGAGTTCCTCAAGGGCGCCATCGAGGCGATCCCGCTGCCCGCGCACACCATCGACGTGGTGATCTCCAACTGCGTGATCAACCTGTCCGTCGACAAGCCAGCCGTGTTCGCCGAGACCTTCCGTGTGCTGAAGCCCGGTGGCCGCATCGGCGTCTGCGACGTCGTCGCCGACGATTCCCTCGCACCCGGGCAGCGGGCGGAGCGTGGCGACTACGTCGGCTGCATCGCCGGCGCGCTGTCCTTCGCCGAGTACCGCGCGGGGCTGGAGGCCGCCGGATTCACCGAGGTCGAGATCACTCCGACGCACGCGGTCGCCGACGGCATGCACTCCGCGATCGTCCGAGCTATCAAGCCCCAGACGGTCACGTCCTCGTCTGCCTCCGGGCAGGCGGAGAGCGCGTGCTGCGGGGTCAGCGCCTGCTGCACCCCGGCCGAGCGTTCGCAGGACCCGGCCGTGACCGTGACCGAGGCCAAGACGGCCTCGGGATGCGGCTGCCAGAGCTGACAGGGCTGCTCGCCCGGAACACGGCAAGCGGCGGGGGCTGAGAGGGAGGTTGCTGTGCCTGGTCCGCCGGCACAAGGGCTGATCACTCGGGCCGCCGGGGTGAGGTGCTGCCCCGGCCGGCGATGTCGTGGAAGGTGGGGATCCCTAGTTCCACGACGGCGTTCCGGCGGATTTGTTGGGCATCCAGCTGGGCGCGTTTGTCCTGGGCTCCGGCAAGACCGACCTCGAGCCCTTCCAGCTCGCCCAGCCAGCCCTCGCGTTCGGCCTCCGTGATGCAGGCCAGGAGGTTGTCGCCGATCTCGACCAGGCGGTCGCGCCGGCCGGGCTCGGACGGAGCATCGAGCAGCGGACGCAGGCTTCTCTGAACTACATCAGCTTGGTCAGGGTCTGATCGGCACGTATCGTCAAGTGACGACTTCCACGCAAGCGGGTCGAGGGAACGGCATCATCTCCCATCCCAGCGGCCAGTCCGGATCTCGTTGCTCTGAAGCTTCGATCTCGAGGCGCCGGGGAACACGCCATGTCCACCATCGAGCACCTTCCTCGGGGCGGCTGGGCCACGGAATCGTGGCGCGACGATAGCGCTCGTCGAGACCATCGAGTTCCAGTTGCCTGATCGCGCGAACACGTGAGGGCAGCAGCGGCCAGGCTCCTGCGAGCGCGTTCCGGCACCTGAGGTCGTGGCTGAGCTCAGGCGCGCACCACGAGTAGCCGTCTTCCACCTCGTCCACCAAGGCGCTCCACTGTGCGAGGAGAGAGTCGAGGGAGTGGGCTTGTGCTCCAGGTCCGGTCCTGGTGACACCAGCGAGGGCCGCCCTGACGGCGTCGTACTCTTCAGCGCTCAATACGACTTCGTCCGTGTGGCTTTCTGCTGGATTCATGCGGCGACTCCTGCTGAGCTTGATGGGATGGCGCGGGTGAACTCACCTTCTATCGGAGCTGATTTTCGCGCTCAGAGCGAGCAAGGCGTCGTCGTATTGGAGCCGTTTGAAATGGAACGGTCCGAACGCCGTGTAGTCGCGTGCTGTGCGGTGAGGTTGCTCGGGAGTCCCAGGTCGCGAGGCCGGCTGTCGCGGTGATGCGGGCCATGAGGGGCCAGCATCCCCACTCGCCGCATTCACAGCCGAGAACGGGTGTCTTCGGCCCCATCGTGTTGGTGAACCGTCCGAAGAAGTGATCCTGCATCGGGCCGAACTGGAAGAACTCCGGGATCAGACCGCCGTAGGCGTCGCCTGCGGGCTGCATCCCGGCGGCGATCTCGAACCCGTCAACCAGCTCGGTGAGTGGTGCTCCGTCGATGCGGGGGATGATCACGAGCGGGGCGCCGTCGCCACGGTGCCGGCAGTCGAACCGGATGTCATTGCTGATGATCTCGGGTCTGCCCGCCGGTCAGAGCGCCGATCCCTTCACCCGCCACCGGCCGATACGTCGGCCTCCGCTCGCAGTGACAGGGCCAGGAAGAACAACATGCCATCAGCTGTCATCGCCTGACCCAGGCCACGAGCCTCAGCGCCGGCCGGCGAATGATCTCTCCTCAAAGAAGCAGGGCACGTCCCGTGCAGGGCAGACCCCGCCGCGCCCGCGAGTCAGCGGCCTGCGACCCTCGGCCGGGACTGGGTGAGCCGCTCTCCTCGACCGCTCTCCGAGATCTGTGCCAGGGGCGAGAAAGGAGGGCACCGTCGTCAATGCTCATTTCCGCTGATCACGAAAGTGGCCGGCGTCTGGCGGGAAGTCGACAGCGGTAATCTCGGGCCATGCCCGAGACCTCGGTGGCGCACTTCTACGACGAACTGGCCAACGACTACCACCTGATCTACGCGGACTGGGACGCGAGCCTCCGCCGGCAGGGAGAAGCCCTGGCCGCCCTGATCGGCCAGGATCACGCAGCCGTGCTCGACTGCTCCTGCGGCATCGGCACACAGGCCATCGGCCTGGCCCTGCACGGGCACCGCGTCACCGGAACCGACCGCAGCCCCCGCGCCGCCGCCCGTGCCGCCCGTGAAGCCGCCCACCGCAGCCTGACGCTGCACACAGCCGCCGCCGACATGCGACGTCTGCCGTTCCCCGGCGGCCGCTTCGACACCGTCGTCTGCGCCGACAACTCGCTGCCCCACCTCCTCACCGAGCCGGACGTCCACACCGCCCTGACCGAGATGCACCGAGTTCTGCGCCCTGCCGGCCTGCTGCTGGTCAGCACACGCCCCTACGACGACCTGCTCCCGGACCGCCCCGCTTCAACGCCCCCACAAGTCCACCGGACCGCCGACGGCGCAGAGCGGACCGTCACCTTCCAGCTCTGGCACTGGCACGACGACGGTGAGCACTACGACCTGGAGCACTTCCAACTCCATCCGGCAGACGGAGAATGGCGCGTCACAGTCCGCCGGACCACCTACTGGGCACTCGGCCAAGACCAGCTGACCCGCCTCGCAACCGAGGCGGGCTTCGTGGAGTCCGCCTGGCGGATGCCGCAGGAAACAGGCTTCTTCCAGCCGCTGCTCGTCACACGCGCCGGCCCGTAGCCGATGTCACCGCCCGGAGAACCGTCTACGCGCCCGTGCCGCGCCGCTGCCGGGCGCCAGGAGAGCAGCCAAGGAGCCGCGCGCTCCGAGTCGTCGGGGTTTTCCCTCTCAGCGCACTGGAGGCGTTCTGCGCCGGGACGGGACGTTCGCGACCCCCGTACGGGCGCCGCGCCCTAGGTAGTGTCCCCGACCGCTCTTTCCGGGATGTTCCCGATAGTGCGGGAACGGGGGCACCTGGTCAGCTGTACTCATGAGCCGTCAACAGCCCTTTCATGGACTCCCCCTCGCCCTCGCCGTCGCAGCCGCCGCCCTGGCAACGCTCACCGCCACCACCGGCCCGCCGGCCGGGCCACCCCACCACACGCCGCCCCGATTACCCCTGAACACCCACGCCGCGCACGCCAGGACCCAGGCCGTACTGAACGAGATCGTCACGCAAGGCACCCCAGGCGTCATCGCCCAAATACGAGACGCGCGCGGCGTGTGGGACGGCCGGGCCGGTGTCGGCGACCTGGCCGGCGAGCGGCCCAGGAGCACCAGCGAGAAGTTCCGTATCGCCAGCGTGACCAAGACCTTCACCGCCACGGTACTGCTCGCTCTCGAAGCCGAGGGCAGGATCTCACTGGACGACAGCGTGGAGGAATGGCTGCCCGCAGTGGTGCGCGGCAAGGGCTACCGGCCCGGGAACATCACCGTGCGACACCTGCTCAACCACACCAGCAGCATCTTCGACTACAACATGGACGAAAGCTTCCGCACCCTGTACGCGGGAGACGCCTTCGACCACAACCGCCACACCAGGTGGTCCCCGCAACAGCTGGTGGACATCGCGCTCGCCCACCCGCCCAACTTCCAGCCGGAGCAAGGCAGCAGGCCCGGCAGGCCCGGCAGGTGGGACTACTCCGACACCAACTACGTCCTCGCCGGCATGGTCATCGAGAAGGCCACCGGCGGCACCTATGCGCAGGCCGTCGAGCGTCTGATTCATCCGGCCGCTCGGCCTGCACGGCACGAGTGTGCCGGGCACCTCGCCCCGACTGCCCGCCCCGCACGCCAGGCACTACTCCACCCTGTTCCAGGACGGACCGCAGGCCAAAGTACGCGACGTCACCGAGTTCAGTCCCACCGTCGCCTTCTCCGCCGGGCAGATGATCTCAACCGTCGCAGACGTCAACACCTTCCTGTCCAAACTGCTGGCCGGTGACCTGCTGCCGCCCGCCCAGCAGCAGCAACTCCTCGACACCGTCCACGTCGACGGAGACAAAGGACACGGAAGCCCACAAGACCGCTACGGCCTCGGCATACGGCACTTCAAACTCAAGAACAACTGCTGGGCATGGGGCCACGGCGGCATGATCCCCGGCTCCGCCACCCGCACACTCGCCTCAGCGGACGGCCGACACGTCATGACCATGAACCGCAACAGCGACTGGGGCGAACAACGCCTGGAAGACACAGCCGTCCAGACCACCTTCTGCAAGCCCTGACAACACCCCACCCACCACGCAGGTGCCGCTGGCTGGGCGAGATCGAAGGACTCCGCATCAGCCTGACCGGCGCTGAGTCCAAGATCAGCCAGATTGACACGGCGTCCGAAGGAGGGCCGGTACTCCTCGGCATGCCAGCACAGCGATAGTCCCTCGGCAGCTGCCCTTCCGCTGCCGACGAAATTAACTAGGGTGAATCGCCGTTGTGGCAGGTCAGAGCTTGATCGCCGTGTCAGTCAAGTCAGGCAAGCTGCTCGACGTCGGGTAGCGCGGCGAGCCGCCGACAGGGATCAGGCCGTTGAGGACTTGGACGACGAACTGGGACGCGGGGCATGGCTTCGAACTCGTCTCGTGAGTCGTCGTTCAGCACCGTGTGCGTATCAGGTGACGGATGCTCAGCGATGGCTGGGCCCGCCGGTCAGTCGATGCCGTCGATGATGCGGAAGTCGCGCTCGACGCCGTCGGGGAGGGCCACCAGTGCCTTCTGGTATGCCTCGCTCTCGTATGCCGCAACGGCCTGTTCAAAGCTGTCGAACTCGATCAGAACGACGCGTTGCGTGATTCCGGCCTCGTGGGCGACGACTCGACCGCCAAGGAGGGACAGGACGCGCCCTCCCCCAGCCTGGACAGCCGGACCGGCCAGCTCGTTGTAGGCAGTCAGCCTCTCAAGGTCGGAAATGGCGGGGTAGACACTGACCCAGTAGCCCTTAGCCATGGAAACCTCCTGTGTTGGGCCGGACACGTCCGACTTCGAATTGACACTCAGATCGATCGATCCCGGAGACGGGTACTGGGGTCAGTGGAGTCGTCATATCCGCAGGTTAGGGCTTGATGTGCGGTCGAGGGAAAGACCGGTACGGGATAGGCTCAGAACGGATCGTTATCAATCGGCAGGGAGGCCACGTGGCGCCGGATACGGTGAGCCTGCGGTACTTCCTGGTGCTGGCGCAGGAGTTGAACTTCACCCGCGCGGCCGCACGGATCGGTATCGCACAGCCCGCACTCAGCGCCCGGATCCGCCGATTGGAGTCGGAACTCGGTACGGCCCTGCTGGTCCGCAACACGCGTAGCGTCCTATTGACCACGGCCGGTGCGGCTTTAGCGGAATCCGCGCCGCCCGCGCTGGCGGCGCTGGACCGGGCATGGGACACCGCCCGGAGCGCGGCGGCCGGTGAACTGGGCACGCTGCGCATCGGATACAGCCTCAGCGCCGGGGCCGAGACGGCACCGGCCCTGGTGGACAGGCTGACTCGCGACAACAGCGGACTCGAGGTCGGCGCCGTCCCGATGGCGACACCGGAGATCTCCCCCGCAGTCGCCGACGGCCGCATCGATGCCGGGATCACCCGCGGTGAACAGCCCGGCCGTGGCGTGCGCCGGTTCCTGCTGCGGCGCATGTGCATCGGGGTCCAGCTGGCACAGCACCATCCGCTCGCCGTACACCCGGAGATCGAGATCGCCGACGCGGCCGCGTATCCGCTGCGACTCCCGGACCGTGCGGCCAACCCCGTGATCCACGATCAGCTGTCCGCACTGTTCCGAAACTCCCGACCACACCCCCGATTCCACACGCCCGCAGTGTCTTTCGACATGTCTCAGCGCGACCTGCGCGACGGGGTCACCCTCGCCCCGGCCGGAGAAGCCGCGGCCACGGTACAACCGGCCGGTCTCACCTGGCGACCACTGCGAGGCGCGCCCAGCCTGACGATCCACCTGGTCCTCCCAGGCGAGGAGTCGCCACTACACCGCCGCATCCGTGCCGCCGCCAAAACCCTGGCGCACGAGCTGCACTGGCTGCCGGACTGACCAAACGGATCGGCCGACACGCGGTCGGTCTACCGGCGGGAACACCGGTCCTGCCCTCGGGCCTTCGGGCGGGGATCGCGAATCACCCAGGAGCCGATCCACCTGCCGACCACGCCGGCCGGTGCCCTACTCGCGCTCCGGCTGACCGATCGGGGCAACGGCCCCGGCCCGTCGCTGGTCGCGTACCCGCAGGGCCTGGATGCCTGGGGATGTGTCAAACAGCGAGGAGATGTCCGGCCCTGTGGAACTTCCCGATGCGAAGACGGTTCCGGGCCGTCATCACGTCTCGGGAAGAGGGCCGAGCCCGTCCGGAGACCACCCCGGTATCTGCTCCGCCGCCAGAACACCGTCCCACCACCACACATGTCGTCCCGAGGATGCCGTGGCCGTGCCCGATCCAGTTGCCGTCACAGTGAACCGACTCAGCGCCACCACGAGAGGGAACAGGAAACTGATCGGGCATCTCGTGCGGCCGGACGGACCAGGTCCGGTGCCGATGCCGGTGTCGTGCACGAGATGCTCGGTGTCTATAGCCCGCTTCGAGTGAGCTGTCAGTCGGCAGCGAGGATGTCGGAGAGACTCACAGCGGGGCGGCCAAGCATGCCTGTCAACGTGCGCTGCTGGCGCTCGGTCAAGGAGGCAACGAAGATCACTGCGTCAGCGTTGGCCTGGTCACACGCCTGAGCCACCTCGCGGACTTTGCCGTAGGTCAGCAGAGTCCGCGAGGAGTAGGGCAGACCCATCTTCTGGACCCCGCCGTCCGAGACGCCTCGCCGTTGCACGATCTGCGCGACGACCCGAGCGCCGTGCGCTGCCAGTTCTGTGGTTGCCGACGCCATGAGCGTTTCGAAGTCCTTCTGCTTCGCAGAGAAGTAGCCAACCAGGACCACATCAGCGCCCTCGGCCGGAAGTCGGAACGCCCGGCGCTGGGCCGACTCCGACGGCAGGCGACGAGCCAGGCGCCGGTCGCGCCTTCGGGGCTGATGCATGCGCCACAGGCTAGATGCCTGGCTTCCTGCAGCGATACAGGGTTTCCCTCTGACCGAGTCTGGCGAGCAAGGTCAGAGCCACTCGTTGATGGCGGCGATCGTGACGGTGGCCTCGTAGCGGACGGCGGGCTTGTCGTATCTCGTGGCCACGGCCCGGTGACGCTTGAGGCGGTTGATCCCGCACTCGACCGCGTGGCGCTCGCGGTAGTCGGCCTTGTCGAACTTTGGCGAACGGCCACCGCGGGTGCCCAGTTTCTTCCGGTTGCGAATCTGGTCGGACTTCTCCGGAATCATGCAGCGGATCCCGCGTTTGCGCAGGTAGTCGCGATTGGTTCGGGGCCCGTAGGCTCTGTCGGCCCGCACCCGGGTCGGTCGGCAGCTCGGCCTGCCGACGCCCATGCGGGGCACTCGGATGCGCTCCAGGACGAGCTGGAACTGAGGGCTGTCGTGCCGCTGACCGGCGGTGACCCAGGAAGGACAGCGGCTTCTGTCCGTGCTCGACCGCGAGGTGCCGTCACGAGCTTCGAGAAGGACCTCCGTCACGATCTCGGGGAGCTGATCCGATGATCCGCGGTAACGCGGGCCGCTCAGAGCTGGTGTGCATGTGCGCGCTCCCTCCGCCGTGTTACCTGAGTTCAACGGAGTAGCTGCCTCCGTCGAAGGTCCATCCGTCGGTGCCTTCGCCGATGTCCTGCACGATGACGTCGTCGATGAAGTGGTCCTCGAAGTCGTCGTCGGTGAGCTCACCGGCCATCCAGAGCGCCTCGATCTCACTCCAGTCGCCCGATCGTCCGTCGATCCGGAGAGGGGCGGCGGCGCGTCTTCCGCGCTGGCGCCGGTCGCGGCCGGTGGTGACCCAGCCGCTGATCTCGAAGTCGCCGTCCTTGAACCGGCCGGGGATCGGGTCTGCGGGGACGATGGCGACGTTCTCGTAGGCGGTGTGGATGAGGTCGCGGTAGCTGCGGCGGACGTTGTACTCGGGGTCGGACAGCCAGTTGAGCAGCGTTGTGACGCTCACGTCGAGGCCGGCTGCTTCCAGGGCCTGGTAGCCGCGGTGGGTTCCGGTGAGCTGGCTGAGCTGGGCGTGCCAGTGCTTGGCGTTGTACGACGACAGCCGGTGGCGGGGGGTGACCTGGGTGCGCAGGAGGTTGTTGAGGGCGGCGCCCAGGGATCCTCCGTGGCCGGTGGGTCCGGCCATCAGTCGTCACCTTCGGGGATGAACTCGCCGGGCTGGATGAACTTGGCCTTGACCTCGCCGAAGCCCGTTCCGATCCGGTACGTGGCGGGCGGTGTGTTGTCGGGGGTCCAGAAGACGGCCGCGTCGACGTTGCGCAGGGCGATGAGCGTGTGGCCTTCCTGGACCGCCTTGAAGGCTGTGGTCCAGTGGCGGACCGAGGCCTCGGCGACCATGCTCATACGCCAGTCCGGCCGCCAGAACGGGGACTTCTGTTCCGGGCGCTTGGGCCATAGCAGGCGCAGCGCGATGGACAGCTGGGTCTTGTACGCCTTGTACGGCTCGCCGCCGGCCTGGACGAGTTCGATGCGAGCCTGGCGGGCCGCGGCGTAGAAGGGCTTGAACAGGGACTCGTTGGCCTTGCCGGTCCAGGAGTCGTGAATGGCCGGCATCGCGGCGAGGTGGCCGTCGCGGACGAGCCTGTCCAGCTGCTTGATGTGCGGGGTGGTGACCCACACGCGTCCCTGCTCGTCGGGCCGGTCGATGATCCGGCCCAGCGGGTGCGGCATGTCGGTGCGAGGCCACTCCGGGATGTCGACGAGGTAGATCCCGGCACTGGCCTTGTCGAACGCGGCAAGGGGCCCGGTGTGCAGCAGCTTGTTCGGGGCCAGCGGAACGGCCGAACACGCAGACGGGTAGGACCCGTTGCGGTCGATGAGGCACAACACGCCCGCCCCGAAGGAGGCGGGGACATCGAGCTTGTCCCGGCGGACACGCTTGCCGTTGCCCCGGATGTACGGCACCCGGGAGCTGGCGACATCGGGGTGGACCCACCGCGGTTCACCGTCCATGTGCTCACTGATCAGCGGCCACGGACCACTCCCCCGGTCCTCGATCCGGATGACCTTGATCGGATGCATCCTCGAACGGCCGACCGCGTCCTTGAGAAGCTTCAGCGCGGGAAAGGGCGCACTGTCCGGCTCGTCCTCCTCATCCCCCGGCTGAAGCTCCTGCTCCCGTTCTACGTCGTCCCCGTCGTCCCCCTCGTCCTCGTCGTCCGGGACGTGCACGCTGTCCGAGGCGGCCTGCACGGCGGCGGGCTGCCCGGAAGTGCTGGCGGCCCCGGTGGGGTTGTAGGCGTTCAGCGCGGCGGCGAGGCGGAGCCCCTCGGCGGTCTCGGGCAACGACGGCGGGGCCGCGGCCACTTGGGCCAGGGACGGCCTGAGCTCCGTGAGGGCTTTCTGGTCTGCGCTTGCCAGCGCGGTGCGCAGCGCGGCCAGGACATGCGTGACGGCGGCCGGCAGCCCCCGGTGGGCGCCGGATGTGTAGGGCAGCGCGGCTTCGGCCAGCTCCCGCTCGACGGCGGTGCCGATGCCTGGCGCGGACCCGTCGCCGCCCGCGCCGGCCACGGGTGCGGCCCCGGCGTCGAGGAAACGGGCGTGCAGCAGGTCGGGCTGTAGGAACGCCGAGTCGATCGTGCCGAAGTCCCGCTCCGCGACGGTCACCCGGACCTTGGAGGGGTCGCCGGTCGGTGCGAGCGTCAACGTGACATCGGCGTCCAGGAGACTCAACAGCGCAGGGTCGACGCTGTCCACGACGACGAGGACCGGCACGTGCAGGGTCCGCGCGAGGGAGGCCAGGACCTGGGAGGCATCCGGGAGCCGGTCACCCGACAGAGGCAGACGGGCATTGTGGGCGGCCTGAAGCCGGTCGACGACCACGAGGGCCAAGTCCTCGACGTACGGGGCGGTCTCCGCGACCGCCTCGGCGGTCAGATCGCTGCCGTCGTCGATCAGCAGCGGCGCCTGGACCAACTCCCGGGCAATCTGCTGCTCGTGCTCGGTGAGACGGCCCTGCTTCAGACGCGGGTAGTCACCCCCGGTCTCCGCGGAGATGATCCGGCGCATGATGTCGGCCTGGTTCGGTCCGGACGCCGCGTACAGCACCTTCCGGCCGTCGACAAGCGCGCTCTTCCGGGCCGCAGCCAGGCCCAGCAGACTTCCGCCCACGTTCGGGGCGGCTGCGACCAGCGTCAGCCGGCCGGACTGCAGACCACCCGTCGCCGCGTCCAGACTCGGCAGCCCGAACGTGGGGCCGCCGGCAGGGCCCGAGGCGAGCACGGAACCGATGGCGTCGCCCAGCGTGGCGAGCCTGCGCGGCACACTGCCACGCCCCTGAGCGCCTTGACTGTTCACCGCACCTCCTACGGAAGCCGCGCCTGCGGCCGGATGGGGTGAAGAGATACCAGAGGCAGGGTCGGCGGGCAGCAGTACGGCGACGGGAGTGGCGCCGCGCTTGAGCACCTGCGGCTCTCCCTTGGCTGCCTTGGTGATGAGCCTGCCGAACTCTCCCTGCGCCGCGCTCAGGGTGTGCGACGGAAGGGACTCGGTATTGCGGGCCGCCGGAAGCCGGTCGAGGGGGACCAGTAGAACGCGGTCCTGCCGTTTGTGGATGAGCACCGTACGCCCGTCTTCCTCGGCGTGCTTGACCAGGGCGTAGAGATCGTTCCGTGCCTCGGTCGCGTTCACGGCGATTTCGGTGTGGCCCGACTGACTCATTCACCCTCCCATACCCATCAGTTCACACTAATGCAAGCAATGGTCACTCACTAATCTGGAGTCAATCATACGTTCCGGTCTGCACTCACTCGGTTGTGGATGCTTTCGGGGTGAGTTGACGGGCTGCCAGCGCCTTACCCGTTCCGCAGCGAGCAGTTGGCCCATAGGTCGACGGCCGAGACCAAACGGTCCGACGCCGCGTCGGAACTTCGTGAAGCATTCAACGCGCTGCACCCGGCGCTAGTGGTCTGACCCTGCGGAACATCTGGTCAGGCCGCCATCGTGAGCGGGCGTCCGCCCCAGCGGATGCCCTTCTCTCCTCGGATGCGGGCTCGCTCCTTGCGTTCGGCGGCCAGGACGTCGCGGTGGCGGGCGCTGGCATTGCGCCAGCCCCGGTAAGCGCGCAAGGCCCGGGTCTGCACGGTGCGGTCGGTATGGCTGGAGTTGGCGATCGTGGACTGCCTCAGAGGTCCGATGTGCGCCTCGATGGGGTTCGCCCACGAGGTGGGTCGGGTGAAGCACAACTCGACCTTGTTCTTCCCTGCCCAGCGGCGGATGTCTGCGCCCTTGTGGGCGGACAAGTCGTCCAGGATCACGTAGATCGAGGCACTGTCAGGCCGTGCGGCCCGGATCAGCGCAGCCATCGTGTTCCCGGCACCCTTCCTGCGCCGGTTGACACCCCACAGGCGGTCGTCGCCGACCGAGTAGCAGCCGTGGAAGTAGCGCACGCACCCTGGCTGCGGCGGTGAGCCTGGAAGTCAGATGACGGCGGATGGGAGCCAGCCCTGGGCATACCGGGGCTGGGATGACGGTGAGTCTTGAGAGGCTGTTGTCGTTCCGATCATGTCGGGTGGCACGCGAACGGATGTCTCAACCCGGAACCTGGGCGGGTGATCTTCGTGGGGGCTGTGCAAGGAAACAGGGCCTGGTAGCTAGGGGTATAAACCCGCTCCGAGTATCTGGAGGTCCTTTTGCCCTAGCCTGTCGCGCCCGTGCTGCCGGAGTCCAACTCTCGCGTGCCGCTGTGCGATTGTCTCGCACGCTGGTTCGGCAACGCAGGCGATCACCCTGGAGCTGAGCGCCGTTTACACCGCGGGCTTCACTCGTGCGGGCTAATATATGATCTTGCCCCGGTTTTGACCGTACGTGATGCCTAGCCTTGTCGTGACGGCGAGTGGCCACCGGTGAGTGCGTGCCGCCGCCGTAGAGCTCGGGGGTGCGGTGGAGGTTCGGGGTGTGCGTCACGCATACGGTCGCCGTGAGGTCTTGCGGGGCCTCGACCTTGATCTACGGCCTGGAATGCTGGCCGGGATTGTCGGCGAGAACGGTGCGGGCAAGTCGACGCTGTTGAAGATCTTGTCTGGTGAGCTGCGCCCGCTGGGTGGCACGGTCCGTCATGAGGGCCGTTTTGGCTACTGCCCGCAGGACGTGGTGGTCAACGAGGCGCTGACCGTGCGCCAGCATCTGGAGTTCTTCCGCGTCGCGCGTGGGCTGTCGGATCTGCGGCACGCAGGGCAGGTGATGGAGGTGCTGCGGTTGTCGGAGTACGTCGATGAGCGTGCCGGCCTGCTCAGCGGCGGAACCCGGCAGAAGCTGAACCTGACCCTGGCGCTGATGCATGACCCGCAGGTGCTGCTGCTGGACGAGCCTTACCAGGGTTTCGACTGGGAGACCTACCAGCGGTTCTGGGACTTGGCAGCCCGATTACGCGATACGGGCCGCTCAGTCCTTGTCGTCTCCCACCTGGCCTATGACGCTGAGCGCCTGGACGAGTTGTGGCGCCTTCAGGGCGGAGTGCTGCGCCCCGCTGAGGGGGCGCCGGCGTGAGGCGGCACCTGAACCTGTTCGTCACAGCAGTCCGCTTCGACCTGGTCGAACACGCCCGGAACAGGCTCGCCATGGTCCTGGTCTCCGTGTTCATCCCCTGCTGGATCAGCCTGGCGTACGCCGTCATCCCCAGCAGGCACCTGACCTTCCGCCTGCGGGCAGCCGGCCAGCTCCTGGCACCGGCCGGCAACCAGATCACGCAGATCACCGGCGCCATCAACGCCGTCACCCTCATCACCGGGTTCATGATGTTCGCCGTCACGTTCAACGGCGGGCGCTTCGACCGCCGCCTCGCCTTGGCCGGCTACCCCCGCATCCATCTCGTCCTGGCCAAGACCACCTCGCTCACCCTGGCCTCCGGCGCCATCGCCGCCTATGCCACCGCGGTGATCTGCACGGCCTGGAGCCCTCGCCAGCCACTGCTGCTCGCCGCTGCCTTGTTCTGCGGAGCGATGACCTACGGGGCGCTCGGCGTCGTCTTCGGCTCGCTGCTGCGCCGGGAGGTGGAGGGCATGTTCGCCCTGATCATGACCAGCCTCGTAGATGTCGGTCTTCAAAATCCGCTGGCCGGCGGCGGTGCCGGAAGCCAGGTCGTGCGGTTCCTGCCTACCTACGGCACCATGCAGGCCGCCTCAGCTGCGGGTTTCACCCGCGAGTGGCTGCCCGGTGATCTGGCCGTTCAGTTCTTGTGGTTCGCCGGCGCCGCGTTCCTGGGCCTGCTCGCCTTCCACCGCCGCACCAAGGACGCCTTGACCGCAAGACGATCCTTTTATATGCCGTGGCCGCCCAGGCGCCGGCAACATGCGCGCCCGGCCCGGGCCACGTCGACGCCCCGTTGAGCAACATCCTGGCGCGACGGCTCGCAGACCCCTTACGACAGACGGTTGCGTCCTCATCGCAGAGCGAAGCCCCGGCCCTGGAACCGAGCCGGTTGACTAGAAAGAGTTCACAGATGCTGGTAAGGCGATGGCTGGACGCGGCGGGTATCACCGATCCCGTCCTTCGGCACTGTTACACCGTGTGCTCGCGCGTGCTGGCCAATAACGACGGAGGGATCATCCGCTGGCAGATGTCGTGGCTGGCGTCGCGCGCCCTTCCCGCAGCGGCTCGGCCTCACATGATGGCATCAGACGCACACGCGTCTCGTGCCGACGCCTACGCGGATAGCGGCCCGGTCGAGGACCGTCAGCGCCGACTCGCCGCCTTCGCGGAGGCCACCATCGCGGCCTTCGCCGTCGGTAGCTCGCACGACCCTGTCCTGCATGCCCTCGTGCACACCTACCAGACCTTCGGCATGCCGCTGTCACGAATTCAGGACATGTTCACCGCGATGCAGCGCGATGTCGACTTCCGTGACTTCGCCACCTTCGAGGAATTGAGCCAGTGGGCTGAGCAATTGAACACCTTTGGCTGGGCCAGCCTGTTACGGACGACGACAGCCACCGAATTGGTGGAAGTGGAGCCACTGGTACGCCAGCTCTCCGTGCTCTGCCAGGTAACCGACGTGCTGTGTGACCTGTCAGAAGACCTTGACGACGGTCGTCTCTACCTGCCGCTGGAAGATCTCGACCGGTTTGAAGTAGCTCCTGCGGACCTCAAGGCCAAACAGTGGACACCCGCTATGTCCGACCTCATCGCGTTCGAGGCCGCGCGCGTCACTGACCGGCTGCCCGCCCTGGCCGCTGAACTGGAACACAGCCCCGTCAGCCCGTTCACCCACGCAGTGGGCGAGCATCTCCGGCTGCTCGTGGCCGCTGCGGTGGACGCAGGCCAGGACGTGCTACATCGGCCGGTCAAACCGCCTACGCGCCCCTTCCTCAACCTGTGGCGCCCCGTCATGCGCGCCGTCATCCCCTGCTGACCATCGAGAGGACTCGTCATGTCCGTAGCCGTGACCTCAGCCGACGGCACGCACATTCCGCTCTTGGAGGCCGAGTTGCTGCGCTGGGTGGGCAGCGGCGACAGCCTGCTGGAGCTGGCCTGCCTGGACGCTCTGTTCCCCCCGGGCAAGCTCCTGCGCCCCATCCTGTGCATGGAGTCGGCCAAAGCCGTCGGCGGCACCGCCGACCAGGTGCTGGCCTTCGCCGCCGGCATCGAATGCCTGCACGTCGCGAGCCTCATCCACGACGACATCGTCGATCAGGACCCGGTACGCCGCGGGCGGGCCTCCACCGCCCAGCAGTACGGTATCGCCGAGGCTCTGGTAGCAGGCGACGGACTGTCGATGGCCGGAATCGCGGCCCTGCTCAGTGGCGGCCCCGCCGAGCGCGTACTGCACGCCGCACGCGTCACCGTCGAGGCGCTGCGCCACATGTGCCAGGGCATCATGCGCGAAACCGAGATCCGCGGCGACCTGACCTGCGGGGTACCGACCGTCCTGAACGTCATGCAAGCCAAGACCTCCGCGCTGACCGGTGCCGCCTGCCAGGCCGGCGCCATCCTGGCCGGAGCAACCCCGGAGCAGGACCGGGCCCTCCGCACGTACGGAGAACACCTCGGCATGGCCTTCCAGATCCGTGACGACCTGCTCCCCTACACCGCCGAAGACCAGATCACCGGCAAGACAGCCATCAGCGACGTCGCCAACCTGCAGCCCACCCTGCCCGTCCTGCTCGCCTACGAAGTGGCCGACAAAGCCGACCGCGACCGCCTGACCACCGTATTCCACGGCGACCCCGACCCCGTCACCGCACACCGAGACATCCTCGCCGTGCTGACACGCACCGGCGCCCTCACCAAGGCGGCCCAGATGGCATCCTCCCGCGCCGAACAAGCCCACGTTGCACTCACCGGCCTGCCGGACGCCCTGCGCCTCGCCGAACTGGCCACCTCAGCAGCCGACCGTCAGCGCTGAGTACGGCCGGGGACTGGCGCGGTGGCTGATGCTCCGTTTCCAGCCCCCGCTCCTGGTCTGCACCGGGCTGGCCGCTCAGCCCTCACGTACAGGAGACCTGCGCTCATGAACACCTCCCGCAGCCTCAAGCGCTCCGCTCTGGCCGTGGCCGGGGCCGCCGGTGTCCTGGCGGTGGCGGTGACTGTCATCCCTCAGGAGGACACCTCGGCCGCTCAGAGTGTGAAATCCCCTCCGCTCCTGGCCGCCCTTACGCAAGCGGCATCGCTGCCGTTCGCCTGCAAGGAAGCGATCTTCAAGACCGGGGACCAGTTCGCCACCACCCGCTACGCCATCCCCGACGAGTTCTGGAACGCCGCCGTCGCCGCTCTGGGCAGTCTGACCGAGACCGAGCGGGCCGAACTCACCCAGCCGGCCTGTGCGGCGTGGAACAGCTGGGCCACCGCCAACAGCTCCGCCGTGACGGGTGAACTCGACAACCGCTACCGCAACGCCGCCCTGCCGGTGTGCAACAAGTTCACCGTCGCCACTGTGGGAACGGTCAAGAAGTTCTCTCCGAACACCCCCGCGGCGACCCGCGGCCTGGAAAAGGTGGTCAAGAAGGTGTGGATTGAGGCCATGACCAAGCTTTCCACTACGGCCTCCGACGCCACCTGCCGCACCTCCTACAGCACCGCCAAGACCGCCTGGTAGCCACCGCGCCCTGGCCCCTGGTTTTGCCGACGGGTCCGCCAACACTTGTCGCTCAGCGGCTGTTGTCGTTCCGATCTTAAGGGGCGTGCGTCGAACGGTCGTCTCGATCGGCTGTTCGGCACCGGCCGCGGGCATGAAGGGCCTCTTGGCAGCCCGGGGTTGCGGAGCCAACCGAGATCCAGGAGGCCCTGTTGCCGCAGTTGTACGGGTTCGCGCCGGTGGAGTTCAACTCGGCGTCTCCGTCGTGTGATTGTGTCGCCCACCGGTTCGGAAACGCAGCCGATCACCCGGAACGTGTTCGGCGGTATCCGTCGGACATGACGGACGCGGAGTGGGCCACGGTCCGGCCGCTGCTGCCGGTGCCGGCCTGGCTGCGCGGGCGGGGCGGGCAGCCAGAGGCGTACTGCCACCGCGTGATGCTGGACGCGATCCGCTACCTCGTGGACAACGGCATCAAGTGGCGCGGCATGCCGGTCGACTTCCCGCCGTGGGACCGGGTGTATGCGTTCTTCCGCCGCTGGCGCGACCATGGCCTGGTCAAGGAGTTCCACGACCGGCTGCGCGGGCAGGTCCGCGAAACGCTGGGCCGCGACGCGGCACCGACGGCCGGTGTGATCGACTCGCAGTCGGTCAAGGCGGACGCCGTCGTCGCCACGGACAGCCGCGGCTTCGACGGCGGCAAACTCATCAACGGCCGCAAGCGGCACGTCGTGGTCGACACCCTCGGTCTGCTGCTGGGCGTGATCGTTACCGCCGCGGACACCGGCGACCGCATCGCCGCCCAGGAACTGCTCGGGAAGGTCGCCGACATGCACCACCGGCTGGAACTGGTCTGGGCCGACGGCGGCTACACCGGCAGCCTCGTTGCCCACTGTCTCACCACGCTCGCGCTGGTCCTGGCGATCGTCAAACGCAGCGACGACATGCGCGGCTTTGTGGTGCTGCCCAAGCGGTGGATCGTCGAGCGGTTCTTCGCCCACCTGATGCGCACCCGCCGTCTGGTGCGCGACTTTGAACGCCGCACCGCCAGCGCCGAGGCGATGGTCTACTGGTCGATGACCCTGCTCATGACGCGCCGTCTTGCCCGGCCACACCTTGGGCGAGGGTGAACCGGCCCGGCTGCCGCTCGGCCAGCCAGCCCCGTGAGACCAGGCGTTTCGCCTTCGACCGCAGCGCCTCCACCTTGGCCGGCACCGCGTCCAGGCCGAAGATCACGGCCAACTCCTGGCAGGTCAGCGGGCCTTGATGGAGCCGGTGCCGGTCCGCGATCGCGGTGAGGATGCGCTGATAGTCGACCGACAGCACCGACCAGGCCAGCCCCTCACGCCACACCGGCACCTGCGACTTCGGTTTCGCCGCCTGCCCGGGCGCCGAGCGCGTGTCCGCGTCCTGTGAGCCATGGACGGCCTCTTGAACAGCGATGTTGCCGTTGTCCGGAGCCAGGACGGTGCCCACCCGCCTGCGGGCGATCGCCCACTCCTGCCATTCCTCCTCGGCCGCGGCCAGTTCAGCCTGGACACGATCAGCTTCCTCACGCAACCCGTCGACTCGACGGCGAGCGGCGAGTTCGTGCTGTTCCAGCAGCCCGACGACCGACGGCATCTGCAACCTCCCGGGGAGCGACGACACGACACGCGACCATTCCCACCGAATCACCCGCCCTACGCCTGACCAGTGAAAACGCCGCCCTCAGATTCGGAACGACAACAGCCACTGAGACCAGCCGCCAGCCTCGTACTAGGGCGCGTATCGAGTCGTGATCACCGGGTGGTTCTGGTGAGGTCTTTGATCCAGATCATCGAGGCGTGCAGGTGGAGACTGGCGAGGTAGCTGTCGGGAGGCTTGTCATATCGGGTATCTCACCGTCCCAGTTCCGGCCTCCTGATACGTCACGCTCTGGGGCAGGTGAGGCACGTGGAGCCGACGTGAGCCGACCGGTGCACTGATGTCCGGGCGGGGGCTCATGGGACATGACCCGGCACCCGGCTCAGGTTCCGGGGAGGATACGGCGCGTCTCGTAGGCCCACATCGCGATCTCGACCCGGTTGCGGGCGCCGAGTTTGGCCATCAGGCTCGCCAGATGCGTCTTCACCGTGCTGAGGCTGATGTGCAGTGCGTCGGCGATCTCGGTGTTGGTCAGCCCGCGGGCGACGGCCAGGAGCACCTCCTCCTCGCGGGCGGTGACGGGGGAAACCGGCTGGGCCGCGGGCCGGCCGGCGGGCAGGTCCGCGAACGCCTGGAGCAGACGGACGGTGACGCTGGGCGCGATGAGCGCCTCACCGTCGGACGCCGACCGTACGGCCTGCGCCAGAAGGTCCGGTCCCGTGTCCTTCAGGAGGAATCCGCGGGCGCCCGCACGCAGTGAGCCGTAGACGTACTCGTCGAGGTCGAACGTGGTGATGACGACCACGGCCAGCGGGTCGGCGACGCCCGGGCCGGCGACCAGCCGGGTGGCCTCGAGCCCGTCGAGTACGGGCATGCGGATGTCGAACAGGCAGACGTCGGGGCGCAGTTCGCGGGCCAGACGTACCGCTTCGTGTCCGTCGGCGGCCTCGCCGACCACCTCGATGCCGGGCTGGGCGTTCAGCATGATCCGCAACCCGGTGCGGATGATCGTCTGGTCGTCAGCGACGAGGACGCGAATGGACACCGCTCTCGCTCCTCGCTCTCGGCAGTTCGGCTTCGACATGCCAGCCCCGGTCGGTACCCGGGCCAGCCCGTAGTGTGCCGCCGAGCAGGGTCGCGCGCTCGCGCAGTCCGGTAAGCCCGTATCCGTCGCGGCCCCGGCCGGTGCGCCGGCCGTTGTCGCGCACGCTCACCCGTACCGTGTGCCGTTCCGCGGCGACCCGAACGACGAGCTCGGTCGCGTCGACCGCATGGCGCAGCGCGTTGGTCACCGACTCCTGCACGATCCGGTAGACGGCCGCGTCCACGGCCGGGGGCAGCGTGTCCAGTTCACCGTCGAGCCCCAGGTCGACCCTGAGGCGACCACCCGGGGTGCGCACCAGGCGCTCCAGATCCGCGACGCCGGCAGGCGGCGCCAGCTCGGCGCCGACCCCGCGGTCGCGCAGCGCGGCGACCATGGCGCGCATTTCCTCCAGCGTGCGCGCCCCTTCCTCCTCGACCCCCTCCAGCGCCTCGACGGCGGCGGACGGGTCGGCGCCCGCGAGCACCCGGCCCGCCTGGGCGATGATCACCATGGCCGACACGTGGTGGGCCACCGTGTCGTGCAGCTCCCGGGCGAGCTGCTCGCGCTCGCGGGAGCGCACCTGGTCCAACTGCCGCTCGCGAGCGGTCACCCAGAACCGCACGGCAGCCCCGACCACGCCGGGCAGCAGCAGGAAGACGAAGCCCACGACCTTTTCGACGACCGGGCTCTCGTACGTGACGACACACAGTGCGCCGACCGCGAGGATCACCGCGCCGCCCAGCACGATCTCGCGTCCCGATCCCCACCGGAGCAACGCGTACACCAGCACGAACACGACCGCGCCGGTGTCCAGGCCGACGGGCTCGCGCGGTGCGGCGACGAGCCAGGCCACCTGGAGCAGCATCACCGAGCCGAACGCCAGCGTGACCATCGCCAGCGGGCGGGTCCGGCGCCACAGGGGCAGCAGGCACAGCCATACGGCGAACACCACCGCCACCGGCCGCCACACGACGTTCTCACGCAGGGTGGCCTCCAGCGCCACACCGGCAAGGCCCGCGGCGAGCAGCGCCCAGTCCCGCCGCACCCGGGCGGGCGCGTTGGGCGGCCGGGGTTCGGTCCACAGGGTTCGCAGGTCGTCTCGCAGCACGGTTCTCAGCGTAGGGACCGCGCCGTGCCGCGCATCGGCCGAAAGGACGGGGCTTCACTCCGACTTGGGGCCGACGGATCCGCGGCCGGCCAGGCGATGCCGCGGAGCGCCGTGGCGACGAGCCTTACGCATCGGCGGCCGTACAAGGACGGCCGAAGAGGTGGTTGGAGGACCCGATGCTCTCGAAAGCCCTGTTGCGCCTGGGCGGGGGCGCCGCCCGCCATCCCTGGCGGGTGATCGCGGCATGGCTGGTCGCCGCCACGCTCGCCGTCCTCGCCGCCGTCGCCTTCGGCGGGCGGAATGCGGATTCGATGACCGCTCCGGGACTGGACTCCCAGCGGGCCGCGGAACTGATCGAGCGGGCCGGCACCGGCCAGGAGGGGATGACCGCCCAAGTGGTCGTCACCCCCCTCGACGGCGCTGCGACGTTCTTCGACCACGACAGCGCGCGCACCGCTCTCACGCGGCTGCAGACCGAGGTGCAGCGGCTGCCGCACGTGCTCGGCACGAGCGACCCTGCGGGGGCACTCGACGCAGGCGGCGACACCGCCGTGCGCGGCGGCCTCGCCTCGGCCGACGGGCGGATCGCGGTCGTCCGGGTGCAGTACCCCGACCAGAGCCGACTGTCGACCGAAGACCTCGACGCCCTCGTCGATCTCGGCGACCGGCTGCGCGCCGAACTGCCCCTGCGCATCGAGATGGGCGGGAACCTCTTCTACGCCTTCTCCGACCCCGACGGCGGCGCGAGCGAGTTGATCGGCCTCCTCGCCGCGGCCGCGATCCTGTTCCTGGCGTTCGGTTCGCTCGTCGCCGCCGCGCTGCCGATCGGCATGGCGGTCTTCGCACTGACCGTCGGGGTCGCCACGATGACGGTACTGGCGGGGGTCACGGACGTCCCCACCTTCGCGCCGGTCCTGGGCAGCATGGTCGGGCTCGGAGTGGGCATCGACTACGCGCTGTTCGTGCTCGCCAGGCACCGGGAGTACCTCGCGCGCGGGCTCGACCCCCACGAGGCGGCCGGACGAGCGGTGGCCACGGCGGGGCGGCCGGTGGTCTTCGCCGGCGGCACCGTCGTCGTATCGATCCTCGGCCTGGCGGTCGCGAACGTACCGTTCATGACGGTGGGCGGGCTCGCCGTCTCGATCGTCGTCCTGACGATGGTGCTCGCGTCGGTGACGCTGCTGCCGGCCTTCCTCGGCGCCGCCGGCCCACGCCTGGCCCGGGCGGGCCGGGTCGGCCGGGCTCTGCGGACCGGGAAGTTGGGCCGACTCGCTCGGCGGCGGGACCTGGCAGCAGACGCCGCCCACGCCGCCGGGTGGCGGCGCTGGATCGGGCACGTCAGCCGGCACCCGGTGCCGTACGCGGTCGGCGCGGCGGGGCTGCTGCTGACCGCGACGCTGCCCGTGCTCGGCCTGCGCGTCGGCCTGCCCGGCGACGGCTCACTGCCCCAGAGCCGAACCGAGCGCCGGGCCTACGACCTCGTCGCCGAGGGGTTCGGCCCGGGCACCAACGGTCCCCTCGTCATCGCCGCGGACCCCACCGGTGATCCGGGAGTGCTGGACCGACTCGTCGGGGCGGTCGCGGCGGATCCGGGCATCGCATCCGTCGCGCCGACGCACATCGATCGGGCCACCGGCATCGCGACCCTCGTGGTGTTCCCGGCCACCAGCCCTCAGGACAAGGCCACCGCCGACACCATCGCCCGGCTGCGCACCGACGTGCTGCCCACGGCGATCGGGCACGGCCCGGCCAGGGCCCACGTCGGCGGCGCCGCCGCGAGCCTGTCCGATGTGGGCAGGCGCACCAGCCAGCGCCTGCCGGTGTTCGTCGCCGCCGTGCTGGCGATGTCGTTCCTGCTGCTGATGCTGGTCTTCCGCTCGATGCTGGTACCGCTCAAGGCGGTACTGCTGAATCTGCTGAGCATCGGCGCGGCCTACGGCATCATGGTCGCGGTCTTCCAATGGGGCTGGGGAGGCGCACTCATCGGGCTGGAAGCGACGGTTCCGATCGTGTCGTTCATCCCGATGTTCCTCTTCGCCATCCTGTTCGGCCTGTCGATGGACTACGAGGTGTTCCTCCTCTCCCGCGTACGCGAGGAGTACCTGCGCACCGGCGACAACGGCACGGCGATCGTTGAGGGCGTCTCGGGCACCGCCCGGATCATCACCTCGGCCGCCCTCATCATGGTGGCGGTCTTCCTGTCCTTCGCCGTCGCCGAGGACCCCTCCACCAAAATGTTCGGGCTCGGCCTGGCCACCGCGATCTTCATCGACGCCACGGTCGTACGCATGGTGCTGGTACCGGCGACCATGACACTCCTCGGCCGGACCAACTGGTGGCTGCCGAAGTGGCTGGACCGGACGCTTCCCCGCGGCCCGGTCGGCACCGACGACACCGACACGGAATCCACGGGTGAGGCCCCGCGTCCACGACTGGTCGACCGTTGACTCAACTCCTGCCCGCCCTTGACCTCCGGCACCTCAGCGCGTCACCTCGGGGCATATCGAGTCGTGATCACCGGGTGATCCTGGTGAGGTCCTTGATCCAGATCATCGAGGCGCGCAGGTGAAGACCGGCGAGGCAGCTGTCGGGACTCTTGTCGTATCGGGTGGCGATGCCTCGCCATGATCTGAGCTTGTTGATCAGGCGTTCGACGGTGTTCCGCTCCTTGCAGAGATCGGCGTCGTGGCTGACGGGTCGGCCACCTCTGGAACCCTTCTTCTTCCGGTTGGCGGCCTGGTCCTTCTTCTCCGGGATGACCGCCTTGATACGGCGTTTGCGCAGGTGGGCGCGGTTTCCGCGGGACGACTACGCCTTGTCCCCGGCGACCGCGTCCGGCCGGATGCGGGGTCGGCCGACGGGCCCGCGCACCCGTACCTTCTTCAGGACGGGAATGAACTGCGGGCTGTCCGCTGCCTGGCCTGTGGTCAGGATGAACGCCAGCGGGCGGCACTTGCGGTCGGCGGCGACGTGGACCCTGCTGGACTGCCCGCCCGCCTCTGTGCAACGTCCGAGGAGGGCGGCCATCAGCCGGAGTTTCCGCCCACGCCGGATGCATCGTCGTTCTTCCAACGCGGGATCAATTTCGGCCTCTTGCCCGTTTCGCTCTTCGAGGCCGCCCCCTTTGACCTGGCCTTCTCCTCCTCGGCCGCGGCTTTCTGCTAACCAGCCGGTGACATTCACTCAGACGGACAACTGACAACCCGCAAACACGGTCAGAGGCATCCTTGCGAAATCCATTGGTGCCCGGCTTGCTCCGCTGATGGAGTGGCGTCCTACCGTGAGTCTGCCGCGTGACGGAGGTAGTGGTTGTGACTGGTTATGGCGTGCTTGCCGAGGTGTACGAATGGCTCATCTCGGATGCAAAGTTGCCTCCGGCCGAGTTTGCTGCGTCGTTCGACGACGTCCTCGATCTCCTGCCGTCGAAGGCTCATGTCCTGGACTGTTCGTGTGGAACCGGACAGTTGGCGGTTGGCCTCGCCGGTCGTGGCATGCAGGTTGTCGCAACTGACGCCAGCGAGGCGATGGTTCGCCGGACTGCAGAGTTGTCTGAGGAGTTCGGGGCATCCGTCCGGGCCGTACGGGCGAGCTGGGAGGAGTTGCCCGGTCATTTCCAGGACAACACGTTCGACATGGTGTTCTGCGTTGGCAACTCGCTTCACCATGCCGCGGGCGCGACAGGGAGGGGTGCTGCTCTGGAGTCGATGTCACGGCTTCTGCGCCCCGGCGGGCGCTTGGTACTCACGTCCCGCACTTGGGAAGTCGTGAGGGCCAGAGGTTCCCGGCTGGAGATCGGTGACCGACTCGTCCGCCGGAACGGTCGCGATGCTGTCGTGGTCTACCGCTGGGAGATTGCGGCGCATTGGGAGGAGGAGCACCATGTCGAGATTGCGATTGCGCAGGTTGATGCGACCGGGTTGGTTCTTGTCCGCTCGGAAGTGCTGTCCTGCTGGCCCTACCGGTACGAGGAACTCGAAGTCGAGCTGCGCCGGGTCGGACTCCAGACGGAACTGAGCACGTTCGATCTTGAGGCCGAGAACTACATGGTGGTCGCGAGCAGGGCATAAACACCGGACTCTCAGTCCCTGGCCGGACCGGGCGGTTGCTCGCAGGACGCTTGCGCCCTCTCATCGGTGCGGGTTCAAGTGACCGACGCAACGCCTCGGACGAGGAGTGCTCGTCGATCAGACGGCGGTAGATCCGGGGTGACGGTGTGGCGCTGTTTCCTGGTCGCGTCCAGATCAATGAGCAGGATCTCGGCGATCAGCAGCGTGAACGGATCCAGCTTCGACGGCCGCACCGAAGCGGTTGTCGTGCGTGGCCGCGGCCAAGCCGAGGTCAGGGCCTTGTTGACCGTGCTCCAGGTGACGCCGTACGTGCACTGCAACGCCCGGTTCGACATGCCATCGCGGGAGTCGCGCCGCAGCGCGGCGTACAACTCGACCTCCGACTGGCCAGGCGGCATCGGGGGTGCTCCTTTACTGAGCACATCCAGCTTGACACGCAACCCCGATGGTGACGTCAGAATTCGCGAACATCCTTCTGGGCCATCATCTGGTGCCGTCAGCTTTCACGAACAACTGACGTCACCAACTACCGCCAGAACCATCCTGCCGTTCCTTCTGAACAGCCAGGCTGGCGAAGGCTTGTTACAACCTTCTGAGCAGTTCTCTTCGCTCTCGGCGTCGGTACTGCTCGAAAACCATCCGCCACCAGGCGACTTCGGAGGGATCAAGCGAGGTCCCACAATACGTATTGACCAGAGATACGACTTGAGTAAGCAGGCCCACATCCAGGACCTCTTCGTGGCATCCATCAATGAAAACCTTGAAGACCTCATCAAGGGTAACCGCGTGATACCCACGAGTACCCGCGAGGAAGGAACACTGAACCCTGTCCAACCTCCCGCGTCGGCCGGGCAGTTGGCCTCACGGACGGGTGAAGCCCCTGGTAGATGGGTTTTCGACCAAGAGAACCGTCTCCAACGATCACGAGCGGCCCGTTCCAGCACGCACCTCCGGCGACCAGCTCATGCGACTATCAGCCCTACGAACGAGCCTGTGAAGGAGTCGCGAGGTGGGTCACGAGTCATCGCACTACCGAGAGCTCTACCGGCAGTCACTCTTCTACCGGCCCGGAAGCACGCTGCTGACCACGATCCGCGCGTACACGGGCGGGCCCACACCGGCCCGCCCCGACGACCCGGCTGTCCGTTTCCATCCCGAAGGAGTCGCGTACCACCAGGCATTCGGATACGTCCCCGTGATCAAACTGGGCTGGCCGGCGGTCCGAGCGGTCGCTGTTCTCCCCGGACCGGTCCCGGACCGACAGGCCCTGTGCGTGTACCGGATCAACGAACCACCACAGCCCGACGTCCCGGCCGACGAAATGTTCACTGGCACTGGCCGGGGCCTCGGAGCCCACTTCCAGACGCTGTTCGGCACGAGACTCGTGGTGCATCTGCACCACGTACGGGGCCCGTCACTGAAGAAACTCGCCCGGTGCCTACCCGCCTGGACAGACGGCCGCATCACCCTCACCACCGAACGCCCGGCCTGAAGCAGGCCGCCCACCAGGGGCTCTGTGGGCACATCGACTGGAGCACGCGGGCCCGCCAGGGACTGAAAGACGTTCGTTTGACAGACCCTGTCCACGCAACGAGGGTCCATGACCAACGCACCCCTGGGACCAGGGGCTTCACCCCGATCCCGAAGCGGTGGACGGTCGAGCGAACCTACGGCTGGCTGATGCTCCACCGCGGGCCCGCGACTACGAGATCCTCCCGGCCCGCTCCGAAGCCATGATCCACCTCGCCATGACCGACCTCATGGCCCGCCGACTCACCGGCGAGACCACTGAGCTCTTCCATCCTCAGTCTGAGCTCGCCAGATGGAGGGTGAGGACAGCATGGACGAGGCTCGTGATCCGGGTCGTCGAGCAGCGGAGCTTGCGGAGGAGCCGCCAGGACTTGAGGGTGGCGATGGCCTGCTCGACCAGTGCCCGGACCTTCGCATGGGACCGGTTGACGGCATGCTGACCCGTGGAGAGGCAGTCCCATTGACCGCGTAAGGGAGACGGACCGTGCCACCTGCGCCCTGGTAGCCCTTGTCCGCCCAGCAGGTGATGCCGGCCTTTGCGAGGGCGTCGATGATGCCGTGCTCGCGTGCGGCCCGGACGTCATGGACGGCACCGGCCAAGGCCGGTGAAGCCCACAGGAGACGACCCTTCGGGTCGGCTATGACCTGCACATTCATGCCGTGCTTCTTGTGTTTGCCCGAGTAGAAGGGACGGTCGGCGGCGATCCGGTGGATCGGCAGAAGCGTCCCGTCCAGGGTCAGATACGCCTTCATCGACGCGGCCCGCACGGCGTCGGCGAGCGTGGAGGCCAGGGCGGCCAGGAGCTCGACGGCCTCGTTGACGTACCGGTAGAGGTGGTGGTGCCGTCCCCGAAACCGGCCGCGAGCTGGGCATAAGGCTGGCCGTTGCGGCCATACACCGACGCTGCGCCACTCGTGCGTCCGCCCGGATGCGGGACTTCGGCTTCCTCTCGGGCGAGCGTCTGCTGGTGAACTTCGGGGTCACGGCGGGTCTCGATACCCTCAGCATCACCTGGACGGCTGAGGCTCGGACACTCCTGATGGATGCAGATGCGCCAGGTCATCCGTTCCCGCACTCCTGTGCGGCCTTTATGCTGCCACCCGCTTGCTTGATCTCATCGAGGGTCGTCCGTGTTCCGGGACGGCTCATGATTTCATCAACAGTCTCCTTATCCGCCTCAAAGAGTCCCCAAGGGAGCCTTTCCCAGGGCGTCCCAGACCGGTCATAGAACATGAAGCTGCTGCTCGGCACGCTCGTTGTGACTGAGATGTTGGGGATCTTGGTGGGGACAAAAGCCAGCTCGGTGCAGGGCGGAAGCGAGGAGGTGATGATCTTTTGCCTGCCGTCGGGCGTGCGGAATGGGAGGGCCCAGAGAGAAACAGCATCGAATGACCTGTTCACCACATGCACAGCCCCTCCCCCGTATCTGCGGGGATCGCTCCAAACGGTCACGAGCGAAGCCTGCGCACGGAGCTCATTCTCGCGTCCGTCTTGGATGGCCTGCCAGGCTGCGTAGGAGGCGACGCCGCTGACCGCCAAGCCGAAGGCTGCTGCGATCGCGGAGATGAACGTGCCCCAAGATGTCAGCCATTCATGACTGCCGCGGTTCCCACGCCTGGGCGGTTCCGCCTTGGAACGGATGCTGCGTAGTGCTGGATTTCGCCGCCTCGCGAGTCGTGCGCGGATGACGCGGACCGAGGCTCCCTCCTGGCGGGACATCAGCTTGCTCTCCCGACCAGATTCAGCGTGCCACCAGGCAGCAGCTCATTAAGGCCTGCATAGGACCGGCTGAAGTCGTGCCGACGTACCTGGCAGCACCGGGCATCGCTCTCCCCCACGAGAGGTACAACGACGCCGATCAGCAAGTGTCACTGGATGCAGAAAGCCGCTCTCCAGTCCTGGCCGCTGCTGCCCGTGGCGTCAGTCCAGAGCAGTCGATTCTTCCCGATGGCCGAGCCCGTGCGCTCACTCAGTCGTGCTGCTGCCCGAGGATGGCGGCGAGTTGGGCACGCTGCGACACCCTGTCCCGGCTCGCCGCCGCCCTCGGCATCACCGCCCCGCACGGCACCGTGGAAGGCCACCGCTTGCCACGAAGCCGCCGGCACCGAGCCATGCGACGGGTGCAGCCTCGCCGACGCCCGTGACCAGGCCCGCACACGAGCCCGGCACCGCAGGTCCGTCAGCTCCCTGCCGCGCGCGCTGCGCCGCCAGGCCACCGTACGCAGGAGGAGGGCGACACGATGATCGAGCGCATACCGCTCGCCCTCACCGGCTACCTCGACACCGCGGCCGAGCCCGGCGACGCCGCCGGCACCGCCTCCTGGCGGCTGATCTCCTCCCCCGCCGACTGCGAGGCGCAGGAGGAGGTCATCCCCTGCACCACCAGCCAGCCGGACCTCGCGTACACGCTGCTCACCGAGTGCAAGCCCAGCGACCTGCTGCGCGTCACCGGCCACCTCCCCCTCCCCGACACCGCCGACGGCCGCATCCGGCTGGACGTCGACACCGTCGAAGTCCTGTGGGCGGCGCCGCCGGAGGAGGAGTCCACAGACGCTCCGGTCGACGACCACAGCGACCGTGACCGGACGATCCAGGCCCTGGCAGAAGCCCTCGCGAGCCTCGCCTACGAGCCCGCCACGGCCGAGCAGCCGGACATCCGGTCCCCGACAACCCGCCCACACCGGTCCTGGCCGGCATGCGCCTCGAAGCCGCCGACGACAACACCCTGACCCTGGCCGGGTTCGACGACCTCCGGGCCGACCAGCTCGCCGGCGCTCTGGAGGCTTTGGAGTGGGCCGCGCACTGGATCAACCAAACCGATCCCAGAAGCCTGGGCCAGCTCCTGGGATCGGTGCTCGGCAACCCGATGGTGAACAACTCGTACCGGGCAGGTGCCACCCGCCGAGCGCTGGAATGGCTGGGCTCGTACGGCACCCATCCCGATGCCTCCAACGTCCTGCCCGTTCTGCTCGACCGGCTCGAACTCGCTCCCGAGGACGGCGAGACCGTGGCCGCCCACGCCGCGGCGTGGTTGGCGGCAGTCGACGGCGAGAGTTGGGGCCGGCTGACAGTCGAGAAAGCGCTGTGCCGGTACCGGGAACGGAAGGCCGCACCGGCCCCGCCGCTGTTGTAGTACCACGGAACCATGGCCCACTCTGGATCTTGGACGATTGAGCCGGAACACCACCGCAGACACTTCGCGCTGTCAAGGACAAGGCATCAAGTCGATGTCCGGTAGCTGGCAGGCCGACTGCCAGACACCTACGACCGTTGCGTGACGCCTGCCGCTGGCGGCAGGCCCGTACCCGGCAGCGGTCCGAGCAGTACACCGCCGACTTCGCCCGCTCCACCACCGGCCGCACACCGGGCACTCCGCCCGCTTGCCCCGCTGCATCGCAATCACCCGCTGTCGGGTCCGTTGCAGGCTCCGCCACTGCAGTGACCTGCACCGACCCGAGCAGAACAGTGCCTGCGCTGCCATCGACACCGGCAGCGGATCACCGCGCTCCCCGCAGTACCTCCGAGCGGTCCCGTCAGCCGCCACGAGCCAGATCATCCAGCCGTACACACCTCACGGCCAGCGTTCAAGAACACTCACCTAGCTTGTCGTTCAACCCCGTCAGGGGGTGACGTGGTCGCCCCAGCCGAAAGTGGCGACGTAGGCCCGTCGAAGGGCTACTCCGCCGTGTCCGCCCCTGATGCGGATGACGGTCAGCGCGAGGCTGAACCAAGCGGTGAAGCACTCCGCGACGATCAAAGTCCAGCGAGGGCCGGAAAAACGGGCAATGACGACCAAGGCAATGATCGTGACGACCAGTCCGATGTGGCCGCCTCTGATATCCGTGCTGGACCTGCTGCCGCCTGTCATCAGGGTCTCCCGCCAAAAAATCACGCCGCTCTGCGTCAAAGCAGGCTACGGGGCTCCGCCAACGGTGTCAGTGTCGCTCCCACGGCGGGGCTTGGTGCCGACCTTATGGTGGGCGGGACGGTCGTATGCCTCGCCGGTCGCGAGGACGCGGCCCACGTCGTGACGGGTGGCTGGAGTGAGCTGAACCGGATTTTGTAGCGGCCCTGAAGCCAGGCATGATCGCCTCGGCAGATGGGAGAACACAGGTCCGAT
>NZ_JAKEIP010000117.1 GCF_021474425.1 Streptomyces muensis | reverse complement strand
CCCCTGCGGCACACCCCCACCCCCCTGCCGCTCGGCCCGCTCCAGCCGCAGCCCTGCCATCCGCCGGAACGAGTCGTCGTCGGCCGTTTCGGCGGGGGAGAGCAGGAGGTCGTAGCCGTGGGCCGCGGCGGCCTCGGCGATGCCGCCGATGAAGGCGAGCTGCATGGTGGTGTAGTCCCGCTTGCGGCCGGACGGGGGGTAGAGCAGGCCGAGGGTGTGCGTGGCGTGGTCGGCCCCGGCCGACGGCCTCGTGGGGGCGCGGGTGTGCTCGGGCATGGTCAGCCGACCGGGAGGGGCTGTTCGGCCCAGATCGTCTTGCCGGTGGGGGTCTGGCGGGTGCCCCAGCCCTGGGTGAGCTGGGCGACCATGTGCAGCCCGCGGCCGCCCTCGTCGTAGGTGCGGGCCCGGCGCAGATGCGGGGCGGTGCTGCTGGCGTCGGACACCTCGCAGATCAGGGTGCGGTCCCGGATCAGCCGTAGGCCGATCGGTACGTCGCCGTAGCGGATGGCGTTGGTGACCAGTTCGCTCACCACCAGCTCGGTGACGAACGCCGCCTCTTCCAGGCCCCAGGCCGCGAGCTGCCGGGTGGCCTGCGCGCGGGCGTCGGCCACGATCGCCGGGTCGGACGGCAGGGCCCAGGCGGCGACCTGGTCGGCGTGCAGGGCGCGGGTGCGGGCGATCAGCAGGGCCACGTCGTCGGCGGGGCTCTCGGGGAGCATGGCCCGCAGCACGGCGTCGCAGGTGATCTCCAGCGAGGGCACCGGGGAGGACATGGCCTCGCAGAGCCGTTCGAGGCCGAGGCCCATGTCGCGGTCGCGGGCGATGAGGCCGTCCGTGTAGAAGGCGAGCAGACTGCCCTCGGGCAGCTCCAGCTCGGTCGCCTCGAAGGGCAGCCCGCCGACGCCCAGCAACGGACCGGGCGTGAGCCGGACGACGCTGACCGTGCCGTCGGGCAGCAGCAGCACGGGCGGGACATGGCCGGCGCTGGCCAGGGTGCATACCCGGGAGACCGGGTCGTAGACGGCGTACAGACAGGTCGCGCCGATCCCGCCGGTGTAGGGCAGGTCGCGGACGGCGCTGTCGTCGTCCGAGGTGAGATGGGTGACCAGGTCGTCGAGGTGGGTGAGCAGCTCGTCCGGGGGCAGGTCCACGTCGGCGAGGGTGCGTACGGCGGTACGCAGCCGTCCCATGGTCGCGGAGGCGTGGATGCCGTGCCCGACGACATCGCCGACGACCAGGGCGACCCGGGTGCCGGACAGCGGGACGACGTCGAACCAGTCGCCGCCGACGCCCGCGCCCGTACCGGCCGGCAGATAGCGGTACGCCACCTCGACGGCCGCCTGTTTCGGCAGGTCGCGGGGGAGCAGGCTGCGCTGGAGGGTGAGCGCGTTGGTGCGCTCGCGGGTGTAGCGGCGGGCGTTGTCCACGCCGACGGCGGCCCGGCCCGCGAGTTCCTCGGCGAGGATCAGGTCGTCGTGCTGGAAGGGCGGGGAGCCCTTGCCGCGGACGAAGACCGCGACGCCGAGGGTGATGCCCCGGGCCCGCAGCGGGGTCGCCATGACCGAGTGGAAGCCGTGCTCGCGGACCACGGCGGCCCGTGCCTCGTGCGCGCCGACCCAGCGGGCGAAGTCGGGGTCGTCCGCGCCGCTGAGCACCGGCCGCCCGCTGGTCAGGGAGCGGGCCGGCGGCGAGAACGCGGGATAGGTGTCGACCCCGCCGAGAGCGACGGCCGCCTCGGGCACGCCCCCTCCCTCCGCCGCCGACTGGTGGGCGACCCGGCGCAGCATCACGGCCGCGTCGACCGTCCCCGGCACCGGCTCCTCCCCGCGCATCACCGAGTCGAGCAGGTCCACGCTGACGAAGTCGGCCAGCCGCGGAACGGCCAGGTCGGCGAGCTCCTGGGCGGTGCGGGCGACGTCCAGGGTGGTGCCGATACGTGAGCCCGCCTCGTTCAGCAGGGCCAGCCGCTGCCGGGCCGCGTACTGCTCGCTGCTGTCGAAGGCGGCGGTGCCGACCCCGGCCACCTCGCCGGACACGGGGTCCCGCACCGGCCACAGCTCGACGATCCAGGAGCGCTGCCGGGCCGCCGCGGTGGGCGGCGCCGGGGCGAATCCCTCGTACCGCATCGGCATGGCCTCCTCGGCGACCCGCCGCACACACCTGAGGAACCCCTCGTCGGAACGGGCCTCACCCAGCGGGTCGGTCTCCGCGCCCGCGTTCAGCCGCCACGAGCCCGACGCGGAGCTGTAGGTGGACAGCGCGATCGAGGACTGGGCGAAGGCCCACTCCACCATCCGCCGGTCACGGTCGGACGCGGCCGTTCCCGTGGTCGCGGTGACGACGAACGCCTGGGGCGCGCCGCCGCCGTCCAGCGAGGGATGCGCGTGCAGCGTCAGTTCGACGCGGTGTCCGTCGCGGTGTCTGAGGACCGCCGTACCGCTCCATTCCTCGGAGTCGACCGGGGAGAAGCCGGTCGCCTCCCGGTCCAGGAGCAGATCGGCCGCGGCCCGCCCCACGACCTCGGCGGCGCTATACCCCAGCAGCCGCCGGGCACCCTCGCTCCACCCCGTGACGATGCCCTGAAGGCTGATGGTGGCGGTAGCGGCATCTGGTGACCACACGGTTCCAGCGTGCGCGTCACGGGAGAATCGGACAAGTCGGATTCCTGTGCATGCAAACCGGCGAACTTGAGAAGTCCTTGCCGTGAACCACTAGCATCGCGGCGGTAATCGCAGCCGGTTCGAGGTGAGGGCAGGGCGGGGTATGACGGAACCGAGGATCGCTGTCGCCGTGGTGACCATGGGGAACCGTCCCGCCGAGGTCGACGCGCTGCTCGAGTCCGTGGCCAAGCAGGATCTCGCCCCCGTCCGGATCGTCGTCGTCGGCAACGGCTGCCCGCTCCCGGAGTTCGCCGAGCGGCTGGGGCTGCCCGGCGAGGTCACGCCGATCGAGCTCGACGAGAACCTGGGGTGTCCGGGTGGCCGGAACGTGGCCTTGGCACGGCTGCGTTCCTTCGGGGACGTCGACGTCGTGGTCGAGCTGGACGACGACGGACTCCTTGTCGACGCCGACGTCCTGCGCCGGGTACGGGACCTGTACGCGGCCGACGACCGGCTCGGCATCATCGGCTTCCGCATCGCCGACGAGCAGGGCGAGACACAACAGCGGCACGTGCCGAGGATCGGCGGGTCGGACCCCCTGAGGGGCGGCTACGTCACCGGCTTCCTCGGCGGCGGACACGCGCTGCGCATGGCGATGCTGGCCGAGACCGGGGACTGGCCCGCCGAGTTCTTCTTCGCCCATGAGGAGACCGACCTGGCGTGGCGGGCCGCCGACGCGGGCTGGCGCATCCTCTACGCGCCCGAACTGCTCCTCCAGCACCCGAAGACCTCGCCCGCCCGGCACGCCATCTACTTCCGGGTGAACGCCCGCAACCGGGTCTGGCTGACCCGCCGCCGACTGCCGCTCGCGCTGATCCCGGTGCACCTCGGCGTGTGGGTGCTCCTCACCCTCGTACGCAACCGGAACTCTCCGGCCGGCCTGCGCGCCTGGTTCGGCGGCTTCCTGGAGGGCCTGCGGGAACCGGCGGGCGAAAGGCGTCCCATGCGCTGGCGCACGGTGTGGGGACTGTGCCGGCTGGGCCGGCCGCCGGTCATCTGAGCAAGGGCCGGGGCGGAGTGCGGCGGGGGGAGACGGGACGCGGGTCCCGGCCGTTCACCTCCGCCGACCGGGACCCACCCGCGTCCCCGGATCCGGCGCGGCGGCGACACTCCCCCGAGTTGCGCGGCGTACGCGCGCGCCGTCGGGCCGGATCCGATGAAGTGATCACCATAAGCCATGTCACTTCGCGTCGGCATAGCTCTCCACCACCGCCGTCGTGAACGGAAACCGCACCGGCGTCTCCCCGAACGTCAGCCGCCCCGCCAGCTCCGCCGCCTCCCGGATCGCCGCCACGACCGCCTCGGCCTCCTCCTCGGGACAGTGCACGATCACCTCGTCGTGCTGGAAGAAGACCAGTTCCGCCGCCATGTCCGCACAGGTGCGCCGCAGCGCGGCGAGCAGCAGCAGCGCCCAGTCGGCGGCGCTGCCCTGGACGACGAAGTTCCGGGCGAAGCGGCCCCGGGCGCGGGCGTTGGTGGAGGCGTAGCCCGGCACCCAGTCCTGCGGACCGGAGCCCCCGCCCTGCTCGTCCTCCGCGTCCGGCACCGGAATGCCCGCCTCCTCCACGGCGTCGTCGCCCGCCCCGGCCGCAGGCGGACACGTCCGCCCCAGCCAGGTCCGCACGAGCCTCCCCTCCTCACCGGCCCGCGCCGCCTCGTCGACGTACGCCACCGCCCGGGGGAACCGGCGTCTGAGCGCGGCGAGGTTCTTGAGCCCGTCGCCGGAGGTCTGCCCGTACACGGCGCCCAGCACGGCGAGCTTGGCCTGGGCGCGGTCGCCGGCGAAGGCGCGGTCGGAGACGGACTGGTAGAGGTCGGTCTCCCGGCCGGCCACCTCCATCAGCCCGGGGTCGCGGGAGATCGCCGCCAGCACCCGGGGCTCCATCTGGTCGGCGTCGGCCACGACGAGCCGCCAGCCGGGGTCGGCGACCACGGCGCGCCGGATGACCTTCGGGATCTGCAGCCCGCCCCCGCCGTTGGTCACCCACCGCCCGGTGACCGTCCCGCCCGCGAGGAACTCCGGTCTGAACCGCCCGTCCCGCACCCAGTCCTGCAGCCAGGACCAGCCGTGGGCCACCCAGATCCGGTACAGCTTCTTGTACTCGACCAGCGGCTTCACGGCTGGATGGTCGAGGGACTCGATCTCCCAGCGCCGGGTCGATCTGACCTTGATCCCGGCCTGCGCGAACGCCTTGATCACATCGGCCGGCAGATCGGGCCGCACCCGGCGCCCGAACGCGGCCGACACCTCGTCCGCCAGCTCGGCCAGCCGCCGCGGCTCCCCGCCCCCGGCATACCGCTCGCCGAGCAGTTCGTGCAGGACCCGCCGGTGTGCCTCGGCGCTCCATGGCAGCCCGGCCCGGTTCATCTCGGCGGCGACGAGCATCCCCGCGGACTCGGCCGCGGTGAGCAGCCGCATCCGCTCCGGGTGGGCGGTGGTGTCGTGCCGGCGCTGCTGGTCGGCGTAGACCTTGACGAGGTCGGCCAGCGGCACATGGACCGCCTGGGGTTCGAACAGCGGGGACTGCGCGCCCGGTTCGGCCGACCGCTGGGGCGGGTCGGGTGGCACGGGGAGGCGGCGCAGCCGGGCGAGGGCGGCGGCGGCCGACCTCGGTTCTCCATGCCGCCCCTCGTGGCCGAGCAGCAGGGTCTCGGCGTCCTCGATGTCGTAGCACCGCTCCACTCGCACCCCCGTGGCGAGCAGGCGCGGATAGACCTCGGCGGTGGACCGCCACACCCACCGCGCGACTTCCGGGCGCCCCCGCACGGCCGCACTCAGGTCCGCCTCCCGGCGCACCGGCCCCGCGGGCAGCCCGTCCGGACCGAGGGGGGCGATCTCCACGCCACCGTCCTCGGCCGGAGCGAGTGCCCAACGGTCGGTCATGCGGCGAGTGTGGCACCCGGGTCTGACAATGCCCTCAACCCTGCGCGGCGCCTTCCCCCGCGCCGCCCTCGCCGGCCTCCTCGACCGTGCGCACACCGCTGTTCAGGAACTGGGAGAGCAGCTCGACGAGGTACGCCTCCACCGTGTCCTTGGTGAGCCCGAGTCCGTACAGGACTCCCTTGCCGTTCTCGAACTCCAGCAGGGCGAGCAGGATGTGCTCGGTGCCGATGTAGTTGTGGCCGAGGCGCAGGGCCTCGCGGAAGGTCAGCTCCAGCACCTTCTTGGCGTCGGAGCCGTAGGGGACGAGCTCGGGGACGCTGTCGGCGGCCGGCGGCAGGGCGGCGGTGGCGGCCTGGCGCACCGAGTCCAGGGCGACGCCCTGTGCCGTGATGGCCTTCGCGGCCAGGCCGTCCGGCTCGGCGAGCAGACCGAGGACCAGGTGCTCGGGGCGGCCCTCGGTGTTCCGGGCCGCGACGGCCTCGTTGTGCGCGGCCATCACCGTGTTGCGGGCGCGCTGCGTGTAGCGGCCGAAGCCCTGCTGCGGGTCGAGGTCGGTCGACTCCTTGGGCACGAACCGCTTCTGCGCGGCCTGCCGGGTGACGCCCATGCTCTTGCCGATGTCGGTCCAGGAGGCACCGGAGCGCCGGGCCTGGTCCACGAAGTGACCGATCAGATGGTCGGCCACCTCACCGAGGTGATCGGCGGCGATCACCGCGTCCTGGAGCTGGTCGAGGGGCTCGTCGTGGACCTTCTTGATGGCCGCGATGAGCTCGTCGAGACGTACGGATGACGTGATGCTCGGGTTCGTCGACATGTGTCAACCTTAAGTTGACACCCCGCTACTGTCAACCGATAGTTGACAGTGCTCTGACGATGGCCCTCACAGTGCCTTGGCGAAGCAACGACTGTCGGAATACCCCCGATAGGGACCGAAGTTGGCCGTCGGCGCGTACCCGCAGGCGACGTACAGCCCCATGGCCTCGTGCAGCGGCGTCCCCGTCTCCAGCACCATCCGCACCCGCCCGGCGTCCCGCGCACTGTCCTCCAGCGCCCGCAGAATGCCCCGGGCGATCCCCCGCCCCCGGGCCTCGGGCACCACGAACATCCGCTTCAGCTCGGCGTCCCCGAGCGCATACCCCTCGTCCCGGGCCTCCTGCACCCGCCAGCCCCCACACCCCACGGCGGCACCCGCGAGATACGCGACCAGGAACAGCCCGTCCGGCGGGTCGAAGTGGCCCGGACGCAGCGGGGTCATGTCGTCGTAGCCATAACGCCGCACATACTCGGCCTGCACGAGGCCGGAGAGCTTCACGGCGTCGGGGTGATCGAAACGTACGGCCCGGATCCCATCCATGGCCCCGGAAACTAGGCACGCCCGGCCGCGCGCACAACGGGATTTCCCCGACGCCCCGCCAGGGCCGCGCCCGCCCCGTGGCACCATCGCCGAGTGAGCAGCACGAACCGTCCGAGCGACACCCCCGGTCCCGTCGACCGGGCCTTCCAGCACGCGCTCTACGCCGACACCGACACCGCCCTCGACACCGGCGCATCCCTCCTGGCCGCCGCCCCCGAGGCGGACGCGGAGCTCGACCGGCGCGGGCGGGAGTTCGTGGCGGCGGCCTGGCGGCGCGGCTGGCAGCCCGCCGACGTCGTACGGCTGGTGCGGCGGGAACTGGACGACGTGCACGTACGACTGCTCTCGGCGCTGATCCGCGCACAGCGGCCGGACGACCACCCCCGCGGCCCCCGCTGGTCCGCACAGCTCGACGACCTGCCCGCCGAAGCGCCGCCCCGCACGGACCGCTTCTCGCACGCGACCGCCGTCCTGGAGCTGTACCGCCTGCTGCTGCGCCTGCCCGCGCTGGAACCCCTGGACGAGCCGGTGACGTCCACCGCCGGGCAGCGACGGCCGCCCGAGTCCCGCATGCTCGGCCGGATCCGGGCGCTGCTGGCGAAGGCGGAGGCGACCGGCTTTCCCCAGGAGGCGGAGGCGCTCAGCGCCAAGGCACAGGAACTGATGGCCCGGCACAGCATCGACGACGCCCTCCTCGCGACCCGTACGCACGCCCCGCACGCCCCGAAGGACGTCCCCGGCGCCTGGCGGATCGGTGTCGAACCGCCGTACGAGCAGGCGAAGGCCGTCCTGCTGGACGCGGTGGCGACCGCCAACCACTGCCGTGCCGTGTGGAACGAACCCTTCGCCTTCTCCACGGTGGTCGGCTTCGAGGCCGACCTGGAGGTGGTCGAGCTCCTGCACACCTCGCTGCTCGTGCAGGCGCAGACCGCGATGACCAGGGCGGAGGCGGCCCAGCGTGCGGGCGGACGCAAGCGTACGAAGGCCTTCAGACAGTCCTTCCTCGCGGCCTACGCCCACCGCATCGGCACCCGCCTCGCCGAGGCGGCGCGGAGCCAGGTCACCCAGGATCTGCTCCCGGTGCTGGCCTCCCGCGAGGTGGCCGTCACCGACCGCCTGGACAGCATGTTCCCGGAGACGACCACGACCCGCCTGCGCGGCGTCACCGACGAGGCGGGCTGGGTCGAGGGCTCGCAGGCGGCCGACAGAGCGCAGGTGGCCCCGCGCCGCCCCCTGCCCTGACTTCCGGAAGACCTCAGTCGCCGGACTGCTGGAACCCGCTCACCGAGGCGTCCGGCGTCCGCCCGTCGCTCTTCAGCGCGACATCGCCGTACGACCACTTGACGTCGCGCGTGTCCTCGGCGCCGGGCAGATGGATCTTCACCCGCTGGACGCCGAGGCTCTTGGTGCCGCCGCCCTCGCCGCGGACGTAGGTGAGGGTGAAGGAGGTGGAGGCCTCCTTCGCGAGGGTCGTCTTCTTCACGCCCGCGGCCTCGTCGGCACCGACGGCGGTCGTGGCGTCGCCCGAGTCGAACTCGATGGCGGGCAGCCCGTCCAGGACGCACTCGGCGCCACCGCGGTTGGTGACCGTGACGGGCACGTTGCCGGTGTCCCCGACGGCGGGGGCGGCGTTGCCCGGCCCGAACTTCACCGACACCTCGTCGACGCAGGAGGAGCCGGCCTTGCTGTCCCGGTCCTCGCCCCCGTCGTCGCAGGCGGTCAGCAGGAGGGCCGCGGCGAGGGCGGCGACGGTGAGGGAAGTGGCGCGCATGGGTCCTCTGGAGGAGACGTCGGCGACCGGGTGACGGTCACCGCAACAAGTGAGGCGGACAGTCACCGATCAAACATCACGAACCCAGACCGGCCGTCGGCAGCCCCGTCGGCAGCTTCCCGCCCTCGGCCTTGGTGTACGTCTCCGCGCCGAGGCCGCCCTCCCAGGTGACCTTCAGCTGCTCCTTGCCGACGGAGTCGACCATCCCCACGGCCCGGTCCTTGCCGCCGTCCGGGCACTTGAGGCGGATCATCCGCATGTCGTCGCGCTCACCGGCGGTCCCGCTGCACACGATCCCGCCGGTGGTGAAGAGCGCGGCCTTGGCGTCGGTGACGACCAGCACGACCGCCTTGCCGTCGGTCGTGGCCAGCCAACTGCCCTCCAGCTCACCGGAGGGCGCGGCCGACCCGCCCGTACCGCCGCCCGTGTCGGCACTGGCGGTCGCGGAGGGGTCGGCCGAGGAGCCGTCCGTGGGCTTGGCGTCGGAGTCGCCGTCGCCGCTGCACGCGGTCAGGGCGAGCGCGCCGGCCAGGGCCGCGGTCACCGCCACGACCCGCATCCGCCGGCCCGACATCGTGCGCGTACGCGAGAAAGTCGCCGAGGTCACTGGAGGCTCCAAGCTGTAGCGGTCGGCATACGGCCGAGTCGGCCACGGTGGCCGAAACGACCGCAGCAAGTTACCAGGGAGTCCCTTCCGCGGCAGGCCTCGACAGCGGCCCCTTCTCTACCAGGACGCCTTGCGCACCCCCGGCAGATACCCGGCGTGCGCCTGCTCCCGCAACGACACCCGGGACAGCCCGAAGGCACGGAGGTAGCCGCGCGGCCGGCCGTCCACCTGGTCGCGGTTGCGCACCCGTGTCGCGCTCGCGTCCCGCGGCTGCCTGTTCAGCTCCTGCTGCGCGGCCAGCCGTTCGGCGTCGCTGGACGACGGCCGACGGATGATCTCCTTCAGCTCGGCCCGCCGGGCCGCGTACCGGGCGACGATCTCCTGCCGCTTCTCGTTCTTCGCGATCTTGCTCTTCTTGGCCATCAGACCTTCACCCCCCGGGCGCGGATGCGGGCGACGGCGGCCTCGACGCCCAGCGCGTCAACGGTCTTGATCCCCTTGGCGCTCAGCCGCAGCCGCACATACCGGCCCTCGCTGGGCAGCCAGTAGCGCTTGGTCTGGATGTTCGGGTCGAACCGGCGGGAGGTCCGCCGGTGCGAGTGGGAGATGGAGTTGCCGAACCGGGGCTGGGCGCCGGTCAGCATGCAGTGGGCGGACACAGGTGACGAACCTCTCCTCGCTGGCTGGTGTTAATGGATTTCATTTTCAGTAAGATAGCAGCATGGCACGCAACGAACTCCGTCCGGTCATCAAGCTCCGGTCCACCGCCGGCACCGGCTACACCTACGTGACCCGAAAGAACCGCCGCAACGACCCGGACCGCATGACCCTGCGCAAGTACGACCCGGTCGCCGGCCGCCACGTCGACTTCCGAGAGGAGCGCTGAGCCACCGCATGCGCAACGGAATCCACCCCGCCTACGGCCCCGTCGTCTTCCGCGACCGGGCCGCGAACCACGCCTTCCTCACCCGCTCGACGCTCGCCGGAGTTCCCACCGACAAGACGATCGAGTGGGAGGACGGCAACACCTACCCGGTCGTCGACGTCGAGATCTCGAACGTGAGCCACCCCTTCTACACCGGCACGGCCCGCGTCCTGGACACGGCCGGCCGTGTGGAGCGCTTCGAGCGCCGCTACGGAAAGAAGGGCTGATGCTGTCCGTCGTGATCGTCGCCGGCCTGCACGCGGACGCCCGCAGGGCGACAGTCGCCCAGCTGCTCGCCGACGTCCCCGACAGCGTCGTACTCCACCACGACCTCGCGACGGCCACCGCGGGCACGGTCGTCCGCACGATCCGCGACGCCACCGGCCTCGTCAGCACCGGCGAGGCCCCCCTCGTCAACGACTGCGCCTGCTGCGCGCTGCGCGAGGACCTGGTACCGGAACTGCTGAGGATCCAGGACGCGGGCGGCACGCGCATGGCGGTGGTCGAACTCTGGGACTCGGTGGAACCCAAGGCCATGGCCGAGGTGGTCACGGCCGGCGGACTGACCCTCACCGGCGTGATCACCGCGGTCGACCCGGCGCTGGTCCTGCCGTACCTGGGCAACGGCGACGATCTCGCCGAGCGGGGCCTGGCGGCCGCGGCGACCGACCAGCGCACGGTCGCCGACACCTTCGCCCGCCAACTCGAGTACGCCCCCGTCCTCGCCGTCGTCCACTCCCCGGAGGCCGACGAGGAGGACCGCGAACTGCTCGCCCAGCTCCACCCGACGGCCCGCCAGGTCCCCGTCCCCCCGGACGACCTGACGGTGCCGCCACCCCGCAACCGCCCTCTCTCCCCGCTGGCCGGCGCCGCCCTGTCCGGCTTCGACGTCGAGTCGGCCGACGCGGCCCAGCATCCGGCCTGCGCCCTGCTCCCCGCCGAGGCCGACGCACACGGCGTCACCACCCTCGTCTGGCACCGCCGCCGCCCCTTCCACCCCGAGCGGCTCTACGCCGCTCTGGAGGACCTGACCTGTGCGGCGGCCCGCAGCCGGGGCCGCTTCTGGCTGGCCGACAAACCGGACGTCCTCCTCCACTGGGACGCCGCCGGCGGCGCCCTGTGCGTGGAGAGCGTCGGCCCCTGGCTCGCCTCGCTCCCCGACGCGGCCTGGGACATGGTCCCGCCGATCCGCCGTGCCGCCGCCGCGCTGGACTGGCACCCCGAGCACGGCGACTGCTGCCAGCACCTGGTCTTCACGTCCCCCGCCCTCGACCGCGACGGCCTGGAGCAACTCCTGGAGTCCTGCCTCCTGACCGACGCCGAGTACGCCGCCGGGCGCGACGCCTGGAAACAACTCCCACCCGCCTTCGACACCCTCCTGGAGGTCTGACCCCGTGCCCCGCAAGTCCGAGCGCAAGCCCGCCAAGTCCCGCCCCAACCCTCTGGACCAGGCAGGAATCACCTACATCGACTACAAGGACACCGACCTCCTGCGCCGGTTCATCTCCGACCGGGGCAAGATCCGCAGCCGCCGCGTCACCCGGGTGACGTCCCAGCAGCAGCGCCAACTGGCCAAGGCCATCAAGAACGCCAGGGAAATGGCCCTCCTGCCGTACGCCGGCCGCTGACCCCGGGCGGCACACCCTCAACGAACCCGGAACCCATACGCGCTCCCATACGTCACAGGAGTAACCACAGGAACACCCCGCGTGCACGTGCATTCGCTCATGCACGTGCACGTGAAACACAGCTATGATCCGGAAGCAGTTGACCGCCGCACCACCGGGGAGCGATCTGTGGACCACGACGTGTACAACGGCATGGCAGCCACGGATCTGAACGGGGTGGCCTGGCAGAAGAGCAGGCACAGCAACTCGCAGGGCTCCTGCGTCGAGTTCGCGCGCCTGCCCGGGGGAGAGGTGGCGGTACGCAACTCGCGCTTCCCCGACGGCCCGGCCCTCGTCTACACCCGCGCCGAGATCGAGGCGATGCTCCTCGGCATCAAGGACGGCGAGTTCGACCACTTGGTCGCGGGCTGAGCAGCCCCATCGATCCCGCCTGACCAGCGCTTTTCCACTGGGTAACGCGCGTAGACAAGCGACCCCACGACCCCCGGCACAGGCAAACGCCGACGCCGATCCCTATTCTCCCGACGCCCCCACGACAGCCCCCCGAGCCGGCAGCCGGAACAACGCCCAGACGACCTTCCCGCTGAGCGCCCCGGCCAACGGCTGCCATCCCCAGCTGTCGCTGAAGGAGTCCACGAGGAACAGCCCCCGCCCGGACTCCGCGGAGAAGTCGTCGGAATCACGCGCGACCGGGCTGTCATGACTGGGATCGCGCACCGCACACACCAGCCGCTCGGTCCACCGCATCAGATGCAGACGCACAGGCGGCGGTATCTGCTCGCACTCCCACTGCGCCCCCGCCGGCAAGGCGTGCCGCAACGCGTTGGTCACCAACTCGGAGACGACCAGGCACACATCGTCGAACCGGTCGCCCAGTTCCCACTGGTCCAGGGTGCGGCGCGTGAACTTGCGCGCCTCACGCACCGCTTCGTAGCGGGCGGGCAGCGCACAGGAGGCGGCGTTGGAGACGGCTGCGGGATCCAGTGGCGGAAGGCCCTGCCGTAACGGCTCGAGCATGGTCGATCCATTCGTCCCCATGCGAGGCACTCCCGGGAGTTCGCGGTCGTTGCGATGCAGCGGTTGCGCGGGACCATGGTTTCCGATGCGCAGAGCAGATGCAAGGGCAGATGCACGTGCACGTGACCGAATTGGATGTTCCCGTACCGCTTGTTGGCCATTTTTTCCGCCAACTTCTGCCCCTCTTCTTGTCCATCCCTCACTCGTTCCTGCCGGTAACCCTTGTCTTCTTTCCATCTCTGTAATCGGACGAGTACTGCTCGAAGTGATTTAGTGGCAGACTGCGGGCCCTGAAGACGGTTGGGGAGGCTGGCGAACGTGAGCGCGGGAGAGCCCGGATCGGTGGTGCGGCGCATGCTGCTCGGCTCGCAACTGAGGCGACTGCGGGAAGCGCGCGGGATCACGCGCGAGGCGGCGGGTTACTCCATCCGCGCCTCCGAGTCGAAGATCAGCCGGATGGAGCTGGGCCGGGTGAGCTTCAAGACGCGAGACGTCGAGGACCTGCTGACGCTCTACGGCATCACGGACGAGCAGGAGCGCGCCTCGCTCCTCTCCCTGGCCCGCGAGGCCAACGTGGCGGGCTGGTGGCACAGTTACTCCGACGTCCTGCCGAGCTGGTTCCCCACCTATGTCGGCCTGGAGGGCGCGGCCAGTCTCATCAGGGCATACGAAGTGCAGTTCGTGCACGGCCTGTTGCAGACGGAGACGTACGCCCGCGCGGTCGTGAAGCGCGGCATGAAGGGCGCGAGCGCTGCCGACATCGAAAAGCGCGTGGCGCTGCGCCTGGAGCGGCAGAAGTACCTGCTCGACGACAGCGGGGCCCCCGAGTTCCACATCGTCCTGGACGAGGCCGCCCTGCGCCGCCCGTACGGCGACCGCGAGGTGATGCGCGGCCAGCTCCACCACCTCATCGAGATCTCCCAGCGCCCCAACGTGCGGCTCCAGATCATGCCGTTCAGCTTCGGCGGCCACTCCGGCGAGTCCGGCGCCTTCACGATCCTCAGCTTCCCCGAGTCCGACCTCTCCGACGTCGTCTACCTGGAGCAGCTCACCAGCGCGCTCTATCTCGACAAGCACGAGGACGTCACCCAGTACGAGAAGGCGCTCAAGGAGCTTCAGCAGGACAGCCCGGGCCCGGACGAGAGTCGGGATCTTCTCAGGGGACTCCTTCAACTCTCTTGAATCACAAGTACGATGACGTGTGATCAGACCGTGAAGACGATCAACGCCGAGCGAGGGATCACATGTCGTCCTACTTCACCGACCTGGCTCAGCAGTACATCGACGGGGAGTGGCGCCCGGGCTCGGGGTCCTGGGACATCATCGACTTCAACCCGTACGACGGCGAGAAGCTGGCGTCGATCACGATAGCCACGGTCGACGAGGTCGACGACGCCTACCAGGCCGCCGCCCGCGCCCAGAAGCAGTGGGGCGCGACCAACCCGTACGCCCGTCGAGCCGTCTTCGAGAAGGCGCTGCGCCTGATAGAGGACCGCGAGCAGGAGATCACCGAGGCGATCATCGCCGAGCTCGGCGGCACCCGGCTGAAGGCGGCCTTCGAGCTCCACCTCGCCAAGGAGTTCCTGCGCGAGGCGGTCCACCTGGCGCTGCGCCCCGAGGGCAAGATCATCCCGTCGCCGGTGGACGGCAAGGAGAACCGCGTCTACCGCGTCCCGGTCGGCGTCGTGGGCGTCATCAGCCCCTTCAACTTCCCCTTCCTCCTGTCGATCAAGTCGGTCGCCCCGGCCCTCGCGCTCGGCAACGGCGTGGTCCTCAAGCCGCACCAGAACACCCCGATCTGCGGCGGCACCCTGGTCGCGAAGATCTTCGAGGACGCGGGCCTCCCGGCCGGTCTGCTGAACGTCGTCGTCACGGACATCGCGGAGATCGGCGACGCCTTCATCGAGCACCCGGTCCCGAAGGTCATCTCCTTCACCGGCTCCGACAAGGTCGGCCGCCACGTCGCCACCGTCTGCGCCTCCCTCTTCAAGCGCTCGGTCCTCGAACTCGGCGGCAACAGCGCGATCGTGGTCCTCGACGACGCCGACATCGACTACGCGGTCGACGCGGCGGTCTTCAGCCGCTACGTCCACCAGGGCCAGGTCTGCATGGCCGCGAACCGCGTCCTCGTGGACCGCTCGGTCGCCGACGAGTTCACCGAGAAGTTCGTCGCCAAGGTGAAGACCCTCAAGGCGGGCGACCCGCGCGACCCGGAGACCGTCATCGGCCCGGTGATCAACTCCTCGCAGGCGGACGCCCTTTCGGCCACCGTGGAGCAGGCCCTCGCCGACGGCGCGACGGCCCTGGTGCACGGCACGACGACGGACAACCTCGTCGAGCCCTCGGTCCTCACCGGCGTCCCTGCCGGCTCCCCCCTGCTCCAGCAGGAGGTCTTCGGCCCGGTCGCCTTCCTCATCCCGTTCGACGGCGAGGAGGAGGCCGTACGCCTTGTCAACGACACCCCGTACGGCCTGAGCGGCGCCGTCCACACGGGGAACGTCGAGCGGGGCGTGAACTTCGCCAAGCAGATCGACACCGGCATGTTCCATGTGAACGACGGCACGGTCCACGACGAGCCGATCGTCCCCTTCGGCGGCGAGAAGCACTCCGGCCTCGGCCGCCTGAACGGCGAGACGATGCTGGACGCGTTCACCACGATCAAGTGGATCTCGGTGCAGCACGGCCGCAGCGGGTTCCCGTTCTAGACCGGACAGGCACCAGAGGGCTTCCTGGCTGCTCCGGCCGGAAGCCCAGGTCATAACCTGGACCGCATGTCAGCGATCCGTCTCCTCGTGCTCGGCGCGGTCCGTATGCACGGCCGCGCCCACGGCTACCAGGTGCGCAACGACCTGGAGTACTGGGGTGCGCACGAGTGGTCCAACGCCAAACCCGGCTCGATCTACCACGCGCTCAAGCAGATGGCGAAGCAGGGCCTGCTGCACGCGCACGAGATCGCGCCGTCCACGGCAGGCGGCCCCCCGCGCACGGAGTACGAACTCACGGACGCCGGCACCGAGGAGTACTTCACGCTGCTGCGCGACGCGCTGGTCACGTACGACCAGCGCGGTGACGTGAAGACGGCGGCCCTCGGCTTCATGGTCGACCTGCCGAGGGCCGAGGCCGTGACCCTGCTGAAGGAGCGGACCCGGCGGATCGAGGAGTGGCGGGCCTCCGTCGTGGCCCACTACGTGCCCGAGGACGGGCCCGAGCGGCTCGGCCACATCGGCGAGATCATGAACATGTGGGTCCACACGGCGGACTCCGAGCGGGACTGGACCAGCGAGCTGATCGAGCGGCTCGAGGACGGCGCCTACACCTTCGCCGACGAGGGCGACCCGTTCATCGGCGTGCTGGCCGAGGACGAGGAGAACCCGTACGCGACGGGGCAGTCCCATCCCGGGGACGCCCTCTAATCAAGTTTGACCAATCCTGCGTCCTGGTTTACCTTCGAGCATGTAGTCAAGTTTGACTAGCAAGGGGGTCTCAGTGGCCGACGCGGCGATCACCGTCGAAAAGGCACGCAAGAAGTACGGCGGCAAAGCCGGCAGACACGCACTGGACGGGCTCGACCTCACGGTCGCGCGCGGCACCGTGCACTCGGTGCTCGGCCCGAACGGCGCGGGCAAGACGACCCTGGTCCGGATCCTGTCCACGCTGCTGCGGCCGGACAGCGGCCGGGTCGAGGTGGCCGGGCACGACGTGGTGCGCCAGGCCTACGAGGTGCGCCTGCGCATCGGGCTGCTCGGCCAGCACGCGGCCGTGGACGAGGAGTTGGGCGGCCGGCAGAACCTGGAGATGTTCGGCCGCCTCCACCACCTCGGCGCCCGCCACGCGCGCGTGCGCGCCGACGAACTGCTGGAGCGCTTCGGCCTCGCCGACACCGGCCGCAAACCGGTCCGGCAGTACAGCGGCGGCATGCGCCGGCGACTGGATCTGGCGGCGTCCCTCATCACCGACCCGGAGGTGCTCTTCCTGGACGAACCCACCACCGGCCTCGACCCGCGCGGCCGCACCGAGGTCTGGTCAGCGGTCCGCTCCCTGGTCGGCGGCGGCACCACGGTCCTGCTCACCACCCAGTACCTGGAGGAGGCCGACCAGCTCGCCGACCGCATCTCGGTCGTCGACGCCGGCCGGGTCGTCGCCGACGGCACCGCGGACCAGCTCAAGGCGCTGACCGGCGGCTCCCGCATCGACGTCGTCCTGCGCGACGCCGGACAGCTCGGCGCGGCCGTCGCCCTGCTGCCCGTACCGAAGGACGACGTCTCCGTCGACCCCGACCGGCGTCTGCTCAGCGCCCCGGTCACTGACCGGATGGCGGCGCTCTCCGGCGTCGTACGGGCCCTGGAGGCCGCCGGGATCGAGGCGGAGGACATCGCACTGCGCCGGCCGACGCTCGACGAGGTGTTCCTGCACCTCACGGGGGACGAGCACCGAGAGAAGGAGCCCGCATGAGCATGAGCGCCCACGCCCTGACCGACTCCTGGACCATGACCCGCCGTGAACTCGCCCACTGGGGACGGCAACCCGTGCAGGTCGTGGTCAACCTGGTCTTCCCCGTGATGCTGCTGCTGATGTTCGGCTACCTCGTCGGCGGCGGCCGGGGCGTCCACGGCTCCTACATCGACTATCTCCTGCCCGGCATGCTCGCGCTCACCATGGCCTTCGGCCTGGAGGGCACGATGATCGCGGTCACCCAGGACCTCAACAAGGGCGTGGTCGACCGCTTCCGGTCCATGCCGATGGCCAACGGGGCGGTCCTGGTGGGCCGTTCGGCGGCCGACATGCTCCAGTCGGCGCTCGCCCTGTTCGTCCTCATGGGCGTCGGATACGCGCTGGGCTGGCGCGCGGACGGCGGCCCGGGAGCCTTCCTGGGCGCCGTGGGCCTGCTGTTGCTCTTCCGCTTCGCCATGCTGTGGATCGGCATCCACCTGGCGCTGGTGGCCGGCAAGCCGGAGATGGTGCAGGCGGTGCAGATCCTGGTCTGGCCGGTCGGCTTCCTCTCCAACGCCCTCGCCCTGCCCGGGTCCATGCCCGGCTGGCTGGGCACGGTCGTGGAGTGGAACCCGATGTCCCAGACGGCTACGGCCGTACGGGACCTGTTCGGCGGCACGGCCGCGGAGACCGTCGCGGCGGCGGTCATCTGGCCGCTGGTGCTCCTCGCGGTGTTCTTCCCGCTGGCGGTCCGGCGATTCGCCCGCCTGAGCCGCTAGCAGCCGCCTGACCGCCGCCTGTTCGCCTAGTGATGGAAGCCGGTGGCCGCCCCCTTGTCCTGCGTGAAGGGGTGCGGCTGCCGGCGCAGCTCCGGCAGCACCCGGCTCAGGTCCTCCAGGAACAGCTCGCCGAGGTCCTCGGAGAACCCGTTGCGGCAGACCACCCGCAGCACCGACAGATCCTCACGGTTCGGCGGGAAGGTGTACGCCGGGACCAGCCAGCCCTTCTCCCGCAGCCGCCGCGAGACGTCGAAGACGTCGTACGCCCGCACCTCCGGAGCCGTCGTGAAGGCGAACACCGGCAGCTCGTCGCCCCTGGTCAGCAGCCGGAAGTCGCCCAGCTTCGCCACCGCGTCGGCGACCCTGCGCGCCACGTCCCGCGAGGCCTGCTGCACCGCCCGGTACCCCTCGCGGCCCAGCCGCAGGAACGAGTAGTACTGCGCCACGACCTGCGCGCCCGGCCGGGAGAAGTTCAGCGCGAACGTCGGCATGTCGCCGCCCAGGTAGTTGACGCGGAAGACGAGCTCCTCGGGCAGCGCCGCGCCATCCCGCCACAACGCCCAGCCGACCCCCGGGTAGACCAGCCCGTACTTGTGCCCCGACGTGTTGATCGAGGCGACCCTCGGCAGCCGGAAGTCCCACACCAGGTCCTCGTCGAGGAAGGGCGCCACCATGGCGCCGGACGCACCGTCGACATGCACCGGGACATCGAGCCCCGTGCGCTCCTGGAGGGCGTCCAGAGCCGCGCACAGGTCCGCGATCGGCTCGTAGGAACCGTCGAAGGTCGAGCCCAGGATCCCCACGACCCCGATGGTGTTCTCGTCGCACAGCCCGGCCGCCGCCCCCGGATCGAGATGGAACCGCTCGCCCTCCATCGGGACCAGCCGGGCCTCCACCTCCCAGAAGTTGCAGAACTTCTCCCAGCAGACCTGGACGTTGACCCCCATCACCAGGTTCGGGCGGGCGCCCGGGTACCGGTCGGCGTTCCGCTTCGCCCAGCGCCGCTTCAGCGCCATCCCGGCGAGCATGCACGCCTCGCTCGACCCGGTCGTCGAACAGCCCACGGCCGCCGCCGGGTCCGGCGCGTTCCACAGGTCGGCGAGCATCGCCACACAGCGCCGCTCCAGCTCGGCGGTGCGCGGGTACTCGTCCTTGTCGATCATGTTCTTGTCCTGGCACTCCGCCATCAGCACCCCGGCCTGCGGCTCCATCCAGGTGGTGACGAAAGTGGCCAGATTGAGCCGGGAGTTGCCGTCCAGCATCAGCTCGTCGTGCACCAGCTGGTACGCCGTCGACGGCGACAGGGGAGCGTCGGGCAGCCGATGCGTGGGCGGGGCCTCGGTCATGCCGCCGACCGGGTTCGCCTCGCCGTAGAAGGGGTTGACGGCGAGCCTGCGCCTGCCGCCCTTGTCGTCCGGTGCTTCGCTGTTCCCAGGATGCAGTGGCATGCCTACGACGGTAGGTCCGGGCCGCCGGGCTTGCACCTCACGCCACGTGAGGACTCACCGTGGAGTGCGTAAGACAGAAGGGAGCGGAAGTGAGCTACTCCGTGGGACAGGTCGCCGGCTTCGCCGCGGTGACGGTGCGCACCCTGCACCACTACGACGACATCGGCCTGCTCGTACCCAGCGAGCGCAGCCACGCCGGTCACCGGCGCTACAGCGACGCCGACCTCGACCGGCTGCAGCAGATCCTGTTCTACCGCGAGCTCGGCTTCCCGCTCGACGAGGTCGCCGCCCTGCTCGACGACCCGGACGCGGACCCGCGCGTGCACCTGCGCCGGCAGCACGACCTGCTGACCGCCCGGATCGAGAAGCTGCAGAAGATGGCGTCGGCCGTGGAGCACGCCTTGGAGGCACGCAAGATGGGGATCAATCTGACGCCGGAGGAGCGGTTCGAGGTCTTCGGGGACAAGGACCCCGAGCAGTACCGCGAGGAGGCGGAGCAGCGCTGGGGCGACACCGAGGCGTACGCCGAGTCACAGCGCCGCGTCGCCACGTACACCAAGGAGGACTGGAAGCGCATCCAGGCCGAGGTCGACGACTGGGGCCGGCGGTACGCGGCCCTCGTGGCGGCCGGTGAGCAGCCGTCCGGTGAGGCGGCCATGGACCTCGCCGAGGAACACCGGCAGCACATCAGCAGGTACTACTTCGAGGTGCCCTACGAGATGCACCGGTGCTTCGGCGAGATGTACGTCTCCGACGAGCGCTTCAAGGCGTTCTACGACGCCATGCAGCCGGGTCTCGCCGAGCACTTGAAGGATGCGATCCTCGCGAACGCCGACCGCCGCACCGCATAAGGGGTGCGCCATCAGGGGTGCACCCGCATGACGGTCCTGGCCCGGGAGCCCGTACGGCTCACTCCCGGGCCAGGACCACCGCCGTCCCGTAGGCGCACACCTCGGTGCCCACGTCGGCCGCCTCGGTCACGTCGAACCGGAAGGCCAGCACGCCGTTGGCGCCACGCGCGCGTGCCTGCTCCACCAGCCGGTCCATGGCCTGGTTCCGGGTCTCCACGAGCGTCTTGGTGAGCCCCTTGAGCTCACCGCCGACCAGCGACTTCAGCCCGGCGCCGATCTGGCTGCCGACGTGCCGGGAGCGCACGGTCAGCCCGAAGACCTCGCCGATGACCTCGGTGACGCGGTGGCCGGGTACGTCGTTCGTGGTGACGACCAGAACGTCGGGTCGGGGTCCCTGTCCGCCGCCGTACTCTTCGATGCCCATGAACCACAGCTTTGTCCCAGCCGGGGCACAGTGCATCCTGAGGGGGTCCATGGAACCTGGGCGGCCGGTGCAGCGTTGATAATTTGAGCAGCCAGCTTCGACCCCCCGCCCCCTCCCCGCAGGAGCCACAATCCCGTGACCACGCTTGCGCTCGGCCCCGAGTGGCTCAGCCCGGACTATCTGATCGAGACGTTCAGCCTCCCTGGCATCCTGCTGATCGTCTTCGCCGAGTCCGGCCTCTTCGCGTTCCTGCCCGGGGACTCCCTGCTGTTCACGGCGGGTCTGTTCGTGGCCGAGGGGAACTACATCACCCAGCCGCTGTGGCTGGTGTGCACCCTCATCGTGCTGGCCGCCGTCATCGGCGACCAAGTGGGCTACATGATCGGCAAGTTCTTCGGCCCGAAGCTCTTCAACCGTCCCAACTCCAAGCTCTTCAAACAGGAGAACCTGGAGAAGGCACACGAGTTCATGGAGAAGTACGGCCCCAAGGCGATCGTCCTCGCCCGCTTCGTGCCGATCGTGCGCACCTTCGCCCCCATCGTGGCCGGCGCCGGCCGCATGAAGTACGCCACGTTCCTCACGTACAACGTCATCGGCGGCATCGCCTGGGGCACCGGCGTCACCCTTGCGGGCTACTGGCTCGGCCAGATCGAGTTCATCAAGACGAACGTCGAGGCGATCCTCGTCCTGATCGTGTTCGTCTCCTTGGTCCCGATCATCATCGAGTTCCTGCGCGAGCGCGCCAAGAAGAAGCGCGCGGCGGCTCAGGCCCCGGCGGCCCCGGCCCAGCAGCAGCACATGATGATGGACGACGCGACGACCCAGCTCCGCCGCATCCCGTCCGACGACCACCCTCAGCAGGGCGGCCAGCAGCAGTACGGCTACGACCAGCAGTACTACGGCCAACAGCAGCAGCCACAGCAGCAGCCGTACGCCCAGCAGTACCCCCAGGGCTACGGCAACCAGCAGCAGTACGGCGACCAGCAGTACCCCCCGAACCAGGGCTACTGAAACGCCCTAAAGGGGCGCGGGGAACTGCGCGACGAGCCACGAACGGCCCGCAGCCGCCGTGAGTCAGCACGCACCGAGTCAGTAGGCACCCGGCGCTGGAAGACATCGCACCGGCGCTCAGAACCCCCGCGTCCTCTTGGCGGCCCGCCGCTTCTCGGGCGACCCGATCCGCAGGAACATCCGCGAGATCTCAGCCCCGAGGTTCACCCCGATAGCGATGGCCATGGCCAAAGAAGCCGCCGTGGCCAACGACACCAGCCCCTCGTCCACATCGTTCTGAGCAATCGCCAGCAGCCCGAAATACGTGGCTGAGCCTGGCAACAGGGGCCCGATCGCCGCAGTCGTGTACGGCAACGCCGACGCGAACCGATACCGCGCCATCAACTGCCCGAACAACCCCACCAGCCCCGCCGCCACAGCCGTGGAGGCAACCGGCGAGAACTCACCGACGTAGTGCATCGCCCCGTACACCACCCACGCGACACCCCCGTTGAGCGTCACCGCGAGCACGGTGGACCGTTCCTGCTGGAGCAGTACGGCGAAGGTCAGCGACAGCAGCATCGACGCGGCGATCTGCCAGTACGGCCGGTCGGAGGCGTGCAGCGCCTCGTCCGGGGTGAGCTTGGCACCCAGGTTCACCCCGAAGTACAGGATCACCAGCACGCCGACGACGATGCCGACGAAGAAGTACATGACCTCCAGCAGCCGCGCGGAGGCGGTGATGTAGAACCCGGTCAGCCCGTCCTGCACGCCCGCCACCAGCGCCCGCCCGGGCAGCAGCGCGAACAGCCCACCGGTGATGACGGCGGACGCCTTCACGTCGACGTGCGCCAGCGTCAGCGCGACCCCTATCGCGGCCGGCGGCATCGCGGCCACCGTGAACTGGTAGAACTCCGGCAGCCCGCGCCCCGCGCACAGCCAGGCCAGCCGGTCGCCGAGCATCGCGCCCAGCGCGGCCGCGATGAACACGATCAGATCACCGCCGACCAGCACGGAGGCCGCGCCCGCGAGCAGTCCGCTCGCCGAGGTCAGCACCCAGGTCGGGTACGGGTGCCGGTTGCGGCGGATCTCGGCGAGCCGCCCGTAGGCCTCCTCCAGGGAGATGTGGCTCTCCGGGTCGCTGAGGTCGTCGACCAGCTGGTACACGGCGGCCAGACGCGTGTAGTCGGTGCCGCGCCGCCGCACCGTGCGGGACGCCGACACCGGGTCGTCCACCAGCGACGGCTGGTACGAGATCGACAGCAGCGTGAAGGTGACGTTCGGCTCGCAGCGGTCCAGACCGTAGGACCGGCAGACCGCGAACATCGCCGCCTCGACGTCCTCCGCGCCCTCACCGCCCGCCAGCAGCAGCTCGCCGATACGCAGGGTCAGGTCGAGCACGCGCGGGACGGCCGGGCCCTCCTCCTCCGCCCTCGGCATCCGCTCCGGCGCGGGCCGCTCGGCCACCGGCATACGCAGCATCGTGCGCATCCGGTCCTGCCAGGGCAGGTCCTTGGTGAGGCTTATCCGCGGGATGCCGCCGGCGGGCGTGAACGCGGGCTGGGCGTCCTCCACGCTGTAGCCGCTCGGCGTGCTGAACGCCGACCCCTCGAGCTCCTGGACCGGCGGGTGCGGCACGTCGAGGCCCTGGGGGAGGGCGAACTCGGACGTGGTCTCCGACTCGCTGTCCCCCACCTCGACGCCGGCGGGCGGGATGAACGCCATCCTCGCCTCGTCCGACTGCGGCTTGCGGTCCTCCGCGTCCGTCACGTGCGCAGCACTCCCTGTACGACACCTCCTGCCGCACTCAGTATGCGCACAGACGCACGAACGGGCTGCACGCGCACGCGTGCAGCCCGTTCACATGGCTGAGAGCCGACGGTGGCTCAGGCGCAAGCCTCAGTGGCCGCCCTGCTCCTTGAAGCGCTTGTAGGACCGCTCGATCTCGATCTCGGCGTCCTGGCGGCCCACCCAGTTGGCGCCCTCGACGGACTTGCCGGGCTCCAGGTCCTTGTAGACCTCGAAGAAGTGCTGGATCTCCAGGCGGTCGAACTCGGAGACGTGGTGGATGTCACGCAGGTGCTCCACGCGCGGGTCCGTCGCCGGGACGCACAGCAGCTTGTCGTCGCCGCCGGCCTCGTCCGTCATCCGGAACATGCCGATCGCACGGCACTTGATGAGGCAGCCCGGGAAGGTCGGCTCGTCCAGGATGACCAGCGCGTCCAGCGGGTCGCCGTCCTCGCCGAGGGTGTTCTCGACGAAGCCGTAGTCGGTCGGGTAGGCGGTCGAGGTGAAGAGTCGACGGTCCAGGCGGATCCGACCGGTCTCGTGGTCCACCTCGTACTTGTTCCGCGAACCCTTCGGGATCTCGATCGTGACGTCGAACTCCACCGGTGGCTCCTCCATGATCAGCACATAGTTCTGGTGGTTAAGTGTCCCTCACGCAGGTGTGTGATCGCGAAAGGGGCTGGTGGTCGTGCCAGAGCTGAGGCCGTGGCGAGCCGCGAGACCGCATGTGACGCGGGTCGCGGGCGCCGTACGACCCCGTCTGGCACGGGCCGCGGACGCCGTACGCCCACGTCTCGCACGCGCCGCGACGGCCGCGAAACCGCGGGTCGTACGGCTCGCGCGAGCCGCTTCCCCGCAGGTCGCGCGGATCACGAAGCCGAAGACCTGGCAGTACACCGCCGGTGCCGCCACCGCCGGACTGGCGCTGGCCGCCGCAGTGGTGACCGCCGCCGGCCCCTGGGACTCCACCGGTCAGCGTACGGCCGAGCGGGACCGGGCGGCCGTCCAGGAGCGCACGGGTGGCGCAGATCACGGCCGTAATTCCGATACGTCCGATACGGCCGCCGAGGCGCCCCGTCCGGCGCCCAGCGCGGCCTCCGTCCTGCCCGGTCTGGGCGGCGGCGTCGGCACCGCGCAGGCCGCCCCGAACGCCAAGGCCCTCGCCGGCCTCCTGGGCCCGCTCCTGGACGCCCCGGAGCTCGGCGCCCGCAGGACGGCGGCGGTCGTCGACGTGGCCACCGGCAAGCGCCTGTACGGCGAGGCAGCCGGCGAGCCCCTCACCCCCGCCTCCACGACGAAGATCGCCACCGCGGTGGCCGTCCTCACCGCGGCGGGCCCCGACCACCGCCTCACCACCCGCACGGTCCTCGAACCCGACACCGGGGAACTCGTCCTGGTCGGCGGCGGCGACCCCACGCTGACGGCCCGCAAGGACGCCGACGGCTGGGCGAGCCTGCGCGACCTCGCCGACCGCACGGCCGAGTCCCTGAAGAAGCGGGACGTACGCGAGGTCACCCTTTCGTACGACAAGACGCTCTACGCCGGTCCGGAACTGCACCCCATCGGCGACAACCCCAACCTGGCCCGGGTCAGCGCCCTCATGGTCGACGAGGCCCGCACGGACGACTCCACCAGCGGCCCGGTGAAGCGGGTGGAGGACCCGGCCAGGGACGCGGCCGCGCAGTTCGCGGCGCTCCTGGCGGACCGCGGGATCAAGACCACGGCGCCGGGCCCGTCGAAGGCGACGAACCGGGCCGAGTCGCTGGCCGAGGTCACCTCACCGCCGATGTCCTCCATGGTCGAGCGGATGCTCACCAACAGCGACAACGACATCGCCGAGCACCTCGCCCGCCAGACCGCCGTGGCGAGCGGCGCGCGCGCCGACTTCGACGGCGCGGGCAAGGCGATCGAGGACCGGCTGAAGAAGCTCGGGCTGCCGGTGACGGGCGCCGACATCAAGGACGGCAGCGGCCTCGACCGCGCCGACAGGCTCACCGCCGACCTCCTCACCGCCCTCCTGGCCAAGGCCGCCGACCCCCCCCCCCCCCAACACCCCCCCCGCCAGACCAGTCTCATATAAACAACAGAAGCGGCCGACCAACAC
>NZ_JAKEIP010000116.1 GCF_021474425.1 Streptomyces muensis | reverse complement strand
GCGGTGAAGGGGTGATCGCGCGCGGTGGGGCGGGGCCGTACCGGCCGGACCGTCGGGATCGAGCCGCACGCCACCCCCTCGTGTCCGACTCGCCGGCCCACCCTCGTTGACGTACACATATTCGACGCCCGCCCACGCCGTCGACCTCGCTCCGCGCCTCTCGGATCCGTCACCCCGAGCCGCAAGGAGATCGACTACAGAAAGCGCTCGCGAATATGCCCCCTGACCTTGCCGTTCACCGACCGTCGCCGACCGTCACCCGCCGCCGACCACGCCCCGACGCTGTTCGCACACCCGCAGCACCGGAACCCCGCCGGCCCCGCAAACGATCTCGCCCGTCAACGAACCCGCGAGTAGCCGTAGCTTCATACAATCCGTAATCCTGGCCGAACAGACTGTAGTCACGCCACTCGGCCCGGCCTACGTTGTGGGCCGTGCGCCGACCCCAAGCCCAACCGAACCAGCCCCGCCGCTCCAGCCGCCGAACTCCACCCATTCCCCCGTTCAACGCCCCCGCCGCCCGCAGACTCCGCGCCGCCCTCAACATGGGGCCCGAGCACGTCGCCTACGGGATGCGCGCCTCGTACGGACTGCCCTACGTCACCCACGACCTCGTCATCGCCTGGGAACGGGAGATCGCCTCCCCGGACAACAACGAACTCACCGCCCTCGCCGGTGTGCTGTGGTGCTCGCCCAGTGAGCTGCTCGGCAAGCCGCGCACACTGCGCGAACACCGCATCGCCCGTGGCCTCGCGCCCGAGGACGTGGCGCGGACCGTGGGGCACGAACTCCCCGCGTATCTGCGCATGGAGGAGAACGACGACTGGCAGGGCACCGACCGCCAGTCCGCCGCCCTCGCCGACGTCCTCGGCCTGACGCTCCCGGACCTCGTCACCGTCACCGGCCGCGACACGGCCCTCGCCGAGCTGCTGCGCAGTGCGGTGACGACGCGCTGGCAGGCGTACGTCCGCCCGGTCGGCAAGATGGTGCCCCTGGACCGGCGCGTGCTGGAGGACGCCCTCCAGGAGCTGCACCAGAACTACCAGGGGCAGATGACCGCCACGCTCAGCTGGGGCGGCGGCGGCAGTGAGTCCAGCGCGGCCGGCCGCGAGTTCCTGGACCGGATCGTGGAACGCTTCTGGGCGACGGTCGGCGGCTAGAACACCGACTCCGCCTCGTCCATCCGGTCCTTCGGCACCGTCTTGAGCTCGGTCACCGCCTCCGCCAGCGGCACCATCACGATGTCGGTCCCGCGCAGCGCGGTCATCCTGCCGAAGTCGCCCCGGTGCGCGGCCTCCACCGCGTGCCAGCCGAAGCGGGTGGCGAGGACGCGGTCGTACGCGGTGGGTACGCCGCCGCGCTGGACGTGGCCGAGGATGACCGGCTTGGCCTCCTTGCCGAGGCGGCGCTCCAGCTCGAAGGCGAGGGCCGTGCCGATGCCCTGGAAGCGCTCGTGGCCGTACTGGTCGATCGCGCCCTTGCCGTAGTCCATGGTGCCGTCGGCGGGGTGGGCGCCCTCGGCGACGCAGATCACGGCGAACTTCTTGCCGCGCGCGAAGCGCTCCTCGACCATCTTGACCAGGTCGGCCGGGTCGAAGGGGCGCTCGGGCAGACAGATGCCGTGGGCGCCGGCCGCCATGCCGGACTCCAGGGCGATCCAGCCGGCGTGCCGGCCCATGACCTCCACGACCATCACGCGCTGGTGGGATTCGGCGGTGGTCTTCAGGCGGTCCATGGCCTCGGTGGCGACGCCGACGGCCGTGTCGAAGCCGAAGGTGCGGTCCGTCGAGGAGATGTCGTTGTCGATGGTCTTCGGTACGCCGACCACCGGCAGACCGGCGTCGGACAGCATGCGGGCCGCCGTCAGCGTGCCCTCGCCGCCGATCGGGATCAGCGCGTCGATGCCGAAGTCACGGGCGATGTCGATGGCGCTCTCGCAGGCCTCGCGCAGCCGGTCACGCTCCAGGCGGGACGAGCCCAGGATGGTGCCGCCGCGGGCCAGGATGCCGCTGACGGCCTCCAGGTCGAGGCTGCGGTAGTGGCCGTCCAGCAGGCCCGCGTACCCGTCCTCGAAGCCGATCACCTCGTCGCCGTACTGCGCGACCGCTCGGTGCACGACCGACCGGATCACGGCGTTCAGGCCGGGGCAGTCGCCGCCTGCGGTGAGAACTCCGATGCGCATCGTGCTGTGTCTCCTGCTCGCTGTTGATACCGGTGAGCCAGTCCGATTGTTTCAAGTCCGATTGTTTCACGTCCGTGAGGACCGTGCCGCTCCCGTACTGACGGGCGCCTTATCCACCGCCAAGGGTATTGTCAAGAGGGTTTCGCTCACCCCACTGGGCGATTTTGCGACGCCCACGGGGACACCCGAGACGAACACCGACGACCGACGACCGACGACCGACGAGAACGACGGACGACAGACGAAACGGAGAGCACGCGTGACGCGCAGCGTGTACGTGACCGGTATCGACCGCGGCGACGGCCGCCAGGTCGTCGAACTGGGGGTCATGGAGCTCCTGACCCGGCAGGTCGACCGGGTGGGGGTGTTCCGGCCGCTCGTCCACCACGTTCCCGACCGCCTGTTCGAGCTGCTGCGCTCGCGTTATCGCCTCTCCCAGGACCCGGCGACGGTCTACGGCATGGACTACCACGAGGCGTCCGCCCTCCAGGCCGAGCGCGGCACGGACGAGCTGGTGTCCACGCTGGTCGACCGGTTCCACGCCGTCGCCCGCGACTACGAGTTCGTGCTCGTCCTCGGCACCGACTTCGCCGACACCCAGCTCCCGGACGAGCTGTCCCTCAACGCCCGGCTCGCCAACGAGTTCGGCGCGAGCGTCATACCCGTCGTGGGCGGGCGGGGGCAGACCGCGGAGTCGGTGCTCGCCGAGACGCGCAACGCCTACCGGGCGTACGAGAACCTGGGCTGCGACGTGCTCGCCATGGTCACCAACCGGGTCGCCCGGGACGACCGGGACGAGATCGCCCAGCGGCTCGGGTCGCGGCTGCCCGTGCCCTGTCACGTCGTCCCGGACGAGCCGGCGCTGGCCGCGCCGACCGTCTCGCAGATCGCCCAGTCCCTGAACGCGAAGGTCCTGCTCGGCGACGACTCGGGGCTGGCGCGCGACGCCCTGGGCTTCGTCTTCGGCGGCGCGATGCTGCCGAACTTCCTGACCGCGCTGACCCCGGGCTGCCTGGTCGTCACCCCGGGCGACCGCGCCGACCTGGTCGTCGGCTCGCTGGCCGCGCACAGCGCCGGCACCCCGCCGATCGCCGGTGTGCTGCTCACCCTGGACGAGCGCCCCGGCGACGAGATCCTCACCCTCGCCGCCCGGCTCGCCCCGGGCACCCCGGTGCTCTCGGTGCCGGGCTACAGCTTCCCCACCGCCGAGCAGCTCTTCTCCCTGGAGGGGAAGTTGAGCGCGGCCACCCCGCGCAAGGCGGAGACCGCGCTCGGTCTGTTCGAGCGGTACGTCGACACCGGTGACCTGCTGAAGCGGCTCTCGGCGCCGAGCAGCGACCGGGTCACGCCGATGATGTTCGAGCACAAGCTGCTGGAGCGGGCCCGCTCGAACATGCGCCGCATCGTGCTGCCCGAGGGCACCGAGCCGCGCGTGCTGCACGCCGCCGAGGTGCTGCTGCGCCGCAATGTCTGCGACCTCACGCTCCTCGGCCCGGTCGACCGGATCCGCAAGCAGGCCGCCGACCTCGGTATCGACCTCGGCGACTGCCGGCTGATCGACCCGGCGACCAGCGAACTGCGCGACGCCTTCGCCGAGAAGTACGCCCAGCTGCGCGCCCACAGGGGGGTCACGGTGGAGCTGGCGTACGACGTCGTCAGCGATGTGAACTACTTCGGGACCCTGATGGTGCAGGAGGGTCTGGCGGACGGCATGGTGTCGGGGTCGGTCCACTCGACGGCCGCGACGATCCGGCCCGCCTTCGAGATCATCAAGACCAAGCCGGACGCCGACATCGTCTCGTCCGTCTTCTTCATGTGCCTCGCCGACAAGGTCCTCGTCTACGGCGACTGCGCCGTGAACCCCGACCCGAACGCCGTGCAGCTGGCCGACATCGCCATCCAGTCGGCGGCGACCGCCGAGCAGTTCGGTGTGGAGCCGCGGATCGCCATGCTGTCGTACTCGACGGGTACGTCCGGTTCGGGCGCCGACGTCGACAAGGTGCGCGAGGCGACCGAGCTGGTGCGCGAGCGGCGGCCGGACCTGAAGATCGAGGGTCCGATCCAGTACGACGCGGCCGTGGAGCCGTCGGTCGCGGCGACCAAGCTGCCGGAGTCGGACGTGGCCGGTCAGGCCAGTGTGCTGATCTTCCCGGACCTCAACACCGGCAACAACACCTACAAGGCCGTGCAGCGCTCGGCCGGCGCCATCGCCGTCGGCCCGGTGCTCCAGGGTCTGCGCAAGCCGGTCAACGACCTGTCCCGGGGCGCGCTCGTCCAGGACATCGTCAACACCGTCGCCATCACGGCGATCCAGGCCCAGTCCCCCGCCCCGTCCCTCCACGAGAAGGCCACCGCCCAGTGAGTCCGTCCCGCGTCCTCGTCCTCAACTCCGGCTCCTCGTCGGTGAAGTACCAGCTGCTCGACATGGGCGGCGGCGGCCGGCTGGCCATGGGCCTCGTCGAGCGCATCGGCGAGGAGACCTCCCGGCTGCGGCACACCCCGCTGGCGGCCGGCGGCGAGACCCGCGAGTGGACCGCGCCCGTCGCCGACCACGACGCCGCCCTGAAGGCCGTGTCGGCGGAGCTCGCCAAGGACGGGCTCGGCCTCGACTCGCCCGAGCTGGCCGCGATCGGGCACCGGGTGGTGCACGGCGGGCAGCGGTTCACCGAGCCGACCGTCGTCGACGACGCCGTACTCGCCGAGATCGAGCGGCTGATCCCGGTGGCCCCGCTGCACAACCCGGCCAACCTCACCGGCATCCGCACGGCGCAGGCGCTGCGCCCGGACCTGCCGCAGGTCGCCGTATTCGACACCGCGTTCCACACCACGATGCCGGAGTCGGCGGCCCGGTACGCCATCGACATCGAGACCGCCGACGCCCACCGGATCCGCCGCTACGGCTTCCACGGCACCTCGCACGCGTACGTCTCCCGGGCCACCGCCGAGCTGCTGGGCAGGGCGCCGGAGGACGTGAACGTGATCGTGCTGCACCTCGGCAACGGGGCGTCCGCGTCCGCCGTACGAGGCGGTCGTTGCGTGGACACTTCCATGGGGCTGACGCCTTTGGAGGGGCTCGTGATGGGTACGCGCTCCGGTGACACCGATCCCGCCGTCATCTTCCATTTGGCGCGTGTTGGCGGAATGTCCATCGCGGAAATCGACACTCTTCTCAACAAGAAGAGCGGATTGATCGGCCTGTGCGGCGACAACGACATGCGGGAGATCCGCCGTCGGATCGACGAGGGTGACGAGCGGGCGCAATTGGCCTTCGACATCTACATTCACCGGCTGAAGAAGTACATCGGCGCGTATTACGCGGTGCTGGGCAGGGTGGACGCCATCGCGTTCACGGCCGGGGTCGGCGAGAACGCGGCGCCGGTGCGGGAAGCCGCCGTCGCGGGCCTGGAACAGCTGGGCCTCGCGGTGGACGCCGAGCTGAACGCCGTACGCGCCGACGGGCCGCGGCTGATCTCGCCGGCGGGCGCGCGGGTGGCGGTCGCGGTGGTGCCGACGGATGAAGAACTGGAGATCGCGAGGCAGACCTACGCACTGGTAGGGGAGAACAACCGTTGAAGCGACGGCCGAGTAACACGGCTGAGCAATACGAAGCTCATTTGTATCTTCCGCCAGACGGAATATTCCGCGGCGAAACAAACCGATAGGATCGTCCCATGCGCCGTTCGAAAATCGTCTGTACTCTCGGCCCCGCGGTCGACTCCCATGAGCAGCTTGTCTCGCTGATCGAGGCGGGCATGAATGTGGCCCGCTTCAACTTCAGCCACGGAACGCACGAAGACCACCAGGGGCGGTACGAGCGCCTGCGCGCCGCCGCCGCGGAGACCGGCCGGGCCATCGGTGTGCTCGCCGACCTCCAGGGCCCCAAGATCCGGCTGGAGACCTTCGCCGAGGGCCCGGTGGAGCTGGAGCGCGGTGACGAGTTCGTCATCACGACCGAGGACGTCCCGGGTGACAAGCAGATCTGCGGGACCACCTACAAGGGCCTGCCGGGCGATGTCGCCAAGGGCGACCAGGTCCTCATCAACGACGGCAACGTCGAGCTGAAGGTCACCGAGGTCGACGGTCCCCGGGTGAAGACGATCGTCATCGAGGGCGGTGTCGTCTCCGACCACAAGGGCATCAACCTGCCCGGCGCGGCGGTGAACGTGCCGGCGCTGAGCGAGAAGGACGTCGAGGACCTCCGCTTCGCGCTGCGCATGGGCTGCGACCTGGTCGCGCTGTCCTTCGTGCGGGACGCCAACGACGTGCAGGACGTGCACAAGGTCATGGACGAGGTCGGCCGCCGCGTGCCGGTCATCGCCAAGGTGGAGAAGCCGCAGGCGGTCGCCAACATGGAGGACGTCGTGATGGCGTTCGACGGTGTGATGGTCGCGCGTGGCGACCTGGCCGTCGAGTACCCGCTCGAGAAGGTCCCGATGGTGCAGAAGCGGCTCATCGAGCTGTGCCGCCGCAACGCCAAGCCAGTGATCGTGGCGACCCAGATGATGGAGTCGATGATCACCAACTCCCGCCCGACCCGCGCCGAGGCCTCCGACGTGGCCAACGCGATCCTGGACGGCGCGGACGCGGTCATGCTGTCCGCGGAGTCCTCGGTCGGCGCGTACCCGATCGAGACCGTCCGGACGATGTCGAAGATCGTCACGGCGGCCGAGCAGGAGCTGCTGAGCAAGGGCCTCCAGCCGCTCGTCCCCGGCAAGAAGCCCCGCACGCAGGGCGGTTCGGTGGCCCGCGCGGCCTGCGAGATCGCCGACTTCCTCGGCGGCAAGGGCCTGGTCGCCTTCACCCAGTCCGGCGACACCGCCCGCCGCCTGAGCCGCTATCGCGCCGCCCAGCAGATCATCGCCTTCACCACGGACGAGTCCACCCGCAACCAGATGACCCTCAGCTGGGGCGTCGAGCCGCACGTGGTCCCGTTCGTCAACAGCACCGACGAGATGGTCGACCTGGTGGACCAGGAGATCGTCAAGCTCGGGCTGTTCAACGAGGGCGACATCGTGGTCATCACCGCCGGCTCGCCTCCCGGCGTCCCCGGCACCACCAACATGGTCCGCGTCCACCACCTCGGCGGCGGCGCCCGGGACTGACCCGGAGAAGGGCCCACGAGGGCCTCGTACGGCACTGAGGGCGCCCCCTGTCGCAGGGGGCGCCCTCAGCGGTGTCACGCCTCGGCGACAGCGCGGCGGACCGCAGACGCCAGGACGTCGAAGTTCTCCCGGTAGAAGCCCAGGCGGATGTTGAACGGCTCTTCCGCGAAGACGCCGCCGCGCACGAGGAACATGGTGGGCACGGCGGTCAACGCGCTGTGCACCATGTGGAGTTCCTCGATGGTGAGGCGGAAGTCGCGTGACTCCGTGTGCCGCCCGATCAGCCGTTCCACAAGGGCGTCCACCGCCTCGCGGCCCGCGCCGACCAGCAGGTGCAGCTCCGCGTCACCGTAGTCACGATCGGCCAGAAAGCTCAGCGCCTCGTACATCGCCGCCGCCTGGGAGGGCGCGAGCCGGGCGATGAACGCGTCGCCGTCGCGGGTGACTTTCAGCTGGGTTCTCAACGTCTCTCCTCCGGCCCACGGGTGGCGTACCCACTGTGGCCCGGCCCTCCGGCGAGGAGGACCGGGCCACGGTGTTGTGCGGCTCCCGAACGGGCCTGTGGGGGCGTCTGCTGGGGGACGCCCGGCTCAGTCGGTGGTGAAGTTGTGCAGGCCGGGGACGTGCAGGGTGCCGCCGAACTGGCCGGCCTGGGTGACCTTCACCTTGGTGAAGTAGATCAGCGGGATGTTCAGCGGCGGCGGGTGCTCCGGGTCGAAGGTGACCGGGATCAGGCCGAGCAGGTTGCCGGAGATGCTCTCGGTGTACATCACCGTCTTGCCGTCGCGGATCGTGGACGTCGAGCCCGCGGCCGCCTGCACGTGGTAGGTCTTGCCGGACTGCTTGTCCTTCACCGTCTGGTGCAGGTCGCCGATGTCGGTGCCGTCGGAGATGACGTACTTGAGCACCTTCTTCTTGGTGCCGTTGGCCGTCTTCACCTCCACGATGCCCTGGTAGTCGGCGCCCTTGAGCAGCAGCGAGCTGGCGTTCAGGTACCACGGGTCGTCGGGCAGCGGCACGGGGTTGTCGACGCCGCCCTCCTCGTCCGTGGCGACCGGGCAGTTCTCCGGGACCGCGTCGGCGCTCGCGGAGGGGCTCGGCGTGGCGGTGGCCTCGTCGGCCGCTTCCTTGGCCGCCTCGGTGGCGTCCCGCACCGTGTCGGTGGCCTTGCCGGTGGCGCCCTCGACGGTGTCCTTCACCGTGTCGGTGGCCTTCTCGGCGGTCTCCTTGACCGGGTCGGAGTCCTTGGAGGTGTCCGTGCCGGAGTCGGAGGAGCCGTCGGACGCCTCCTCGCTCGCGCTCGCGGAGGGCGTCGGCGTCGGGCTCGCGGACTCCTCGGACGTGCCGCCGCCCGTGAAGACGTCCTTGATGGCGTCGCCGATGTTCTCCAGCAGGTTGCCGCCGCTCTCGGACGGCGAGGGGGACGGCGTGGCCGTGTCGCCGGACTGGGCCTCGCTCGACTTGCTCGGGGAAGGCGTCGGCTCGGGCTCGGCCGCGTCGTCGGAACCTGAATCCGACGAGGAGTCCTCGCCCGCTGAGTCCGAGGAACCGCCGGTGCCCGACGAGTCCGACGAACCCGAGGAGTCGGAGGAGTCCTCGCCCGCGGACGCCGACGGGGCCGGCTCGGGCGTGTCATCGTCCGTGGACTCGCTCGCGCTCGGGGACGGCGACGCGTCGTCCTCCAGCGCCGCCACGCACTCCTTGTACTCGTCCGCCGTGAGGCTGTTGGACGTCGGCTTGGTGGCGTTGTCGCTGTCGGCCTGGGCGAGCGTCGGTGTGAACCCCATTCCCATGAGGACCGCGGTGGGCATCGCCGCCAGGGCTATCGCCTTGCCGGCCGGCATGTGGAACCTGGTGAACAGCGGCTTTTTGGGTGCCGCGTGTCGCGGCCCGGTTCTCACACGGGACTTGTCCACCTCAGTCCCGTGGGTCACCTCGTCAGCCGGCACTGTGCCTCCCGTTCGCCCCGTTCGCCGGGCTCGTTCCTGACAGATCGTTCGACTTGCCCCACTCGTCCGTGTCCTGAACGGGCGCCAGGACCGTGGTGTCGGGGTCCAGGCCCTCAGGAGCGCCACCCGCTCCGGTCCCGTCCTGCTCCACCGTCTCCGCGTCGGGCGGCGTGCCCGGGACCCACGACACGGCCATCGCCCCGCCGATGAGGGCGAAGAGGAAGCCGATCAGGAAGCCACCGAGGTTGGACAGCGGGATGGAGACGAGCGCCAGCAGGATCGCCGCTACGCCCGCGAAGGTGCGGACGTGCTTCTGGAACCACAGAGTGAAGCCCAGGACGACGAGCAGCACACCGATGATCAGGGAGCTGGAGCCCCCCGCGGTCTGCATCGCCAGCGTCAGATGGCCGATCTGAAGGTTCGCGTACGGGAAGTAGGCGATCGGGAGTCCGCCGAACATGACGAACAGACCGGCCCAGAACGGCCTCGTACCCCGCCAGGCGCGGAAGTTCCGCCGAAAGACCCGGAGGTAGTGCTCGTCACGGCCGGGCGCGGCAGGAGTCTCGGCGCTCATCGAAAACAGCTCCCTGGTACAGCGTTGCTGTGATGGTGGTGCGGTGGTGGTGAGTTGTGGTGCCTGTGACCACTTGTGAAGAAAGCGGGCGGAGAGTGGACGGGCGGGGGCGCCATCGGCTCCCCCGCCCGTCAGTGAGTGCTTAGTAGCACTCCTTGACACCCGTCGACAGCGACATCTTCAGACCGCTGAGCTTGAAGGTTCCGGCGGTGGTCGCCCACGCCGTCTGCTTCACGCCGACCAGCGTGGCCTTGTCGGCCTGCTGGGCGAAGCCGAAGGGGTTGGCCTGCTCGCCGCCGCCCTTCATGCCCGGACCCTTGTTGGCGTCCTTGGCGGCCACACCGATGTCGATGTTCTCGAACGTGGCGTCGGCCTCGAGGTCGGCCACGTCGATGTACAGGTTCTTGGCCTCGACCGGCTTGTTCGGGTCCTCGCCCGCCCGCAGGATCAGGCTGACGCTCCCGAGGATCGGGACGTCGGGAGTGACCACGGACTGGCACAGGCTGTTGATCGTCGCGGACTTGAAGCCCGAGACGGCGACGGGGTGAACCGTCTTCTTGCCGGAGAGCGTGTAGCCCTCGTCAAGAGCGCCGTACTGCGAGAAACCCGTACCGACGAGCTTGTCCGTCGTGACCTTGAACGACTGGCCGGAGACACTGAACGACGCGGCGAGAGCGCCCTGCGCGAGGGCGACACCTATCGCAGCCGTAGCGGCGACGCTGGGCACCATGACCACAGCGAACCGCTTCCATCTGGTCCCGCCACGCACCTGGGACTCCATATTTCCTCCTTCTCGGACGTACATCTCCTGGCCTCGACCGAACTTCCGAAGTCGACGGCTCGGCCGGGCAGGGATGGGAGAAGTGCTACGTCCTCGGGAAGGAGAGCGCCTGCACTCGGCGGCGCGAACCGCGCCCGAATCACCGGCGATCACCCCCGAGCGACAACCACTGGTCGCGCCTGACACGCATCACGCACAACCTTGCTGGACAGGCTTCGCCGGGTGGGCGAAGACCCCCCTGTCCAAGAGCCGGCGCCACTGCCGCCGACTCTGCTCGGTGGGGACCCAGGAACTCCCGTGACCCGACCGGCTGTCGGGGTACGGAAATGGACCGAGCGTGGCCGATCGTGGTGCATTCTCGCCGCCCGCACAAGGGGCTTCGTTACTCGGTAGTAACGGCCGGATAACCGAACAACGACCCGCCGGTCTCGGACAGCGACACAGGGTGTTGTCCAGCGACCGGACAAGTCCAGTAATCACCGGACAGATTCCGACAGAACGACGCCTCTGACTTACCCGCAGTAACTGCGGCCGCGATTACCAAGATTTGGTAAAGCGCGGCCGCATTGATGCTCTGTCAGCAAATCCTTCACTCGGGCAACACGCGCCGATGCGTTTAGTGACTGGTCAGAACGGGGTCCCCGCCCCGCCCGCGAACCCGGTCAGAACAGCGCACGCGCCAACGCCCGGCGCGCCGCGGCGACCCGCGGGTCCTCGCCGCCCACGACCTCGAACAGCTCCAGCAGCCGAAGCCGTACGGCGTCCCGGTCGTCACCCACCGTGCGCCCCACCGTGTCGATGAGCCGCCCGAAGGCGTCCTCGACATGGCCGCCCACCAGATCCAGGTCGGCGGCGGCGATCTGCGCGGCCACGTCGGCGGGCTTGTCGGCCGCGTCCTTGCGCACCTGCTGCGGGTCGACGCCCTGCACGCGCTGGAGCAACTCGGCCTGCGCGAGCCCGAGTTTGGCCTCCATGTTGGCCGGGTCCTCGCTCAGTACGTTCTTGTACGCCTGGACCGCGCCGGCCAAGTCCCCCGCGTCCAGGGCCTGCACGGCGGCCTCCAGCAACGCGTCGTACGGGCCGACCGGCTCGGCGGGAGCGGTCTGGGCGGCACCGCCGGGCTCGGCGTCCGGGTCGACGGTCAGGCCGGTCAGACCGAACCGCTGCTCGGCTACGGTGACGAGCTGGTCCAGCGTCTCGCGGATCTGCGCCTCACCGGCCGCCCCCTGGAAGAGCGGCAGCGCCTGCCCGGCGACGACGGCGAACACGGCGGGAATCCCCTGCACGCCGAACTGCTGCATCAGCATCTGGTTGGCGTCGACGTCGATCTTCGCGAGGAGGAACCGGCCGTTGTACTCGACGGCGAGCCGCTCGAGCACCGGGCTCAGCTGCTTGCAGGGCTGGCACCACTCGGCCCAGAAGTCGATGACGACGGGCACCTCGGCGGACCGCTGCAGGACCTCCCGCTCGAACCCCGCCTCATCGACGTCGATGACGAGGTCGGCGGGCGACACGGCCCCTCCGCCGCCCTGCCGGGCGGCCTCGGCACGCGCCTGCTCCGCCTTCGCCTTGGCCTCCTGGGCCGCCTTCACCGCGGCGAGGTCGACGACTCCGCTCATGGACATGTTCCGTGGCTGCATGCGTCTATCCTCCCCCGTCCGGCGCGCACTGTGAAAAGCGGTGTGAAAAGCGGTGTACGGACCGGGCTCGCCCGGCCATGATGTCGACGCCGGGTCCCCACCCCACGTCAGTGGTCGTCGCTTTCGCTACGAGTCGTAGCGTAATGGCATCGAGTGCCTCCGGAACACCACCCACCGGTGATCTCCCTCACGACCACACAGAATCCCCGGATATCCCGGGGATATGGTCGGAGGATGCAGAGCCGCACCCCCGCCACCCGCCCCGGCCGCCCGCGCAGCGCGGCCGCGGCCACGGCGATCCTGGCGGCGACGCGGGAGGCGCTGGTCGAACTCGGCTGGTCCAAGCTCACCCTGGGAGACGTCGCCGCACGCGCGGGGGTTGCGAAAACGACCATCTATCGACGCTGGCCCGGCAAGAACGAGCTGGTGGTCGACGCGGTGGCGGAGCTCTTCGACGAACTGGAGCTCCCCGACCGGGGCTCCCTGGCCGCCGACATCGAGGGCGTGGTCCTGCAGTTCGCGGTGATCCTGGACCGCCCCGAGGCCAGAAGCGGCCTGATGGCGGTGGTGGCGGAGTCGACCAGGGACGAGGCGCTCAGGGAGCGCATCCGCGAGTCGATCGTCGAACGCCAGAAACGCCTCGTCCTTCAGGGCCGGACCCGCGCCCAGACACGCGGCGAACTGCCTCCCGAGTCCGACCCCGACGACGCGGCCCGCACCGTCGACCTCATCTTCGACGTCGTCGCCGGCGCGGTGGTGCACCGCACCCTGGTGAGCGGCCGCCCGGCCGACGAGGACTGGGTGCGCGGCTTCACCCAGGTCCTGCTGCTGGGTCTGCGGGGGGCGGCCGCGCTCCCGGTGGCTGTCGATCCCTGAGCCGGCCGCCGGGCGACAGCAGGGTGCCTGCCTCAGAAGCCCGCCGGCTCCGTGTACACCCCCCACTCGTCCCGCAGGACCCCGCAGATCTCACCGAGGGTCGCCTCGGCCCGTACCGCGTCCAGCATCGGCTCGATCATGTTGGCGCCGCCGCGGGCGGCCGTCAGCATGGCGTCGAGGGCGGTCCGCACCGCCGACTCGTCCCGGGCCGTCCGACGGTCCGCGAGCACCCGTACCTGCTCGCGCTCCACCTCGTGGCTCACCCGCAGGATCTCCAGGTCGCCGGTGACGGAACCGGTGTGGGCGTTGACGCCGACGACCCGCTTGTCGCCCTTCTCCAGGGACTGCTGGTAGCGGAACGCCGACTCGGCGATCTCCCCGGTGAACCAGCCGTCCTCGATCCCGCGCAGGATGCCGGAGGTGATCGGCCCGATCGGGTGCTGCCCGTCCGGGTGGGCCCTGAGGCCTCGCTCCTTTATCTGCTCGAAGATCTTCTCGGCGTCGGCCTCGATCCGGTCCGTGAGCTGCTCGACGTACCAGGCACCGCCCAGCGGGTCGGCCACGTTGGCCACACCGGTCTCCTCCATGAGGACCTGCTGGGTGCGCAGGGCGATCTCGGCGGCCTGCTCGGAGGGCAGCGCGAGGGTCTCGTCCAGGGCGTTGGTGTGCAGCGAGTTCGTGCCGCCGAGCACGGCCGCGAGCGCCTCCACGGCCGTACGGACGACGTTGTTGTACGGCTGCTGCGCGGTCAGCGAGACGCCGGCGGTCTGGGTGTGGAAGCGCAGCCACTGCGCCTTGTCGGTCCGCGCGCCGTACACGTCCCGCATCCAGCGCGCCCAGATGCGGCGGGCGGCGCGGAACTTGGCGATCTCCTCGAAGAAATCGACGTGCGCGTCGAAGAAGAAGGACAGGCCGGGGGCGAAGACGTCCACGTCGAGGCCGCGGGAGAGGCCCAGCTCGACGTAGCCGAAGCCGTCCGCGAGGGTGTACGCCAGCTCCTGCGCGGCCGTCGAGCCGGCCTCGCGGATGTGGTAGCCGGAGACGGACAGCGGCTTGTAGGCGGGGATGCCGGCCGCGCAGTACTCCATGAGGTCGCCGATGAGGCGCAGGTGCGGCTCGGGCTGGAAGAGCCACTCCTTCTGGGCGATGTACTCCTTGAAGATGTCGGTCTGGAGCGTGCCGTTGAGGACGCCGGGGTCGACGCCCTGGCGCTCCGCCGCGACCAGGTACATGCAGAAGACGGGGACGGCCGGCCCGCTGATCGTCATCGACGTCGTCACGTCGCCCAGCGGGATGTCCTTGAACAGGACCTCCATGTCGGCGGCCGAGTCGATGGCGACCCCGCAGTGGCCGACCTCGCCCAGCGAGCGCGGGTCGTCGGAGTCGCGGCCCATGAGCGTCGGCATGTCGAAGGCGACCGAGAGTCCGCCGCCGCCGTTGCGGAGGATCATCTTGTAGCGCTCGTTGGTCTGCTCGGCGTTCCCGAACCCGGCGAACTGCCGGATGGTCCACGTCCGCCCTCGGTAGCCGGTCGGATACAGGCCGCGGGTGTAGGGGTACTCCCCGGGCCAGCCGATCCGCTCGAAGCCCTCGTACTCGTCACCCGGCCGGGGCCCGTACACCGGCTCCACGGGGTCTCCGGAGAGCGTGGTGAAATCTGCGTCGCGCTTGCGTGCGGCGTCGTACCGGGCCTGCCAGCGGCGGCGGCCCTCCTCGATGGCGTCAGCGTCCATACTCTCGAATTTACTAGGACGTCCTAGTAAATGTCGATGGGAGAACCGCCGTACGCGTCGGTACGGCGGTCGCGTCAGGCGTTGGCGACGGCCGGGGCCGGCCCGTTGACCAGGGGTTCGACCTGGGCGGTGACCTTGCGCTCGACGAAGAACGCGGCGAACGGGATCGTCCCGGAGAGCAGCACCCACAGCAGCTTGCCGAAGGACCACTTGGCCTTGGAGCCGAGGTCGAAGGCGAAGACCAGGTAGATGATGTAGAGGAAGCCGTGGACCTGGGAGACGGCGAAGGTGACGTCCTCGCCCTTGTCGAAGCCGTACTTGAACACCATGCAGGTGCACAGCACGAGCAGCATGACGGCGGTGACGTAGGCCATCACCCGGTAGCGGGTCAGGACGCTCTTCTTCATGCGTACGAGCGTAACCACCGGTTCCGGGAGATCTTGGCCGGGGTCCGGGTCGCGTCCCTACGAGATTTCAGCTCTCGTCGAAGTCGTGCGCCGCGACCCGCAGCGGGCGCAGCATCGCGAAGATCTCCGCGCACTCCTCGGCGTCGTACACCCCGAGCCCGAAGTCCATGGCCATCAGGTCGCGGGTGGCCGCCTCGACGACCTCGCGGCCCTTGTCGGTGATGGAGGCGAGCGTTCCGCGTCCGTCGTTGGGGTTGGGCCGCTTGTCGACCAGGCCCGATCTGACCAGCCGGTCGACGGTGTTCGTCACGGACGTGGGGTGCACCATGAGCCGCTCGCCGATCTTGGACATCGGCAGCTCGCCGGCCTTGGAGAAGTTGAGCAGCACCAGCGCCTCGTAGCGCGCGAACGTCAGTCCGTACGGCTTGACCACCGAGTCCACCTCGGCCAGCAGGATCTGCTGTGCGCGCATGATCGAGGTGATGGCGGCCATGGACGGCACATTGCCCCAGCGCTGCTTCCAGAGTTCGTCGGCGCGCGCGATGGGGTCGAAGGGAAGACTGAGCGGCTTCGGCACGCGACCGACCTTACCGGCCGGTCACATGCCGGTCAGCCCTGTCTCGCCTTTCGGTCGGCCGCCCCTACCCGGCCACCGTCCCGGCCAGGTCCCTGATCCGGAAGACGGACGTCGACCGGTCCTCGTGCAGACAGGCGTTCATCGGCCCGACCAGGGCCTGGTGACCGGGGTCGGTCCGCCACCGCTGGACGCACTCCAGGCTCTCCCACTCGCTGGTGAGCAACCAGCGGGCGGGATCGTCCAGGGAGCGGCACAGCTGCTCGCCGAGGTGTCCGGGGAAGCGCTCGGCGCGTTGCAGCACGGACCGGTAGGACTCCACGAAGTCGCTCTCGCGGCCCTCGCGGACGTGGAGCAGCCGCAGGACGCGCACGGGTTCCATGGGGTGCACGGTGCCTCGCGTCAGGACGGGTCGAGGACGACGGGCAGTTCCGCCAGCCCGCGGAAGGCGGGGAACGGCACGGTCATCCAGCGCGCCTCCTCAGGCGCCACGGCCAGGGTCATGCGCGGGAACCGGGCGAAGAGCGAGGTGAGGGCGAGCTGCATCTCCAGCCGGGCCAGCGGCGCACCGATGCAGTAGTGCGGGCCGTAGCCGAAGGCGAGGTGGGTCGCCTGGACGTTCGGGCGCTGGACGTCCATCTCGTCGGGAGCGGCGAACATCTCCGGGTCGCGGTTGGCGCCGGTGATCGAGATCTGGACGAGCGCGCCCTTGGGGATGAGCACGTCCCGGATCACGATGTCCTCCTTCGCGTGCCGGAAGGTCGAGTTCTCCACGGAGGTCTCGAACCGGAAGATCTCCTCGATGGCCGCGTTCATGGAGTTCGCGTCCCGCAGCGCCAGTGCCTTCTGGTGCGGCCGGCTGAGCAGGTGGTAGACGGCGTTGCCGATCTGGTACGCCGTCGACTTGTGACCGGCGAAGAGCAGCACCCACGCCGTCGAGACGAGTTCGTGGTCGGTGAGCGCGCCTTCCTGGTCCTGGGCCGTGACGAGCGCGCTGAGCAGACCGCCGTCGGGTTCCTGCCGCTTGCGCGCGCACAGTTCGACGAGATAGTCGCGGAGGTTTCCCTCGGCGATTTCCAGTTTCTTTCGCGCCTCAGGTCCGAAACCGGTCTGTGCGACGGTGGCGGACCATTCCTGGGCCTGCTTGCGTTCGTTGTCCGGGACGCCCAGGAGTTCACAGATGACATGGAGCGGCAGCGGGAAACAGAACTCCGGGAGCAGATTCACCGCCCCAGACTTCGGGCACTGGTCCAGGAGTTCGTCGGTGATCTGCTGGACGCGCGTCCGCAGCGATTCCACCCTTTTCGGAGTGAAGGTGCTGCCGACGATTCTCCTGAGCCTGGTGTGCTTCGGAGGGTCGGAGAAGAGCATGTTGTCGTCGAGCGCGATCGACGAGTCGCCGAAGATGCGGTGGTAGGCGTCGATGGCGCCGTACATGTCCTTGCTCAGCCGCGGGTCGGCGAGCGCGGCCCGGGCGTCGTCATAACGCGTGATGAGGTACGTCTCGACGCCGTGCGGCGGGGACAGCGGGCAGACCGGCGCCTGCTCCCGGAGCGCGGCGTACACGGGATGCGGGTTGGCCCGGAACTCCCGGGTGCAGTTCGAGGCCGCCGCGGCGGCCTCCTCGGGTGACGGTGCCTCGGATTCCTCGGATGCGAATGCTTGCGTCATGACTGGTCCCCGGGTCGGCGTGAATTTCCGTGGTCGGAGCCACAGTTTCCCGGGCGACACCGCGTCGCAAACGGTGCTGGTCCATATGGGTCGGGTCGCCGGAACACGTGTGTGTGACAGTCGTACTTGGTAAACATCGTCGACGTGAGCGGACACGAAGCGGAATCTGTACCAGTCCTCATCGTGGGCGGATCCCTGGTGGGTCTTTCCACTTCGGTTTTCCTGGGGCGCCTCGGAATCGAGCACATGCTCGTGGAGCGGCATGCCGCGACCTCCACACACCCACGCGGCCGCGGCAACAACGTGCGCACCATGGAGATCTACCGGACCGCCGGCCTTGAGTCACGCATCCGGGAGGCGGCCCGCGTTCTCTCCGGGAACGACGGCATCCTCCAGGTGGACAGACTCACCGGGACACAGCGCCGCTGGATCGTCGGGGACATCTCCGGAGGCATGGACATCTCCCGGGTGAGCTCCTCCGACTGGTGTCTGTGCAGCCAGAACGACCTCGAACCGGTGCTGCTGGAGTACGCGCGCGAGCAGGGTGCCGACATCCGCTTCAACTCCGAGCTGGTCTCGTTCGTCGAGCACGCGGACGGGGTACGGGCCCGGATCAGGCCCCGCGGCACCGACGAGACGTACACCGTGGACGCCGCGTACCTGGTGGCCGCCGACGGTCCGCGCAGCCCCGTCCGGGGCCGCCTGGGGATCGGCCAGTCGGGGCCGGGGGAACTGTTCCACAACGTCAGCGTGACCTTCCGCAGCCGGACCCTTCAGAACCACGTCGGAGACCGGCGGTTCGTCGTCTGCTACGTCACCGACCCCGACGGGGAGGGCGCCCTGCTGCCGGTGGACAACAAGGAGCGCTGGGTGATCCACGTGCCCTGGTATCCCGACCGGGGCGAGGAGTTGGAGGACTTCACCGACGAGCGGCTCACGGCCCACATCCGCGCGGCCGTCGGCGTGCCGGACATCGACGTCGAGATCACCGGCAAGGCGCCCTGGCACGCCTCGAAGCGGGTCGCCGACAGCTACGGCGCGGGCCGGGTCTTCCTGGCCGGCGACTCGGCCCACGAGATGCCGCCCACCGGGGCGTTCGGCTCCAACACCGGCATCCAGGACGCCCACAACCTGGCCTGGAAGCTCGCCGCGGTGCTGCGCGGCTGGGCCTGCCCGTCGTTGCTCGACAGCTACGAGCTCGAACGGCGGCCCGTCGCCCTCGCGACCGGCACGCGCGCCTGCGTGCAGGCCGCCGACGAGCAGCACCCGGGCTTCAGCCCCGCCGCCGGACGCAACAACGACCCGGCGGACCTGATGACCGTCGCCCTGTGCTACCGGTACGCGTCCAACGCCGTGGTCGGTGCCCACGCGGAGCAGCCGATCGTGCCCGACGCCTTCCAGCTGGGCGGTGAGCCGGGCAGCCGCGCGCCCCACATGTGGGTCATGCGCGGCGACATGAGGATCTCCACGCTGGATCTGTACGAGCGTTCCTTCGTGCTGCTCGCCGGGTCCGGGGGGCAGAAGTGGCGGACGGCGGTGGAGCGGGCCTCGCTGAACCTGGGCGTGCCCATCGAGGCGTATCTCGTGGGCACCGGCCCCGATCACGACCTCGCGCCCGACACGGACGCCGACTGGGCGGAGTTGCACGGCACGGCCGAGGACGGTGCCGTGCTGGTGCGCCCGGACGGTTTCGTCGCCTGGCGGGCGGACGCCGCGATGCCGGACGCCGACCGTGTTCTGACGAACGTGATGCAGAGCGTGCTCTGCCGTGACTGAACCGCTTCCCTACGGAACGACTAGGACGCTCCCATGACCCTTGCCGGACGCATCGACGTCCATCACCACTTCACCGCCCCGGCCTGGCTGGACTGGGCGGAGGAACGAGGTGTCGTCAACCGCGAGAAGCTGCCCTGGTGGACCCGCTGGGACCAGGACGCGGCGCTGGAGCTCATGGACAAGACCGGCATCGGCACCTCGGTGATGACGGTCGCGATGCTGGGCCGGCTTCAGGAGCGCGCCGAGCGTCAGGAGAGCGCGCGGATCGCCCTGCGGGCGGCGGCCGACGTCGTGGCGGCCAACCCCGCGCGGTTCGCGTTCTTCACGCCCGTCTTCCTCGACGACCTGGAGCTGTCCTCGTGGAGCGTCCGGTACGGCCTCGACGAGCTGGGTGCCATCGGGGTGAGCACGCGCACCAGCATGAACGGCGTCTTCCTCGGCGACCCCTCGCACGACCGGCTGCTGCGGGAGCTGAACGAGCGGTCCGCGGTCATCAGCACGCACCCCATGGACGTACCGGCCGGGCCACCCGGGAAGGACGGCGCCGCCGGGCTGCCCGGAATGCCGCCCTTCGTGTGCGACTTCCTGCTGGACACCACCCGCGCGGCCATCAACCTCATCCGCAACGGCACCCTGGACCGCTATCCGAACCTCAGCTTCATCCTGCCGCACGGCGGGGGCTTCCTGCCCTACATGGCCACCCGGCTCGACCTCTTCGGCGGGCGCATCGACCCGCCGATCGAGCCCGGCCGGGTCCATGACCACCTGCACCGGTTCTACTTCGACACGGCGGGACCCATGTCCCCGTCGGCCACCCCCACCCTGCTGGCGACGGTGGACCCCGACCGCATCCTCTTCGGCACCGACTGGCCGCCCACGCCCGGCCAGGTCCTCATCGACACCGTGACACCGGCCCTGGACAGCGACCCCTTGCTCTCGGAGGCCCAGCTCCGGGGCATCAACCGGGAGAACGCGCTGCGGTTGATGCCGGGACTCGCGGGCCGGTAGCCGGGGCGCACGAGAAGGCCGCCGCCCGAGCGTGGGCGGCGGCCTTTCCGTGTTCGCTCAGTGCTTCTCCCACTGGTAGAAACAGCGCGCCATCGCGTCCTTGGGGCTCCGCCAGGTCTCCGGGTCGTACGGGCTGACGAACGCTTCGAGCCGCCTGCTGATGTCGACGAACTCGGGGTGTCCGGCCACCTTGGCGATGGCGGGTCCCGGGTCCTGTTCGGCCTCGATGAAGTGCATGTACACATCGCCGAACTGGAACAGGGAGCGCTTGGTCACCCCGACGAGGTGCGGGAGTTCGCCGCGGTCGGAGGCCGCGAAGACGTCGGCGATGTCCTTGGCCGACTGCGGGGCCATGCGGGCGACGATCAGTGCGTGGTGCATGCGTCCTCCACACGCTTGCGGATGAGCTCCATCTGGATCGGCGAGTTGCGGTTGATGATCTCCGTCATCCCGGCGTCGTCGACCGGCGCGTCGGGCTTCATGGCGAAGTCCTGCGTCCAGTGCATCCGGGTGCCGACCGGGGTCTCCTCGTACTCCCAGACGATGTTCATGAACTCGAAGGGGCCGGTCTCGACCCTGCGGGCGCGCACGACGAGCTTCTCGCGGTCGGCGACCCGCTCCGACACCCAGCTCCACACCTTGCCGTTCTCGTCCGGGTGCATGGTCAGTCGGAAGGTCACGGTGTCGCCCTCGCGGGACAGCACCTCGCAGGAGGCGTACTCGCTGAACAGCTGGGGCCAGCGGTCCAGGTCGTTCGTCATGTCCCAGACGAGGTCGACGGGTGCGGCGATGGTGATCTCGTTCTCGGTGTGTCCGGCCACTTCAGGCTCCTGTCGTGAGGGCGCCGTTGACGAGGTCGAGGAAGGCGCGGGGGCTCTTGCAGCGCTCGGCGTCGGTGGGCAGCGCCCGGCCGTGCCGGTTCTCCAGCTCGCCCACGATGCCGAGCAGGCCGAGCGAGTCCAGTCCGAACTCCCCGAAGGGTGTGTCCACCCGGCGCTGAAGTTCCTGCGGGTCCACGGTCACGCCGGCCGCCTTCTTCATCAGGGCGGCCAGTTCCTCGACGGTCACTTGGGTCACGTCGGTGGTCATGCGGGGTTCTCCTTGTTGTTCGGTTCAGACGGCGGATCCGGGGCCGCGACGCACCACGAGCGCCGCGTTGGAGCCCATGAGTCCCCGGCTGAGGACCAGGGCGGTGCGCAGCTCGGCCGGGCGGGGCCTGGCGGTCACCAGGTCGATGTCGTGGCAGATGTCGTAGACGCCCGGCGTCGGCGGTATCTGCCCGTGCTCCATGGCCTGCACCGCGGCCACGATGTCCAGCAGCGGCGCACCGCAGTACGACCGCCCGATGCCGGTCTTGGGGGCGGTCACCGGCACCCGGGTGCCGTGCGGGCCGAGGGCGTCGGCGAGGGCGAGCGCCTCCGCGCGGTCCGCCTCGGGCACGCCCATCGCGTCGGCGAAGACCACGTCGATCTCCTCCGGTGCGCAGCCGGCCTCGTCCAGGGCCCCGCGGATGGCGTGCGCGAGCCCCTCCCGCGAGCGCTCCCACTGCGAGGCGCCGGTGAAGGTGGCGGCGTGTCCGGCCACGGTGGCCCGGACGAAGGCGCCCCGGCGCCGGGCCCGCTCCAGGTCCTCCACGACCAGTACGGCACCGCCCTCGGCGGGTACGAAACCGCAGGCCGCCTGAGTGAAGGGGCGGTAGGCACGGTCCGGTTCCGCCTCGGTGCTCAGCTCGGGGTAGCCGAGCTGGCAGACCCCCGAGTAGGGGGCGAGCGGCGCCTCGGCGGCCCCGACCACGACCACGTCGGTCCCCCGGTGCACGGCCCGGGAGGCGTGCGCGACGGCGTCCAGACCGCCCGCCTCGTCGCTGGCCACCACCCCGCAGGGGCCCTTGAAGCCCTTGCGTATGGAGATCTGGCCGGTGCTGGCCGCGTAGAACCAGGCGATGGACTGGTACGGCCCGACGAACCGGGATCCCTGTCCCCACAGCTTCTGCAGTTCCCGCTGGCCGAACTCGCCGCCGCCGGACCCGGCCGCGGTGACCACGCCGACGGAGTACGGCGAGTCGGCGGCGCTGCTGCCGAGTCCGGCGTCCTGGAGGGCGGCGTCGGCGGCGGCCAGCGCGAAGTGGGTGAACTTGTCGGTCTGGACGAGGAAGGTCTCCTCGATGAGGGCCGACGGGTCGAAGCCGCGGACCTCGCCGGCGACCCGGAGCGGAAGGTGCTCGCAGCCCTCCCGGGTGATCCGGTCCAGGACGCTCGCGCCCTCCTTGACGGACTTCCAGTAGGTGTCCGCGTCCAGGCCGTTGGGCGCGACCACGCCGAGGCCGGTGACCGCGGTGTGCCGGGTGCGATGACCGCTCATCCTCGTCTCCTCCCACTCGGCCCCGTCAGGAGCACCGCGGACTGGAACCCGCCGAAGCCGCTGCCCACGGAGAGCACGTTGTCGAGCCTGCGCGGGCGGGCGGTGCGCGGGACGTAGTCCAGGTCGCACTCGGGGTCCGGGGTCTCGTAGTTCGCCGTCGGCGGGACCACCTGGCGGGCCAGCGCGAGCACACAGGCGACGACCTCGATGGCGCCGATCGCGCCGAGCGAGTGGCCCACCATGGACTTGATCGAGCTCATGGGGGTGTCGTAGGCGTGGGCGCCCAGCGACTTCTTGACGGCGGCGGTCTCGTGCCGGTCGTTCTGGCGGGTGCCCGAGCCGTGCGCGTTGACGTAGTCGATCTCCGTGGGGTCCACGCGCGCATGAGCGAGCGTGTCGTCGATGGCCCGGGCCATCTCCAGGCCCTCACAGGTCAGTCCGGTCATGTGGTAGGCGTTGCCGTAGGTGGCGTAGCCGCCGATCTCGCAGTAGACGTGCGCGCCGCGCGCGCGGGCGTGCTCCAGCTCCTCCAGGACGAGTACGGCGGCTCCCTCGCCCATGACGAATCCGTCGCGGTGGGCGTCGAAGGGGCGGGAGGCGTGCTCCGGGTCGTCGTTGTTGGGCGAGGTGGCCTTGATGGCGTCGAAGCAGGCCATGGTGATCGGGGAGATCGGGGAGTCCGAGGCGCCGGCTATGCAGAGGTCGGCGCGGCCCTCCTCGATGGTGTGGAAGGCGTAGCCCACGGCGTCGAGTCCGGAGGTGCAGCCGGTGGAGACGGTCTGGACCGGGCCTTGTGCGCCGAACCGCTCGGCGACGTCCGCGGCCAGTGTGCTGGGCGAGAACGCCCGGTGCAGTTGCGGCTCGGCGGCGCGGTGGTCGACGTCCCAGCGCTGCCCTCGTTCGCTGACGAGGACGTAGTCGTGTTCGAGCCGGGTCGTGCCGCCGACCGCGCTGCCCAGGGAGACGGCCACCCGCCAGGGGTCCTCGGCCGCGAAGTCGACGCCGCTGTCGGCGACGGCCTCCCGGGCGGCGACCAGGGCGAACTGTATGTACCGGTCGGCGCGTTCGACGACGTCGATGTCGAGGCCGTGCGCGAGGGGGTCGAAGTCGCACTCGGCGGCGATCCGGGAGCGCAGGCCCTCGGGGTCGAACAGGGTGATGCCACGGGTCGCCGTACGGCCGTTGGAGAGCAGGTCCCAGAACGCCGGCACCCCGATCCCGCCCGGGGCGACCACGCCTATGCCGGTGACCGCCACCCGCCGGGTCATGACAGCACCCCTGGGCGTTCCGGCTGCGCACCCTCCCCCTGGACGACCGGGTAGGCCTGGACGTCGTCGCTGATCTCGGGGGCCTCGGTGTCGACGTGGCCGAGCTTCGGGTTCGGTGCGAGGGGGCCCAGATGGAAGATCATGCGGGCTTCCTCGTCGCCGACGTTGCGGAAGCGGTGCCGCATGTCGATGGGGATCATGAGGCCCTGGTCAGGGCGCAGAGGAAACGTTTCGCCATCGAGGTCGACCTCCAGCCTGCCCTCGACGACGTAGATGAACTCCTCGGAGTACGGGTGGTAGTGCTCGCTGATCCGTTCGCCGGGCTGGATGATCGCCAGGCCCATGAAGCCGCTCGTGGCGCCCACCGTGACCGGGGTGAGCAGGGTGCGCAGGTCGCCGCCGCGCTTGCGGTTGGGCTCGATCTCGTTCAGGTCCACGACGCGCGGGCGCATCTTGTCCATGGTCTGTCTCCAGGTCGTTCGGTGGGGTGTGGGTCGCTGGGGTGGGGCCCTGTGCGGGTCGCTCTGCGGGGCGCTGGCGGGTCTGTGCGGGGCGCTGGTGCGTGTGGCTCTGCTTGTCGCTGTGCGGTCCGCCTGCGGCTCGCTTCGCGGTTCGCATCGTGGGTCCGTGTGGCCCTGGGGCCGTGGGGCCCTGGGGCCGTGGGTCCCTGTGCGACTCCCGGTGCGGTCAGGACTGCGCTGCCCTGCGGTCGGTGATCAGTGCCATGTCGGCGTGCGTGAGGAGGCGGGTGGCCTCGCGGTCGCCCCTGAGCGGTCCCTCGACGCCGAGCGCGTCGCCGTCCAGCAGGCGGGCCAGCACGGCGGCCTTCCTCGGGCCGTGGATGCCGAGCGCCGTGACCGGATCGGCTTCGGGGTCACCGCGTACGTCGATGAGGCGGACGACGATGTCCTCGCGCTGGAAGACGGTGCTGCGGTGCACGGGGCCGGCCGGGTCGGCCGCCGCGGTCTCGTCCTGCCGGGAGAGGAACCGGGCCAGCGCCATTCCGCAGCCCTCTTTGGCCGGGTAGTAGAGGGCGTGCCGGGTGAGGCCGGCCGGTTCGGGGCCGCCGCGTGTCACATGGTGGACGGGGGGCATGGCGGCGCGGGCGAAGAAGGTCCTGGCGGACTCGGGGTCGGTGAGATCCCGGTGCTGCTCCAGGTGGGGGTTGAGGGCCTCCTCGACGGCCCGGATCTCGGGCTGGCGGGAGACGTGGCGCAGCGCCGTGGTGAGGTCGCCCTCGACCTCCACGGTTCTGACGACCCGGTTGCCGTGCATGAACAGGGTGGTGCGGCGCAGTCGCGTGGTGTCGTCGACGCGGGCCTCTGGTGGGGCGTATCCGGCGAGGATCTCGGCGACCTTGGACTCCGAGCCGGGTTTGACGGTGAAGGTCAGGGCGTGGCGAATGACCCCGTCGCCGACGCGTACGTCCCTCTGGAGGCCGTCGGTGCGGGGGTGGGCGCCGCCGGATCGGCCTCCGGTCTCACGGACGATGCCGTAGCGCAGCGAGCGGATCTCGCGGGCGCAGCGGGTCAGGGGCCGGACCGTGTCGATGTGCTCGTCGCTGTTGACCCAGGCGTGGTACGGCGGGGCGGTGGCCCATTCGCTCGTGATGAGCCACTGGGACGGGTTCTCCAGGGACTGGCACAGTTGGTCACCGAGGTGGCCGGGGACGGACGCGACGCGGTCGCGCATCTGCTCGTACGCGTCCAGGAACTGTTGCTCGGCGCCTTCGTGGAGGTCGACCAGCAGAAGGACTCGCATCCTGGAGCCGTCGAACGCCGACTGGGATGTGTAGGGCGAAGTGGTCATCCGGCAGACCCTTCCTTCGCGGGAGCAAGCGGCGGCCGTCCGTGTCCACCAGCGCGAACGCGGGTTTCGGCCCTGAGCCTTCATCGTGGGTCAGGGCCCTGGGCTCCGCGAGCCACGCGGGCCAATTGAGGGAACTGCGGGGGTGGGTGGGGTATGTGCCGTCGCTGGCGCGTGGGTTGGGG
>NZ_JAKEIP010000115.1 GCF_021474425.1 Streptomyces muensis | reverse complement strand
AGCGTCGATGTGTATAAGAGACAGGCCCGGCACCCCCTCGTCCCTCCTTGCCCCACACGCAAGTTGAGGCTTGGCAACCGCAAAGGATCAAGCGCCCCATAGACTCCAGACCATGGTCAACCGGCATGACGGGTGACCATGGCACTTGTTTCGGGCATGTGCTCTCGCATACGTTCCCGCTCGTCGGGCGGACGCCGAATCCTGCCGCCGCCCGAGTCACCCACCCACGGAACTCACACACGCACGGCAGGAGCGGGGGACCCAGGTAAGTCGCCGGATCCGACGCCTTGATGGCGCACGGACCCGGCTCGGGGTGAAGTCGCGCCACCGCTCAACGGCGCGGCCGGGCATCTCCCGTCCGAACCCGACAGCTCACCTCGCAGGCGCCGGAGAGGAACAGCGCCATGCCCCGAGGCAAGCACCGCCGCCCCCGCACCAACCCGCTCACCCGCCGCGTCGCCATCGCAGGCACCGGCACCGCCGCCCTCGCACTCCCGCTGCTGAGCGCGACCACCTCGAGTGCCGCCCAGCCCGCCCAGGCCCCCACCGCCACGCAGGCCAAGACCATTACGTACACCACGAAAAAGGGCGATTCGCTCTACGGCATCGCGGACCGGTACGACGCCCAGGGTGGCTGGAAGCAGCTCTACAAGGACAACCGCGAGACCATCGGCGACAACCCCCGCCTGATCCACCCGGGCGTCGACCTGAAGGTCCGTGCGACGAAGAAGGCCGCCGCGCCGAGCACGACCGCCGACAAGGCCGCCGCACCCGCCAAGAAGTCCGCCGTCGCCCAGGCCACCCAGTCCTCGGTGAAGACATACCCGGACAACCTCGACGGCTGGATCCGTAATGCCCTGGACATCATGGGACAGAACGGAATCCCCGGGTCATACGACGGCATTCACCGCAACATCATGCGCGAGTCGTCCGGCAACCCCCAGGCCATCAACAACTGGGACTCCAACGCCGCCGCGGGCACGCCGTCCAAGGGCCTCCTCCAGGTCATCGACCCCACCTTCGCGGCGTACCACGTGCCGGGGACCGTCTACGACCCCTTCGACCCGGTCGCGAACATCACGGCCGCGTGCAACTACGCGGCCGCGCGCTACGGCTCGATCGACAACGTGAACGGGCCCTACTAGACCCGAAACGGGGCCGGCGCGCCCGCGAACAGTCTCTCGAGGACGACGGCGATGCCGTCGTCCTCGTTCGAGAGGGTGACCTCGTCGGCGACCGCCTTGAGTTCGGGGTGGGCGTTGGCCATCGCCACCCCGCGCGCCGCCCAGTCGAACATGGGGATGTCGTTGGGCATGTCCCCGAAGGCGATGGTCTCGTGCGCGCCCAGGCCGAGATGCTCGGCGGCGAGCGCGAGACCGGTCGCCTTGGTGATGCCGCATGGCTGGAGTTCGACGGTCCCGGGCCCGGACATGGTGACCGTCGCGAGTGAACCGACGACCGACCGCGCCGTCGCCGCCAACTCGTCGTCCGACAGGGTGGGATGGCGCAGCAACACCTTGCTGATCGGCTCGCACCACAGGTCGTCCCGGTGCTGCACGCGTACGGCGGGCAGGGTGGGGTGCGGCATCAGGTACCCGGGTTCGATGAGCGTGAGCCCGTCGACGCCGTCCTGGTCGACGGCCGCGTACACCTCCCCGACCTCGGCCTCGATCTTGCCGAGCGCGGTCTCCGCCAGCTCCCGGTCCAGGATGATGGACCACAACAGACGGTCCGCGCCGGCGTCGTACAACTGCGCGCCCTGTCCGCACACCGCGAGCCCCCTGCTGCCCAGGACGTCGAGGAGCGGCCGCACTCTGGGCGCCGGCCGCCCCGTCACGACGAGGTGCTGGGCACCGGCCGCCGCGACCTGCGCGAGCGCGTCGAGGGAACGGTCGGAGAGCGTGTCGTCGCCTCGGAGCAGCGTCCCGTCCAGGTCAGTGGCGATGAGTGAATATGCGATGGGTGGGGCCATGATCAGAGAATACGGACAGGAAGCCCCATCGACTCGACGTGAACCGGACGGCTGCTGTGTTCACATGTGTTGACACCTGTTCCGGTTCGGATTCTGTTTCCGTGTGCACAACTTCCTTCCACTTGTTGCGATTTCACTCCCCCGTGGTCCCGCGTCCCCGCCGTCGTCCCACCGAGGGGGCGCGTGGACCTCGCCCGTGCGCCGCGACCTGGGGGTTCGCCGGCCTCGGCGACGCGAGTTCCGTACTGCCCAAGACCGGCACCTCACCCGTAACGTGTGGCCCGACCACATGGCACGGAGCGTAAGAGAGTGAGGCAGCACCCCATGCCCCCCTTCGATCTCCCCGAGGGCGACCCCTTCGGCACGCACAACCTTCCGTACGGCGTCTTCTCCCTCCCCGGCTCGGACTCCGCACGCCGGGTCGGCGTCCGACTCGGCGACCACGTCCTCGACGCGGGCAGGGCGGCCTACGCGCTCGGCTCGCCGTACGCCCCGCTGCTCGCCCAGGACTCCCTGAACCCGCTGCTCGCCGCCGGCCGCACCACCTGGTCCGACGTGCGCCGCGCGCTGACGGCGTGGGTGACGGTGCCGGCGCACCAGGAGGCCATCGCCGATCTGCTGCACCCGCTGTCCTCGGTGACCCTGCACCTCCCCTTCGAGGTCGCGGACTACGTCGACTTCTACGCCTCCGAGAACCACGCCCGTAACGTCGGCCAGATCTTCCGCCCCGACGCCGCCGACTCCCTCACCCCCAACTGGAAGCACCTCCCGATCGGTTACCACGGCCGCTCGGGCACGATCGTCGTGTCCGGCACGGATGTCGTACGCCCTTCCGGCCAGCGCAAGGCCCCCACCGACCCGGCGCCGGTCTTCGGCCCGTCGGTCCGCCTGGACATCGAGGCCGAGGTCGGCTTCGTGGTCGGAACGCCGTCGGAGATGGGCCGGCCCGTGGCACTGGGCGACTTCCGCGAGCACGTCTTCGGCCTCTGCCTCCTCAACGACTGGTCCGCACGCGACGTCCAGGCCTGGGAGTACGTCCCCCTCGGCCCGTTCCTCGGCAAGTCCTTCGCCACGTCGGTGTCGGCGTGGATCACCCCGCTGGACGCGCTGGAGGAAGCCAGGGTGGCCGCGCCTGAGCGGACGCACCCCCTGCTGCCGTACCTCGACGACTCCGCCGCCGAAGCCGAACCCGGCGGCTACGACCTGCGCATCTCGGTGGCCGTCAACGGCCACGTCGTCTCCGAACCGCCCTTCTCCACCATGTACTGGACGGCCGCCCAGCAACTCGCCCACATGACCGTGAACGGTGCCTCCCTGCGCACCGGTGACCTGTACGGCTCGGGCACGGTGAGCGGCCCGACGGAGCGCGAGCGCGGCTCCCTGCTGGAGTTGACCTGGAACGGCCGGGACCCCCTCGAACTCCCCGACGGCAAGCGCACGTTCCTTGAGGACGGTGACGTGGTCACCCTGTCCGCCTGGGCGCCGGGCCCTGGTGGCGTCCGGGTGGGGCTCGGAGAGGTCACCGGGCAGGTGGTGGCGGGCAGTTGAGGTGAGAGCAGGGAGCGCGGGGCCGCGCACGGCCGGTGGCTCGAGGCGAGTTCGGCGACTCTTCACCGCTGACTCCGGCGGCCGTCACCGTCATACTGGCTGACGGTGGCGTGTTCCTCGTCCACCGCCCCGCATGTCCGCCCGCGCACCTCCCCTGACCAGGATCCGGAGCCTCCGGCATGACCTTCTGCCTGCTCCTGTTGAGCACCGTCGCTCTGACAGCAGCCGTGCCCGTTCCGCGAGCGTTGACCCGTGCCGCATGGCCCGAACGGGAACCCGTGGTCGCGCTCTGGGTGTGGCAGTGCCTGGTCGCCACTGTGCTGCTGTGCTGTCTGACGGCCCTGGCGCTGGGCGCCGCGGCCGTCTTCGGCACCGTGCGCGCGCAGCTCTTCGCCCCCGCGCCGCCCGCGGTGACCGCGGCGTACGACCTCTCGTCCGCGCCGGCCTGGGCCGCCGTGCTGACCCTGCTCCTGGCCTGCGGCGCCGCCTGGACGACGGCGATGCTGGGCCGCGAACTCGCCGAGGCCCGCCGGCGCCGCGGCCAGGCCAGGGCCCACCTGCGCGAACGCGCCCCCGACCTGCCGGCCGGCCTGCCCGCCGCGCGCGGCCCGCTCCTGGTCCTGGAGGACGAGTACCCGGACGCCTGGTGGATGCCCGGCAGCCCGGCCCAGCTGATCGTCACCACCGGCGCCCTGCACCGCCTCACCGACCACCAGCTCGACGCCGTCCTCACCCACGAGCGCGGCCACGCCCGCGCCCGCCACGACTGGCTCCTGCACCTCTCGACCGCGCTCGCCACCGGATTCCCCCGCATCCCGTTGTTCGCCCACTTCTGCGACCAGACCCACCGTCTGGTCGAACTTGCCGCCGACGACACCGCGTCCCGCCGCTGCGGTCACCTGACGACGGCCCTGGCCCTGATCGAGCTCAACCAGCACCGAGGCGTCCTGTCCTGCGCCTCCACCCACCGCCTCCTGGGTGAACGCGTCGACCGCCTCCTGCAGCCACCTCCGCGCCTGGACCGCCACCACCGGGCGTTGACCACCACGCTGGCCGCGCTGGTGCCCTTGCTGCCGCTTCTGATCGCCTTCGCGCCCGGGCTGACGGCGTTGGCGTGACCGTCGCGCGCGGGGCCGCCGCCCTCCCTCGCTAGGCCCAGTCCTCCGGCTCGGGCTCCGGCTCCATCTCGGGCCAGTCGTCCGCCCCGTGATCGGCCACGGGGACCGCGTCGCCCACCGCGCCGGCGTCGGAGTCGCCACGCAGCGAGGCCAGCACCTGCAGCACGCCCTCCCCATACGTGGCCAGCTTCTTCTCGCCGACCCCGCCGACGCCCCCGAGCTCCCGCACGGACGCGGGCCACACCGTCACGATCTCCCGCAGTGTCGCGTCATGGAAGATCACATACGCCGGAACCCCCTGCTCCCGAGCCTGCTCCGCCCGCCAGGACCGCAGCGCCTCGAAGGCCGGCACCAGTTCCTCGGGCAACTCGGCGACCGCCGCCTTGGCCTTGCGCTCTCCGCGCCCGGACCCACCGGAACCGGATCCCGACGCCGACCGCGAGGCAACCGGCTTCTTCGGCTCCTTGCGCAGCGGCACCTCCCGCTCCCGCCGCAGCACCGTGCCACTGGCCTCGGTCAGCACGAGCGTGCCGTACTCTCCTTCGACCGCGAGCAGTCCCTGCGCCAGCAACTGCCGGATGACGCCCCGCCATTCGCCCTCGTTCAGCTCCTCGCCGATGCCGAACACCGAGAGCTGGTCGTGATCGAACTGGATCACCTTGCCGGTGCGCTTGCCCAGCAGGATGTCGACGATCTGCAGCGCCCCGAACTTCTGCCCCCGCTCGCGCTGCAACCGCACCACCGTCGACAGCACCTTCTGCGCCGCGATCGTGCCGTCCCAGGTCTCCGGCGGCGTCAGGCAGGTGTCGCAGTTGCCGCAGCCCGCCGCGTCGGGGTCCTGGCCGAAGTAGGCGAGCAGCTGACCGCGCCGGCACTGGGCCGTCTCGCACAGCGCCAGCATCGCGTCCAGGTGCGAGGCGGCACGGCGCCGGAAGGCCTCGTCGCCCTCGCCCGACTGGATCAGTTTGCGCTGCTGTATGACGTCGTTGAGGCCGTAGGCCATCCAGGCCGTGGAGGGCAGGCCGTCACGGCCGGCGCGGCCGGTCTCCTGGTAGTAGCCCTCGACCGACTTGGGCAGATCGAGATGGGCGACGAACCGCACGTCCGGCTTGTCGATGCCCATCCCGAAGGCGATGGTCGCCACCACGACCAGGCCCTCCTCCCGCAGGAACCGCGACTGGTGCGCCGCGCGCGTGCCCGCGTCCAGGCCCGCGTGGTAGGGCACCGCCTCGATGCCGTTGCGACTGAGGAACTCGGCGGTCGCCTCCACGGACTTGCGGGACAGGCAGTACACGATGCCCGCCTCGCCCGCGTGCTCCTCGCGCAGGAAGCTCAGCAGCTGTTTCTTCGGGTCCGCCTTCGGCACGATCCGGTACTGGATGTTGGGCCGGTCGAAGCTCGCCACGAAGTGCCGGGCCGTCGGCATGTTCAGCCGCTGGGTGATCTCCTGGTGCGTGGCATGCGTGGCAGTCGCCGTGAGCGCGATCCGGGGCACGTCCGGCCAGCGCTCGCCGAGCAGCGAGAGCGCCAGGTAGTCGGGGCGGAAGTCGTGGCCCCACTGGGACACGCAGTGCGCCTCGTCGATCGCGAACACCGCGATCTTGCCGCGTGACAGCAGGTCCAGCGTCGAGTCGAGCCGCAGCCGCTCCGGGGCGAGGTACAGCAGGTCCAGCTCTCCCGCCAGGAACTCCGCCTCCACCACACGCCGCTCGTCGAAGTCCTGTGTGGAGTTGACGAACCCGGCGCGCACGCCGAGCGCCCGCAGCGCGTCCACCTGGTCCTGCATCAGCGCGATGAGCGGTGAGACGACGATGCCGGTACCCGGTCTGACCAGGGACGGGATCTGGTAGCAGAGCGACTTTCCGCCGCCGGTCGGCATGAGCACGACGGCGTCGCCGCCGGCCACCACATGCTCGATGACGGCTGCCTGCTCGCCGCGGAAGGACTCGTACCCGAAGACCCGGTGCAGTGCGGCCAGCGCCTCGCTGTCGCCGGCCTGTGCCACCTCGGTCACCCTTGGCATCTCGCTGATCCCGCCCGTCGCACCCATCGTCGTGTCCCCCGTACGTCGTCCCTCGACCACTGCCTCCACGATAGGGGCCGCCACCGACAGCACCGGAGTTATCCACAGGCTCACCCCTCACCCGTTCGTGATCGGCCGGAAGCCTTGAGTGACCGCGAGCGGCAGTCCCCTGTCCACAGCACAGCGGCCCGGCATCCCCCGAGGGAAGCCGGGCCGCTGCGGTGCGAAGAGGCGGTACGAGCGGGCCGTACCAGGCGGGCGACGCGTCAGCGCACGAACACCCCTGCCGTGCTCGCCAGGTCCAGGAAGTACTGCGGCGCGACACCCAGTACCAGCGTCACCGCCACCCCGACCCCGATTGCCGTCATGGTCAGCGGCGACGGAACGGCGACCGTGGGCCCCTCGGGCCGCGGCTCGCTGAAGAACATCAGCACGATGACGCGGATGTAGAAGAACGCCGCGATGGCCGACGAGATCACACCGACCACGACCAGCGGGGCCGCCCCGCCCTCCGCCGCCGCCTTGAACACGGCGAACTTCCCGGCGAAGCCGGAGGTCAGCGGGATACCGGCGAAGGCAAGCAGGAACACCGCGAACACGGCAGCGACCAGCGGCGAACGGCGGCCCAGCCCCGCCCAGTTGGACAGGTGCGTGGCCTCGCCGCCGGCGTCCCGCACCAGCGTCACCACGGCGAACGCACCGATCGTCACGAACGAGTACGCGGCCAGGTAGAAGAGGACGGACGACACCCCGTCCGGCGTGGTCGCGATGACACCCGCGAGGATGAACCCGGCGTGCGCGATCGACGAGTACGCCAGCAGACGCTTGATGTCGGTCTGCGTGATCGCGACGATCGCACCGCCCAGCATGGTGACGATCACCACGCCCCACATGACCGGCCGCCAGTCCCAGCGCAGCCCCGGCAGCACGACGTACAGAATCCGCAGCAGCGCACCGAACGCCGCCACCTTCGTCGCCGCCGCCATGAATCCGGTCACGGGCGTCGGAGCGCCCTGGTAGACGTCCGGCGTCCACATGTGGAACGGCACCGCGCCCACCTTGAACAGCAGCCCCATCACGATCATCGCGGCGCCGACCAGCAGCAGCGCGTCGTTGCCCATCGTGTCCGCGAGCGCCGGGGTGACCTCCGGGACCGTACCGTCGACGACCTGCGCGATCGTCGCGTACGACACGGAGCCCGCGTAGCCGTACAGCAGTGCGATGCCGAACAGCGTGAACGCGGAGGCGAAGGCGCCGAGCAGGAAGTACTTGACCGCGGCCTCCTGCGACATCAGCCGCTTGCGGCGGGCCAGCGCGCACATCAGGTACAGCGGGAGCGAGAGGACTTCCAGGGCGATGAACAGCGTCAGCAGATCGTTGGCCGCCGGGAAGACCAGCATGCCGGCGACCGCGAACAGCAGCAGCGGGAACACCTCGGTGGTGGTGAACCCGGCCTTCACCGCGGCCTTCTCGCTGTCGCTGCCGGGCACGGACGCGGCCTGCGCGGCGAAGGAGTCGACCCGGTTGCCGTGCGCCGCCGGGTCGAGCCGTCGCTCGGCGAAGGTGAACAGGCCGACCAGGGCGGCCAGCAGGATCGTGCCCTGGAGGAAGAGGGCCGGTCCGTCGACGGCGATGGCGCCCATCGCGGCGATGCCCGCCTTGGTCGTGGCGTATCCGCCGGCCGCGAGCGCCACGACCGCGGCGAAGGCCGCGACGAGCGCCACGACGGAGACGAACACCTGCGCGTAGTAACGCGCCTTGCGCGGTACGACCGCCTCGATCAGCACCCCGACGACCGCCGCGCCGACGATGATCAGGGTGGGCGAGAGCTGTCCGTACTCGATCTTGGGCGCGCCGATCTTCGGGATCGGGTCGGCCGCGATTGTCCACAGGCTGTGGACGGCTGATGCGCTCACTTGGCCGCCTCCACCTCGGGCTGGGGGTCCTTCTTCTGTACGTCGGACATGGTCTGCTTGACCGCCGGGTTGACGATGTCCGTGACGGGCTTCGGATAGACGCCCAGGAAGATCAGCAGTGCGACCAGCGGGGCGACGACCACGAGCTCACGCACCCTGAGGTCGGGCATCGCCGAGACCTCCGGCTTCACCGGGCCCGTCATCGTCCGCTGGTAGAGGACGAGGGTGTAGAGCGCGGCGAGCACGATGCCGAACGTGGCGATGATGCCGATCACCGGATAGCGCGTGAACGTGCCGACCAGGACCAGGAACTCACTCACGAACGGTGCGAGGCCGGGCAGCGACAGCGTCGCGAGACCGCCGATCAGGAAGGTGCCGGCGAGCACCGGGGCGACCTTCTGCACTCCGCCGTAGTCGGCGATGAGCCGCGAGCCGCGCCGGGAGATCAGGAAGCCGGCCACCAGCATCAACGCGGCCGTCGAGATGCCGTGGTTGACCATGTAGAGCGTCGCGCCCGACTGGCCCTGGCTGGTCATCGCGAAGATGCCCATGATGATGAAGCCGAAGTGCGAGATCGACGCGTACGCGATCAGACGCTTCATGTCCCGCTGGCCGACCGCGAGCAGCGCCCCGTAGACGATGCTGACCAGCGCCAGGACGAGGATGGCGGGTGTCGCCCACTTGCTGGCCTCCGGGAAGAGCTGGAGGCAGAAGCGGAGCATCGCGAAGGTGCCCACCTTGTCGACGACCGCCGTGATGAGGACGGCGACCGGAGCGGTGGCCTCCCCCATCGCGTTGGGCAGCCAGGTGTGCAGCGGCCACAGCGGGGCCTTCACGGCGAAGGCGAAGAAGAAGCCGAGGAACAGCCAGCGTTCGGTGTTAGTGGCCATGTCGAGCGTGCCGTTGGCGCGGGCCTCGGCGATCTCCTGGAGACTGAAGTTCCCGGCGACCACATAGAGGCCGATCACCGCGGCCAGCATGATCAGACCGCCGACCAGGTTGTAGAGCAGGAACTTCACCGCCGCGTACGACCGTTGGGTCGACGCCACCTTCTCGCCGTGCTCGTGGGCACGGTCGCCGAAGCCGCCGATGAGGAAGTACATCGGGATCAGCATGGCTTCGAAGAAGATGTAGAAGAGGAAGACGTCAGTGGCCTCGAAGGAGAGGATCACCATCGCCTCGACGGCCAGGATCAGGGCGAAGAAGCCCTGGGTCGGCCGCCAACGGCTGCTGCCGGTCTCCAGCGGGTCGGCGTCGTGCCAGCCCGCGAGGATGATGAACGGGATCAGCAGCGCCGTCAGCGCGATCAGCGCCACCGCGATGCCGTCCACACCGAGTTCGTAGCGGACGCCGAAGTCGGCGATCCAGGCGTGGGACTCGGTGAGCTGGTAGCGGTCGCCGTCCGGGTCGAAGCGGACCAGGACGGTGATCGCGAGGGCGAGTGTGGCGAGCGAGACGAGCAGCGCCAGCCACTTGGCGGCGGTGCGCCGGGCGGCCGGTACGGCGGCCGTGGCGACCGCCCCGATCGCCGGGAGCGCCGCCGTAGCTGTCAGCAGAGGAAAGGACATCGGTATCAGACCGCCCTCATCAGCAGGGTCGCGGCGATGAGGATCGCCACACCGCCGAACATCGAGACCGCGTACGACCGCGCGAAGCCGTTCTGAAGCCTGCGCATCCGTCCGGACAGACCGCCGACCGAGGCCGCCGTGCCGTTGACGACACCGTCGACCAGGGTGTGGTCGACGTACACCAGGGAGCGCGTGAGGTGCTCGCCGCCGCGTACGAGGACGACGTGGTTGAAGTCGTCCTGGAGCAGGTCGCGCCGGGCGGCCCGGGTGAGCAGCGACCCGCGCGGGGCGACGACGGGGACCGGGCGGCGGCCGTACTGGGCGTAGGCGACGGCGACGCCGATGATCATGCACGCCACGGTCGCGCTGGTGACCGCCGCCGCGCCGATCGGCGGGTTGCCGTGGGAGTGCCCGGTGATGGGCTCCAGCCAGTGCACGAAGCGGTCGCCGATGCTGAAGAACGCACCGCCGGCCACCGATCCGACGGCCAGCACGATCATGGGGATCGTCATGACCTTGGGAGACTCGTGCGGGTGCGGCTCGGCGTGCTCGCCGCGTGTCTCGGCGGCGGGCTCCACGCCGGGCTCGGCGGGTGACGCCGTCTTGGTGTGACGCCAGCGTTCCTCTCCGAAGAACGTCATCAGCATCACGCGCGTCATGTAGTACGCCGTGATGGCCGCGCCCAGCAGCGCACAGGCGCCGAGGATCCAGCCCTCGGTGCCGCCCTTGGCGAACGCCGCCTCGATGATCTTGTCCTTGGAGAAGAAGCCGGACAGGCCCGGGAAGCCGATGATGGCGAGATAGCCGAGGCCGAAGGTGACGAAGGTGACCGGCATGTACTTGCGCAGACCGCCGTACTTGCGCATGTCCACCTCGTCGTTCATGCCGTGCATGACCGAACCGGCGCCGAGGAAAAGCCCGGCCTTGAAGAAGCCGTGCGTCACCAGGTGCATGATCGCGAAGACGTAGCCGATGGGGCCGAGGCCGGCGGCTAGGACCATGTAGCCGATCTGCGACATGGTCGAGCCGGCCAGCGCCTTCTTGATGTCGTCCTTCGCGCAACCGACGATCGCACCGAAGAGGAGCGTGACGGCGCCGACGATGGTGACGACCAGCTGCGCGTCGGGCGCGGCGTTGAAGATGGCGCCGGAGCGGACGATCAGGTAGACGCCCGCGGTCACCATGGTCGCGGCGTGGATGAGGGCCGAGACCGGGGTCGGGCCCTCCATCGCGTCCCCGAGCCAGGACTGCAGCGGCACCTGGGCGGACTTGCCGCAGGCGGCGAGCAGCAGCATCAGGCCGATGGCGGTGAGCCTGCCCTCGCTCGCGTCACCGACCAGGCCGGGCTCCCCCTCCCCGCCGAGCACCGGCCCGAAGGCGAAGGTGCCGAACCAGAGGAACATCATCATGATCGCGATCGACAGACCCATGTCGCCGACGCGGTTGACCAGGAAGGCCTTCTTCGCGGCCGTGGCGGCGCTGGGCTTGTGCTGCCAGAAGCCGATCAGCAGGTAGGAGGCGAGACCGACGCCCTCCCAGCCGACGTACAGAAGCAGGTAGTTGTCGGCGAGGACGAGCAGCAGCATCGCCGCGAGGAACAGGTTCAGATAGCCGAAGAAGCGGCGGCGCCGCTCGTCGTGCTCCATGTACCCGACCGAGTACAGATGGATCAGCGAGCCGACGCCGGTGATCAGCAGCACGAACGTCATCGACAGCTGGTCCAGGCGGAAGGCGATGTCCGCCTGGAAGCCCTCGACCGGGATCCAGCTGAACAGATGGCTCGTCAGGGTCCGGTGTTCCGCGTCCTTGCCGAGCAGGTCGGCGAAGAGGACGACGCCGAAGACGAAGGAGACGGCGGCGAGGGCGGTGCCGATCCAGTGGCCGACGCGGTCGAGGCGCCGGCCTCCGCACAGCAGTACGGCCGCTCCGAGCAATGGCGCCGCGACCAGCAGCGCAATCAGGTTCTCCACGATTCTTCCGACCCCTTAGAGCTTCATCAGGCTGGCGTCGTCGACCGAGGCCGAGTGGCGGGAACGGAACAGCGACACGATGATCGCGAGCCCGACGACGACCTCGGCGGCGGCGACGACCATCGTGAAGAAGGCGATGATCTGGCCGTCGAGATTGCCGTGCATCCGGGAGAAGGCGACGAGCGTGAGGTTGCAGGCGTTGAGCATGAGCTCGATGCACATGAAGACGACGATCGCGTTGCGCCTGATCAGCACGCCGGTGGCGCCGATCGTGAACAACAGGGCGGCGAGATAGAGGTAGTTGACCGGGTTCACTTGGACGCCTCCTCGGGCCGCTTGAAGGTCGACGGCTCGATCGCGGTGCGCTCCAGCCGTTCCTCCGCGCGCTGCTCCAAAGCCCGCAGGTCGTTCAGCGCCTCGGTGGACACGTCACGGATCTGGCCGCGCTCGCGCAGCGTCTTGCTGACCGTGAGGTCGGACGGGGTGCCGTCGGGCAGCAGGCCCGCGATGTCGACCGCGTTGTGCCGTGCGTACACGCCGGGCGCGGGCAGCGGCGGGACGTGCTTGCCTTCGCGGATGCGCTGCTCGGACAGCTCGCGCTGGGTCTTGGCGCGCTCGGTGCGCTCGCGGTGGGTGAGCACCATGGCGCCGACGGCGGCCGTGATCAGCAGGGCGCCGGTGATCTCGAAGGCGAAGACGTACTTGGTCAAGATGAGCGCCGCGAGGCCCTCCACATTGCCGTTCGCGTTCGCCTGGGCGAGGCCGTTGAACTCCGTGATCGAGGCGTTGCCGATGCCGCCGACCAGCAGGATGCCGAAGCCGAGGCCACACAGAAGGGCCAGCCAGCGCTGGCCCTTGATGGTCTCCTTCAGGGAGTCCGCGGCCGTGACGCCGACCAGCATCACCACGAACAGGAACAGCATCATGATCGCGCCGGTGTAGACGACGATCTGCACGATGCCCAGGAAGTAGGCGCCGTTGGCGAGATAGAAGACCGCCAGTACGATCATGGTCCCGGCCAGACAGAGCGCGCTGTGCACGGCCTTCTTCATGAAGACGGTGCACAGGGCGCCGATCACGGCGACGGTGCCGAGGATCCAGAACTGGACGGCCTCTCCGGTGGAGGTGGAGTAGGCGGCGAGCTGCTCGGTCATCGGCCGATCACCTTCTCGGACGCCGGTTCGTCCTCGCCGAAGGTGGTGGCGGCCTCCTGCGGGACCTCGCCCTTGGAGAAGGCCACCTGGCGCTCGGTGCCCGGCGCGGCCTCGGTCACCAGCCCCCGGTAGTAGTCCTGCTCGTCGGTCCCCGGGTAGATGGCGTGGGGACTGTCGACCATGCCTTCCTCCAGACCGGCGAGCAGCTGCTCCTTGGTGTAGATGAGGTTGGCGCGGCTGGAGTCGGCGAGCTCGAACTCGTTGGTCATCGTGAGCGCGCGCGTGGGGCACGCCTCGATGCACAGGCCGCACAGGATGCAGCGGGCGTAGTTGATCTGGTAGACGCGGCCGTACCGCTCGCCCGGCGAGTAGCGCTCCTCGTCGGTGTTGTCGGCGCCCTCCACGTAGATGGCGTCGGCGGGGCAGGCCCAGGCGCACAGCTCGCAGCCGACGCACTTCTCCAGGCCGTCCGGATGGCGGTTGAGCTGGTGCCGTCCGTGGAAACGCGGAGCGGTGGTCTTCTGCTGCTCCGGGTACTGCTCGGTCAGCCGCTTCTTGAACATGGCCTTGAAGGTCACGCCGAAGCCGGCCACGGGGTTCTGGAAACCGGGCTTGGTCTCCTTGGGCTCCTCAGCCATCGGACGCCTCCTTTCCATCCAGAGATCCGTCACTCTGAGTATCGGGGCCACCACTGACAATCAGCTCCCGCTCACGGCGCGGGCGGCGCCGGGGCACCGGCGGAAGCTCCTGTCCGGGCAGGGGCGGCACGGGGAATCCGCCCGCCATCGCGTCGAAGGCGGGCTCCTCGGCGGGCTGCGCGGCCGCCTTCGCCCGCTCGCGGAACATGTCCGCGATGAAGGAGAGGAGCAGCAACGCGATGACGCCGCCGGCGACGTAGAGCACGATGTCGGCGAAGTCGTAGTTCTCGTTCCGGAGGGTCCGCACGGTCGCGACGAGCATCAGCCAGACGACGGAGACCGGGATGAGGACCTTCCAGCCCAGCTTCATCAGCTGGTCGTAGCGGACGCGAGGCAGCGTGCCGCGCAGCCAGATGAAGAAGAACAGCAGCAGCTGGACCTTGACCACGAACCAGAGCAGCGGCCACCAGCCGTGGTTCGCGCCCTCCCAGAAGGCACTGATCGGATACGGCGCCCGCCAGCCGCCCAGGAAGAGCGTCACGGACACGGCCGAGACCGTCACCATGTTCACGTACTCGGCGAGCATGAACATCGCGAACTTGATCGACGAGTACTCGGTGTTGAAGCCGCCGACCAGGTCGCCCTCGGACTCCGGCATGTCGAACGGGGCGCGGTTGGTCTCGCCGACCATCGTCACGATGTAGATCAGGAAGGACACCGGCAGCAGCACGATGTACCAGCGGTCCTGCTGCGCCTCGACGATCGCCGAGGTCGACATCGAACCGGAGTAGAGGAACACCGAGGCGAACGCGGCGCCCATGGCGATCTCGTAGGAGATCATCTGAGCGCAGGAGCGCAGGCCACCGAGCAGCGGATACGTCGATCCGGAACTCCAACCCGCGAGCACGATGCCGTAGATGCCGACCGAGGCGACCGCGAGGATGTAGAGCATCGCGATCGGCAGGTCGGTGAGCTGCATCGTGGTGCGCTGGCCGAAGATCGAGATCTCGTTGCCGGCCGGGCCGAAGGGGATCACCGCGATGGCCATGAAGGCCGGGATGGCCGCGACGATCGGCGCGAGGACGTAGACGACCTTGTCCGCGCGTTTGACGATGACGTCTTCCTTCAGCATCAGCTTGATGCCGTCGGCGAGCGACTGGAGCATGCCCCAGGGGCCGTGCCGGTTGGGGCCGATGCGCAGCTGCATCCAGGCGACGACCTTGCGCTCCCAGACGATGGAGAACAGCACGGTCACCATCAGGAAGGCGAAGCAGAACACCGCCTTGATGACGACCAGCCACCAGGGGTCGCGGCCGAACATCGAGAGGTCTTCAGCGGCGAGGAAAGGGCTCATGCCTCCACCTCCTCGGGGGCCTCGGACGCGAGGGTCGCCGGGCCGATGCGGACGAGTGAGCCGGGCAGCGCCCCGGTGTCGGAGGCGACGCCGCCGCCCACGGAGTTCAGCGGGAGCCACACCACCCGGTCGGGCATCTCCGTGATCTGAAGCGGCAGTTCGACGACTCCGGCTGGGCCGCTCACGGCGAGCACGTCGCCGTTCTTCACCCCGGCCTCGGCGGCCGTGGCGGCCGACACGCGCGCATGTGCGGCGTGCCGGGTGCCGGCGAGCGCCTCGTCGCCCTGCTGGAGGAGGCCCTGGTCGAGCAGCAGCCGGTGCCCTGCCAGCACGGCCTCACCGGCGGCCGGCCGCGGCAACTGGACCGCGGTCTCCAGGGGGTCGGCGGCCCGCGGCCCGTCCCAGGATCCGAGCCGGTCGATCTCCGCGCGCGTGGTGCGCAGATCCGGCAGGCCCAGGTGGACGTCCATGGCGTCGGCCAGCATCTGGAGCACGCGCGCGTCGGTCGGGGCCAGACGGCGGGTCATCTGGTCGGGCTTGAGCGCGGCCTCGAAGAAGCGCACCCGGCCTTCCCAGTTGAGGAAGGTGCCGGCCTTCTCGGCGACCGCGGCGACCGGCAGTACGACGTCGGCGAGTTCGGTCACCTCGCCGGGCCGCAGCTCCAGCGAGACCACGAAGCCGACCTCGGCGAGCGCGGCACGCGCGCGTGCCGGGTCGGGCAGGTCGGCGACCTCGACGCCCGCGACCAGCAGCGCCTGGAGTTCGCCGGTGGCGGCGGCCTCCACGATCTGGCCGGTGTCGCGGCCGTAGCGGTGCGGGAGATCGGCCAGGCCCCAGACGGCGGCGACCTCCTCACGCGCGCGCGGGTCGGTTGCGGGACGTCCTCCGGGCAGCAGCGACGGCAGCGCGCCCGCCTCGACGGCGCCACGCTCCCCGGCCCGGCGCGGGATCCAGACCAGCTCGGCGCCGGTCGCGGTCGCGGCCCTTACGGCGGCGGTGAGGCCGCCCGCCACGGCGGCCAGCCGCTCGCCGACGACGATCACCGCGCCCTCGGTGCGCAGCGCCTCGGACGCCTGCGCTCCGGCCTCGTCCAGGCCGACCCCGCCGGCGAGTGCGTCCAGCCACTCGGTCTCGGTGCCGGGAGCGGCCGGCAGCAGCGTGCCGCCCGCCTTCTCCAGACCGCGCGTGGAGTGCGTGGCCAGCGAGAACACCTTCTGGCCGTGCCTGCGCCAGGCCTTGCGCAGCCGCAGGAAGATGCCGGGCGCCTCCTCCTCGGACTCGAACCCGGCGAGCAGGACGGCCGGCGCCTTCTCGACGGCGGCGTACGTGACGCCCGTACCGTCGAGGTCGCGGCCGTGACCGGCGACCCGCGCGGCGAGGAAGTCGGCCTCCTCGCCGCTGTGCACGCGCGCGCGGAAGTCGATGTCGTTGGTGTCGAGCGCCACGCGCGCGAACTTGCTGTACGCGTAGGCGTCCTCGATGGTGAGCCGGCCACCGGTCAGGACACCGGTGCGGCCGCGTGAGGCGAGCAGACCCTGGGCGGCGATCTGGAGCGCCTCGGGCCAGGAGGCCGGTTCGAGGTCGCCCTCGGCGTTGCGCACCAGTGGGGTCTGGAGCCGGTCGCGCTGCTGCGCGTACCGGAAGCCGAACCGCCCCTTGTCGCAGATCCACTCCTCGTTGACCTCGGGGTCGTCCGCCGCGAGGCGCCGCATGACCTTGCCGCGCCGGTGGTCGGTGCGCGTGGCACAGCCTCCGGAGCAGTGCTCGCAGACGGACGGCGACGAGATCAGGTCGAAGGGGCGGGAGCGGAACCGGTACGCCGCCGAGGTCAGCGCGCCGACCGGGCAGATCTGGATGGTGTTCCCGGAGAAGTACGACTCGAACGGGTCGCCCTCACCGGTGCCGACCTGCTGGAGCGCGCCGCGCTCGACCAGCTCGATCATCGGGTCGCCCGCGACCTGGTTGGAGAACCGGGTGCAGCGGGCGCACAGCACGCACCGCTCGCGGTCGAGCAGCACCTGTGTGGAGATCGGTACGGGCTTCTCGTACGTCCGCTTCTTGCCCTCGAAGCGGGAGTCGGACTGGCCGTGCGACATGGCCTGGTTCTGCAGCGGGCACTCACCGCCCTTGTCGCAGACCGGGCAGTCCAGCGGGTGGTTGATGAGCAGGAGCTCCATCACACCCTTCTGGGCCTTCTCCGCGACCGGCGAGGTGAGGTGCGTCTTGACGACCATGCCGTCCGTGCAGGTGATCGTGCAGGACGCCATCGGCTTGCGCTGGCCCTCGACCTCGACGATGCACTGGCGGCAGGCGCCGGCCGGGTCGAGAAGGGGGTGGTCGCAGAAGCGGGGGATCTCGATGCCGAGCTGCTCGGCGGCCCGGATGACCAGGGTGCCCTTCGGCACACTGATCTCGACGCCGTCGATCGTCAGCGTCACGAGATCTTCCGGCGGGACCGCCGCCTCTCCCCCTCCCGAGGGAGCATTGGTGGTCACGGTCATGCGTTCACCTCCGTGCGGTGATCGGCCCAGGCCGTCGACTTGGCCGGGTCGAAGGGGCAGCCACGGCCCGTGATGTGCCGCTCGTACTCCTCGCGGAAGTACTTCAGCGAGGAGAAGATCGGCGAGGCGGCGCCGTCGCCGAGGGCGCAGAAGGACTTGCCGTTGATGTTGTCGGCGATGTCGTTCAGCTTGTCGAGGTCACTCATCACGCCCTTGCCGGCCTCGATGTCGCGCAGCAACTGCACGAGCCAGTACGTGCCTTCGCGGCAGGGCGTGCACTTGCCGCAGGACTCGTGGGCGTAGAACTCGGTCCAGCGGGTGACGGCGCGCACGACACAGGTCGTCTCGTCGAAGCACTGGAGAGCCTTGGTTCCGAGCATGGAACCCGCGGCGCCCACTCCTTCGTAGTCCAGAGGGACGTCGAGGTGCTCGTCGGTGAACATCGGCGTCGAGGAGCCGCCCGGCGTCCAGAACTTGAGGCGATGGCCGGGGCGCATTCCGCCGCTCATCTCCAGCAGCTGGCGGAGCGTGATGCCGAGCGGGGCCTCGTACTGGCCGGGATTGGCGACATGGCCGCTGAGCGAGTAGAGCGTGAAGCCCGGGGACTTCTCACTGCCCATCGACCGGAACCATTCTTTGCCCCGATGCAGAATCGCGGGAACCGACGCGATCGACTCGACGTTGTTCACAACAGTCGGGCAGGCGTAGAGACCTGCCACCGCAGGGAAGGGGGGACGAAGCCGCGGTTGACCACGGCGGCCTTCGAGCGAGTCGAGCAGTGCGGTCTCCTCACCGCAGATGTACGCGCCGGCGCCCGCGTGCACGGTGAGTTCGAGGTCGAGTCCGCTGCCCAGGATGTTCTCGCCGAGGTAGCCCGCCGCGTAGGCCTCGCGCACGGCCTCGTGCAACCGCCGCAATACGGGGACGACTTCACCACGCAGATAGATGAAGGCATGCGAAGACCTGATGGCATAACACGCGATGACAATGCCCTCGATGAGGCTATGCGGGTTCGCGAAGAGGAGCGGGATGTCCTTGCACGTCCCGGGCTCCGATTCGTCGGCGTTGACAACTAGATAGTGCGGTTTTCCATCACCCTGGGGAATGAACTGCCATTTCATTCCCGTCGGGAATCCCGCGCCACCGCGCCCGCGCAGACCGGAGTCCTTGACGTACGCGATCAGGTCGTCCGGCGACATGGCGAGCGCCTTGCGCAGACCCTCGTACCCCTCGTGCCTTCGGTAGACGTCCAGCGTCCAGGACCTGTCCTCGTCCCAGAAGGCCGACAGCACGGGTGCGAGCAGCTTCTCGGGGCTGTTTTCCTTCAGCTCTGGTGCCAACGTCATCACTCCCCCTCCTCGGCGACAGGCCCTGCCGGGTGGGCTGGGTCGGACGCGGACGATTCCTGCGGCGCGTCGTGCGAGCTGAGGTGTTCAGCCGGCGACGGGTCGTGCACTGCCTTGCCCTGCGGCTCGTCGTGCGGGCCGCCGTCCCGCGGATGGACCACGCGCGCGGGTGCGACCTCTCCCTTGGCCAGGCGGAGGCCCACCAGCGACGCCGGTCCCGCACTGCCGCTCTCCTCGACGGCCCCGGGCCGCTCGTCGGGGAAGCCGGCCAGGATCCGCGCGGTGTCCTTGAAGGTGCACAGCCGCGCCCCGCGCGTCGGCTCGACGGGCCGTCCCGCCCGGAGGTCGTCGACGAGGCGCTTGGCGCTGGCCGGGTCCTGGTTGTCGAAGAACTCCCAGTTGACCATCACGACCGGCGCGAAGTCGCAGGCCGCGTTGCACTCGATGTGCTCCAGGGTGACCTTGCCGTCGTCGGTGGTCTCGCCGTTGCCGACGCCCAGGTGCTCCTGGAGCTCCTCGAAGATCGCGTCGCCGCCCATCACCGCGCACAGGGTGTTGGTGCAGACGCCGACCTGGTAGTCACCGCTCGGCTTGCGCCGGTACATCGTGTAGAAGGTGGCCACCGCGGTGACCTCGGCCGTGGTCAGGCCGAGCACGTCCGCGCAGAACTGCATCCCGGTGCGCGTGACATGCCCCTCCTCCGACTGCACGAGGTGCAGCAACGGCAGGAGGGCCGACCGGGAGTCCGGGTAGCGGGCGATGACCTCGCGCGCGTCGCGCTCCAGCCGTTCCCGAACGTCGTCCGGGTACGCGGGCGCGGGCAGTTCGGGCATGCCCAGGCTGACGCCCCGCTCCGAAGAAGAGGTGGTCACCGGTCGACGCCTCCCATCACGGGGTCGATGGACGCGACGGCGACGATGACGTCGGCGACCTGGCCGCCCTCGCACATCGCCGCCATGGCCTGAAGGTTGGTGAAGGACGGGTCGCGGAAGTGGACCCGGAAGGGGCGGGTGCCGCCGTCGGAGACGGCATGCACCCCGAGCTCGCCCTTGGGCGACTCGACGGCCGCGTACGCCTGCCCCGGCGGGACCCGGAAGCCCTCGGTGACCAGCTTGAAGTGGTGGATCAGGGCCTCCATGGAGGTGCCCATGATCTTCTTGATGTGGTCGAGGGAGTTGCCGAGTCCGTCCGGTCCCAGGGCGAGCTGGGCGGGCCAGGCGATCTTCTTGTCGGCGACCATGACCGGGCCGGGCTGCAGCCGGTCCAGGCACTGCTCGACGATCCCGAGCGACTGGCGCATCTCCTCCAGACGGATCAGGAAGCGCCCGTAGGAGTCGCAGGTGTCGGCGGTCGGGACCTCGAAGTCATAGGTCTCGTAGTCGCAGTACGGCTGCGTCTTGCGCAGGTCGTGCGGGAGGCCGGTGGAGCGCAGGATCGGGCCGGTGGCGCCGAGGGCCATGCAGCCGGCCAGGTCGAGATAGCCGACGTCCTGCATGCGGGCCTTGAAGATGGGGTTCCCGGTGGCGAGCTTGTCGTACTCCGGGAGGTTCTTCTTCATCTTCTTCACGAACTCGCGGATCTGGTCCACCGCGCCGGGCGGCAGGTCCTGGGCGAGTCCGCCGGGGCGGATGTACGCGTGGTTCATCCTGAGGCCCGTGATGAGCTCGTAGATGTCGAGAATCATTTCACGATCGCGGAATCCGTAGATCATGATCGTGGTGGCGCCGAGTTCCATGCCGCCGGTGGCGATGCACACCAGGTGGGAGGAGAGCCGGTTCAGCTCCATCAGGAGCACCCGGATGATCTTGGCGCGCTCGGTGATCTCGTCCTCGATGCCGAGGAGCTTCTCGACGGCGAGACAGTAGGCGGTCTCGTTGAAGAAGGACGTCAGGTAATCCATGCGCGTCACGAACGTGGTGCCCTGCGTCCAGGTCCGGTACTCGAGGTTCTTCTCGATGCCGGTGTGCAGGTATCCGATGCCGCAGCGGGCCTCGGTGACCGTTTCGCCGTCGATCTCCAGGATCAGGCGGAGCACTCCGTGGGTGGAGGGGTGCTGCGGACCCATGTTGAGGACGATGCGCTCGTCGTCGGCACGGGCCGCGGCCTGGACGACCTCGTCCCAGTCGCCACCGGTGACCGTGTATACGGTGCCCTCGGTGGTCTCACGGGCGGATGCTGACTGCGTGCTCATGAGTACGACCTCCGCTGGTCCGGAGCCGGGATCTGGGCGCCCTTGTACTCGACGGGGATGCCGCCGAGGGGGTAGTCCTTGCGCTGCGGGTGGCCCTGCCAGTCGTCCGGCATCATGATCCGCGTCAGGGCGGGGTGACCGTCGAAGACGATGCCGAAGAAGTCGTACGTCTCGCGCTCGTGCCAGTCGTTGGTCGGGTACACGGAGACGAGCGACGGGATGTGCGGGTCGCTGTCGGGGGCGCTGACTTCGAGGCGGATCAGCCGGTTGTGGGTGATCGAGCGCAGGTGGTAGACGGCGTGCAGCTCGCGGCCCTTGTCGCTGAGGTAGTGGACGCCGCTGACGCCGGTGCACAGTTCGAAGCGCAGGGCCGGGTCGTCGCGCAGGGTGCGGGCGACGCGGAGCAGGTGCTCGCGTTCGATGTGGAAGGTGAGCTCGTCGCGGTCGACGACCGTCTTCTCGATGGCGTTGTCGGGGAGGAGTCCCTGTTCCTCCAGGGCGCCTTCGAGTTCGTCGGCGACCTCGTCGAACCAGCCTCCGTAGGGGCGGCTCGCCGGGCCCGGGAGCCGGACCGAGCGGACGAGCCCGCCGTAGCCGGAGGTGTCGCCGCCGTTGTTGGCGCCGAACATGCCGCGCTGGACGCGGATCTCCTCTCCTCCCTGGCCGCGCTGGCCGGGGAGGTTGGAGGCGGAGAGGTCCTTCTCGGGGTTGACCCCGTTGGACCCGTTCGCCCCGTTCGCTCCGTTGGTGCCGTTCGCGTCGCTCACCGCAGCAGCCCCTTCATCTCGATCGTGGGCAGGGCCTTGAGCGCCGCTTCCTCCGCCTCGCGGGCCGCTTCCTCGGCGTTCACGCCGAGCTTGGAGGACTGGATCTTCTGGTGGAGCTTGAGAATGGCGTCCATCAGCATCTCGGGCCGCGGCGGGCAGCCCGGCAGATAGATGTCGACCGGGACGATGTGGTCGACGCCCTGCACGATCGCGTAGTTGTTGAACATGCCGCCCGAGGAGGCGCAGACCCCCATGGAGATCACCCACTTGGGGTTCGGCATCTGGTCGTAGACCTGCCGGAGCACCGGCGCCATCTTCTGGCTGACCCGGCCGGCGACGATCATCAGGTCGGCCTGGCGCGGCGAGCCGCGGAAGACCTCCATGCCGAAGCGCGCCAGGTCGTAGCGGCCGGCGCCGGTCGTCATCATCTCGATGGCGCAGCACGCGAGGCCGAAGGTGGCCGGGAAGACGGACGCCTTGCGTACCCAGCCCGCGGCCTGCTCGACGGTGGTCAGCAGGAATCCGCTCGGCAGCTTTTCTTCGAGTCCCATGAGTTAAAGGCCCCTCAGTCCCATTCCAGGCCGCCGCGCCGCCATACGTACGCGTACGCGACGAAGACGGTGAGCACGAAGAGCAGCATCTCCACGAGCCCGAAAATCCCCAGGGAGTCGAAGGTGACGGCCCAGGGGTAGAGGAAGACGATCTCGATATCGAAGATGATGAAGAGCATCGCCGTCAGGTAGTACTTGATCGGGAAGCGCCCGCCTCCGGCCGGCGTGGGGGTCGGCTCGATGCCGCACTCATAGGCCTCGAGCTTGGCCCGGTTGTACCGCTTCGGACCGATCAGCGTGGCCATGACCACGGAGAAGATCGCAAAGCCTGCCCCGAGGGCTCCCAGTACGAGGATGGGCGCATACGCGTTCACCGCTCCTCGCTCCTCTCAGTCGGCACTGACTGCTGGCGGTTGCACTGGGCTCACAGCCGCCTCACCGATCCCACGAGCCCCGCTCGTCCCGGCGAAGATCGAGAACATGTGAAGCAGGTCACAAGCCCAACTGCCTCGCATCTTATGCCCGCCGCTCTGTGATCTGCGACACGGGGTATTACACAAGCTTTGTGATCTCCACCACCTGACGAAGGATCATGAAGCCGGATGGGCGGTGATCTTCGCACGAGAAGCGTCCGAGTGATCACCAAAGGTGACATTTTCGCTCGTCGTCGCAGCTCGGAGGGGGCGTCTCAATATCAAGAGACTTCCCTTGCATGCAAATTGGTGTTGGACGGGGCGTCTTGATAGTGGAGCGCGTTCACACTTCAGAGGGAGCCGCGGAGCGGGTGTGGACGCGTGCACGCGTTCACGAGCGTCGGCGGGCGGGATTCGGACACAGGACGCGCACGAGGCCGTAACCGTTGCGTGACCTCTGCCACATGACGAGAGGGCCGCGAGAACCGGGCTTGGCCACCGGTCCCAACAAGTGGTAAGCGGTGGGCAATTCGGACTTAATGATGAAAGCTCGTGATCACGGGCGGGTTACGGCGCGTCCGCAATGTCCGTTACGGCGTCAATAAAGGGCGGCCCGCCCGGAATTTGGGGCGGTGATTGAGCAACTGTGGCGCAGCACACGTTTCTTGTAGGTATGGAGGAGCCCCTGATACCGGTTGTTCTCATGTCCCACACCGCTCACATACGTAGCCACCGGAAGCCCCGCCGCAACGCGTCGACATCCATCGCGATGCGTGCCGGAGTTGCCGGTGGCGTCCTCAGCATGGCAGCGGCTGGTGCGTCGGCCACGGCGAACGCCGCCGAGCCGGTGACGCAGACCATCGAACTGCCCACCCTGACGGGTGACCTGGCGGACCAGATCGCCCAGTCCGCCGACGCCACCCAGTTGGCGGCGGCGAACTACGAGCTCGACGCCCAGCGTGACGCGGCCGCCGCCGCGGCCGCCAAGGAAGCCAAGAAGGACCTCGCGGAGGCCAAGAAGAAGGCCGAGGCGAAGAAGAAGGCCGAGGAGGCCCGCCGGGCCGCCGCCGAGGCCGCCGCCTCGCGCAGCGCCGAGCGCACCACCCTGTCCGCTTCCGCGAGCACCAGCGTGGCCGCTCCCGCCAGTGGCAGCGTCGGGACGGTCATCGCCTTCCTCCAGGCACAGGTGGGCGACGCGTACGTCATGGGCGCCACCGGCCCCAACGCGTGGGACTGCTCCAGCCTGGTCCAGGCCGCGTTCAAGCAGGTCGGCGTCGACCTGCCGCGGGTCTCGCAGGACCAGTCGATGGCCGGCACCGACATCCCGCTGTCGCAGATCCAGGTCGGCGACATCCTGTACTGGGGCGGCAAGGGCTCGGCGTACCACGTGGGCGTCTACATCGGTAACGGCCAGTACCTGGACGCGGCCAACCCCTCCAAGGGCGTCGTCATCCAGGACCTGTCCGGCTACCCGGCGTCGGGCGCGGTGCGCGTCCTCTGAGTCGCAGGGATCACCGTAAGGGCCGCAGCCGCTCGGGGGCAGCGGCCCTTACGTCCCGTTCGGGGGCCTTCGCGGCTCAGCCGAGGTCGAAGGTGTTGGGCAGGCCCAGCTTGTAGCGCACCTCGTCGACCCGTTTCAGCGGCTCCAGCTCCGGGGGCCGGTACAGCTCCCGGATCTCACAGCGCTCGGTGTCCGAATTGTCCGCGTCCAGGAGTGCGTTGACCGCCAGGCGAGCCGACTCGTTGGCGCCCTCCATCGTCGCCAGGTCCACGTCGGTACGGACGTAGTCGCCCGCGAGGAAGAAGTTCGGGACCTTCGTGCGGGCCGTGGGGCGGTTGTAGAGGGTGCCCGTGGGGTGGATGAGGAGCTGCTCGCGGTTCTGCGGATCGGGGCCGCCCAGGCCCGTCACCGCCGGGTCCATGAACCAGCCGAGGCGGTCCTCGTCCCGCAGCGTGGTCTTGCCGGCGTCGTTCAGGCCGTCCTTCAGCTGGGCCCAGAGTTCGGCGACGACCTCCTCCTTGGTGCACTCCTTGGCCGTCTTGCCGTACAGGATGCCCGGCTTGTCCCACTCCGAGATGATCGCGGAGAGGCAGTCCCGGGCCCGTCCGTCGCCGTAGTCGCGGGGGAAGTCCCGGCCGTTCCAGAACTGGGCCTGGCCGACGGCGGTCACCGACCACGGTGAGTCGAGGCAGTTGACGTGCCCGTGCACGACGGGGGTGGGCGTGCGCAGATAGAACATCACGCCGGTCATCCAGTCCGCCTGGAGCGCGTCGCAGCGGGCGAGCTGCGGGTCGGCCGCGCGCAGGGCCGGGCCCCACGTCAGGCGTGCGTGCTCGACCGGGAGCGCGCAGACGTAGTGGTCGGCGGTGACGGTACGTTCGTCGCCGCCTTCGCGGGCCGAGACGTGGACGCCGGTCACCCGGCCGGCGTCGTAGCGGACCTCGCGGACCCGGGTGCCGAGGACGAACTCGACGCCGAGGGAGCGCAGGTGGGCCTCCCAGGGGTCGATCCAGGCCTCGCTGGTGGGGGCGTTGAGGACGCGGTCGATGTCGGCGTCGCCGTCCATGCCCCGGCCGAGCAGGCCCCACAGCAGCAGGGCCTCGATGATGACGCGGCCGACGGTCCGGGTCGAGGCGACCTCCGCGCGCGTGGCGACGAGGTTGCGGGTCTGGCCGATGCCGAGGAGCGTCTGGTACTCCGCGCTCATCTCCTCGGCGCGGATGAAGTCCCACCAGGCGACCTTCTCCCACTGCCCCTCGCGGCGGGCGTCGCAGCTGGTGAGGTGGACCAGGAGACGGTCGGCGAAGTAGGCGGCCTCGTGGGCGGGGAGGCGGGTGCCGAGGTCCAGGACCGAGAGGACCTGGTCGCGGATCCAGCCGAGGGTGAGGTCGCCGGGGCGGGGC
>NZ_JAKEIP010000114.1 GCF_021474425.1 Streptomyces muensis | reverse complement strand
CTCTGTCGGCCTCCGCGCGGGCGTCGGCGGCTTACGCCATCAAAGGCCCTGCGTCCAGGGGACACCCCGCCCCGGGGGCCCCGCCCCCGGGCCGGTCTTCCCCCCCATCCGGCCGGGGCGCGTGACCCCCGTGTCGTGGTTGCCCGTGGACGCTCGGCGTTACTTGCCGTACGCCGCGAACGCCTTCGAGAAGGCGAACTTCTCCTGGAGGATCGAGCTGCACGTCGCGTCCGCCGCGGGCTTCTCGCCGCCCGCGCACTGCTTGTCGCGGGTCGCCGACCACATCGACAGCCAGCCGAGGCCCTTGGACTGGGCGAACTTCACCAGCTGGGTGGCGTCGTCGACCTTGAAGATCTCGGTGGTGACGTCGTTGACGCCGATCATCGGGGTGACGGCGACCGTCTTCCAGGCCGCGCTGTCGGAGAGGCCGAGGACGCTCTTGACCTGGGCCTGGGTGGCGGTGGCCGCCTGTTCGGCGTAGGTGCCCATGTCGCCGCTGTAGGCGGGGCCGTAGTCCATCGCCATGATGTTGACGGTGTCGATCTTCACTCCGTTGCGCTTGGCGTCGGCGAGGAGGTCGACGCCGGGCTGGGTCAGGCCCTCCGGCATGACGGGAAGGGTGAAGGAGACGTCCAGGTCCGGGTGCTGCCGCTGGAGCTCGGCTATCGCCTGGGCGCGGCGGGTGTTGGCCGCCTTGTCCGGCAGTGCGCCGCCCTCGACGTCGAAGTCGACCTTGGTCAGCTTGTACGCGTCCACGACCTTGCCGTACGCCGCCGCCAGCGCGTCCGCCGAGGTGCAGGTCGTCGCCAACTCGCTGCCGGCGGCGCCGCCGAAGGAGACCCGGACGTCGCCGCCCTTGGCGCGCAGGTCACCGATCTGCGCGGCCACCGCGTCGCCGCCGAGGTCGGTGACACCGCCCCACTTCGGGGTGCAGCCGCCGCCGTCGGTGACGAAGGCGAGGTTGTAGTCCTTCACGCCGGTGGCCTCGGCGCCGGCCGCCATGTCGAAGGCCGGGTAGAGGGAGGTGTCGATGTACGGGGCGAAACCGGCGGCGGCTCCGGTGCCGGTGCCGGGGCTCTCCGAAGGCTTGGCGGTCGGGGTCGGGGGCGCGCTCTGGGTGGGTGTGGCCGTCGGTGTCGGCGCCGACGTCGGCGTGGCGGATCCGGTGGACGTCGGGCGGCCGCTCGGCTCGGGCGTCGCGCTGTCGTCCGTGGAGCACTTGGCGTCGTCGATGAGACAGTCCGCCGGTGCGCCCGTGCCGTTGACCACGAAGCCGACCGTCACCGACTCTCCGGCCGCGAGCCCGTCCCGGTCCCACTTCGGCGGTGTGACGGTGACATGTTGCCCGCTCACCTTCGACTCCGCGTTCCACAGGGAACTCAGCTTCGAGCCGGACGGCAGGTCGAACTCCAGCGTCCACTCCTTCTTCGTCCCGCCGCTGTTGTTGGTGACGACGTACTGCGCGGTGTAACCCGTCGACCAGTCGCTGGTCCTCGTGTACGCCGCCCCGATCCCGGCCGCCTGCGCGGTACCGGTGAACAGGGTCGCGCCGCCGCCGACCACGGCCGCGGCGACGACACCGCCGATCGCCTTGTTCCTGCCGCTGATCCTGCGCCGGTGCGTACTCATCGCGTGCCTGCCTTCGCTCTTCACGGGGGGGATTCCCGGGGTGGGGGTGCGGCAGCACGCTAGCGATCTCGAATCGGGCAAAAGCCCTGATCCAGACCGGCGTTGAGGACCTTAGGGTGCGCTTAAGGAAGGGATCGGGGACGGTTAAAGGTCGAGACCAATTTGCCGGGCCGGCGTCTTCGAACCGCCCCCCGATGCCCCCTGCGCTCCGGTGCCCGTCCGTCCAGCTGGATCCATATCCGCACCTCGGTCCCGCCCAGCACCGACGACCCGATCCGTACGTCCCCGCCCGTCGACTCCGCGAGCCGCCGCACGATGTCCAGGCCGAGCCCGGTCGAGCCGGCGCTGCCCGAGCCCCGCCCGCGCGCCATCGCCGCCTCGGGGTCGGAGATGCCGGGCCCCGCGTCGGAGACGAGCACGATCACCGCGTCCTCGCCGTTGTGCACGTCGACCGCGAAGGCCGTGCCCTCGGAGGTGTGCCGGAACACGTTGCCGAGCAGCGCGTCCAGCGCGGCCGCCAGATCCGCCCGGGCCACGGGTATGCGCACCGGCCGGTCCACGCCGGCCACCCGCACCTTGCGGCCCTCGTCCTCCGCCAGCGCCGACCAGAACGCCATGCGCTCGCGCACCACCTCGGCCGCGTCGCACCCGGCGCCCGGACCGGCCGCCACCGTCTGCGGCTTGGCGTCGCGTGCCGTACGGATGATGGTGTCGACCTCCCGCTCCAACTGGGCGACCGCGGCCCGGGTCTGCTCGGCGGCCGGACCGTCCCCGAGCGAGGCCGCGTTCAGCCGCAGCACGGTCAGCGGGGTACGCAGACGATGGGACAGGTCGGCCGCCAGCTCACGCTCGTTGGCGAGGAGTTGCACCACCTGGTCGGCCATCGAGTTGAACGCCACCGCCGCCAGCCGCAGTTCGGTCGGCCCCTCCTCGGGCACCCGGGCGCCCAGCTTGCCCTCCCCCAGCTCATGCGCGCCCTCGACCAGACGCTGCGCGGGCCGCACCATCCGTACGCCCAGCCGGTCGGCGACCGCGACCGACCCGACGACCAGTGCGAGACCGACCCCGGCGAGCACCGCCCAGGCCGTGGCCAGGCCGTTGGTGACCTCCGCGTCGGGGACGTACACCTCGACGACGGCGATCTCGCCGGTGCTGAGCGCGACCGGCTGGAGCAGCGTCGAGCCGCCGGCGACCTCACTGGTCGAGGCGCGGCCCAGCCGTCGTACGGTCGCGATGTCCTCGGTGGCGGCGCGCCGCCGGCCGAGGTCGACCGCATCCGTGCCGTCGGAGGCCGGTATGTGCACGGCCATGCCCGCGTCCGATCCGGCCGAGGCGACGACCCGCTCCAGCTGGTCCCGGTCGGTGGTGATGGACAGCGCGGGGGCGACGGCCGCGGCCTCCCGCTCGGCGTTGGAGAAGGCGCGGTCGCGGGCCATCTCCCGGATGACGAGTCCGAGCGGGACGGCGAAGGCGACCACGACCATGGTGGTGACCGCCAGAGAGACCTTGACCAGTGCCCACCTCATCGCGGCGGCTCCCCCACGGGTGGTTCCAGCTTCACACCGACGCCGCGCAGGGTGTGCAGATAGCGCGGGTTGGCGGCGGTCTCGCCCAGTTTGCGGCGCAGCCAGGACAGATGGACGTCGATGGTCTGGTCGTCGCCGTAGGACTGCTGCCACACCTCGGCGAGCAGTTCCTTGCGCGGTACGACGACCCCGGGCCGCCCGGCGAGGAAGGCGAGGAGGTCGAACTCGCGGCGGGTGAGGTCCAGGCTCGCCCCGTCCAACTCGGCCTGGCGGCGCAGCGGGTCGACGGTCAGGCCGCCGACGCGGAGCACGCTGGACGGGGCGGCCTCCGCGCTGCCCGACCGGGCGCGGCGCAGCACGGCGGCCATCCGGGCCGACAGGTGCTCCACCGAGAACGGCTTGGTCAGATAGTCGTCCGCCCCGGCGTTCAGCAGCCGGACGATCTCCGTCTCGTCGTCCCTCGCCGTGGCGATGATCACCGGTACGTCCGTGATCCCGCGCAGCATCTTCAGGGCCTCGGAGCCGTCCAGATCGGGCAGACCGAGGTCCAGGATCACCACGTCGAAACGGAAATGGGCGACCTCGCGCAGCGCCTCCAGTGCCGTACCGACGCTGCGCACCGTGTGGGCGGCGTCGGTCAGGTGCCGGATGAGCGCCGAGCGTACGAACTGGTCGTCCTCGACCACGAGCACACTTGCCATGCGCCGCACCGTACGCCATGCCGCCGAGCCCGGTCCGGGCCTGTGGACAACTCACCGCCTGTGGACAACCGCACCCGTGTGGGCGACTTCACGCCCGCGCACAACGGCGCGACACGTCCGGGACGCGTGAGGCAGTATGGCCCGCGATGCGCAGAGGACTCGTACACGTACTGGCTTGGTCGTTCGCCACGGGCGCGGCGGTCACGCTGTCGTGGTGGGGTGTCCACACGGTGATGGCGGGCACGGTGTACGACCGCCCCCGCGCCCTGCCCATCACGGCCGCCGACGCGACGACGCAGGAGTCGAAGCCGCTGGCGTCGTCGACGAACCGGCCGACCCCGTCGAGCCCCGCGAGCCCCTCGCCGAAGCCGACCGCGACGCCCCGCACCCCGGCCCCCTCGACGGCACCGCCGAAGAGCACCAGCCCCTCCCCCGCCGCGTCCGGCCAGGTCAAGGGCTACGACACCGACGGCGGACGGGTGGTCTTCGACATCGGCGCGCGGGACGCGTCCCTCGTCTCGGCCACGCCGGGTTCGGGCTGGTCGATGCAGGTGTGGAAGACGGAGACGTGGATCCGGGTGGAGTTCAGCGCCGGCGCGGACCGGGTGTCGGTGTTCTGCACCTGGCACGACGGGCCGCCGCGGGTGGAGATCGGGGACTACTGAGTCACCGGCGCGACGTCACCGGAACACCGACGGGGGCGGCGCCGGGGACGCCACCGCCACGAGGTCGGTGACGGGAACGGCGCCGCCGGTGAAGTCGGTGAGCGTCCTGCCGTGCTCCACGCGCGCGGGGTGCGGGTCGGAGGCGGCGCTACGGGTCAGTTCGGCGACCGGGAGCGAGCGGTCGGAGGCGACGAGGACGGCGTTGCCGAAGCGCTTGCCGCGCAGTACGGCCGGGTCGGCGACCAGGGCGAGCTCCGTGAACCGGTCGGCGGCGGTGGCGATCTGGCCGCGCAGGTGCGCGAGCGGCGGCCCGTCGGCGAGGTTGGCGGCGTACACACCGCCCGGCGCGAGGACCCTGCGGACGTCGTCGAGGAACTCGGTCGAGGTCAGATGGGCGGGGGTCCGGGTGCCGCTGAAGACATCGGCGATGACGAGGTCGGCCCACCCGTCGGGCACCTTGGCGAGCCCGTCCCGGGCGTCCGTCGACCGCACCCGGATCCGGGCGCCCGGATCCAACGGCAGTTCCCTGCGGACCAGTTGGACGAGGGCCGCGTCCCGTTCGACGACCTGCTGGGTGGAGCGGGGGCGGGTCGCGGCGACGTAGCGGGCGAGGGTGAACGCGCCACCGCCGAGGTGCACGGCCCGTACGGGTCTGCCCGGTGCGGCGACGAGGTCGATGACGTGCCCGAGGCGCCGCTGGTACTCGAAGGAGAGGTACGCCGGGTCGTCCAGGTCGACGTGCGACTGAGGGGCTCCGTCGATGAGGAGGGTCCAGGCCCGGGCGCGGTCCGGGTCGGGTATCAGCTCGGCGAGGCCGCCGTCGACGCGCTCGACGACCGGCTCGGCCGCGGCCGACCGGCGTCTGGCGTTCCTGGACTTTCCCATGGGGTCATTGTCGCAAGCGGCGGGCGGCGCCGCCCGGGCAGCGCCGTCACCGGCAGTTGTCGGCCGCCTCGATCAGCCGCGCGGCCTCTCCGAGCGCCGCCCGCAGCACCGCGGGATCCGTCGCCAGGTCCGCCTCGCCGGGCGGCAGGAGCCAGTCCGAGCCCTCGACGGGCGGCTCGGGGTTGAGGTCCAGGCTCAGTCCGCGGCCGTCGGTCTCCGTGCAGGTGCTGCCGGGCACGTCCCAGGCGGCCGCGGTGCCCGACGGGACCACGAAGCCGAGGGTGTCGCCACCGTCGTCGTGCAGTACGGGTCCCACCGCGTCGGCGGCAGCCCCGCGGCGCAGGATGTCGACCGCCTCCAGGCCCTGCCGTGCCGGAACGGTGACCACGTCGCAGCCCGCCTCCGGTGGCTCGCCGCACTCCGCGGCCGACGCGTGCCCCGGCGGCATTGCCGACGGCGTATGCGGAGCGATGCTCTGGCTGGTCTCCATCTCGACCTCCACCACGGAACCCCTTGTGCAGTCCGAAGAGTTCAACGCGCCGCGACGTCAACGGCTACGGCGGAAGTCCGCCGCAAAGGATGGCAGTTCATGGCAGATCCCGTATGAGATATCCGTTTTGTAGCCAAACACTGCGTGGCGGGTCCGCTACAGCAGGTACGTTCATGCCCGCCGACAGCAAGGGCACACGGATATTCGGCACGGACATTCGGAACGGGTATTCGGAACCGACATCCGGCTCAACTCGCCCTCGCTCCGGCATGGTTCGACGGTTCGCATGAGAGGACCCGGCCATGGCGTCGTCAGAGCTGACCTCGTCCCAGCCCACCCGGCCACCGAGGCCGAATCTCGCATTCCGGCAGTTGCGCGGACAGCGCTCGCCGGCCGAGTTCGCCGCGGCGGTACGACGGGCCGCTCGCGAGATCGGTGAGCGGGTCAGCTGTGACGCGCGTTACGTCGGGCGGGTCGAGGCCGGCGAGATCCGCTGCCCCAACTACGCGTACGAACGGGTGTTCCTGCACATGTTCCCCGGCCGGACGCTCACCGACCTCGGCTTCGCGCCCCGCTCGTCCGTACGCGGACGCCGGGCGCGCACCGACGAGGACGCGCCCCTCGTGCACACCACGAGCCCGGCGCTCGCCACAAGTGAGACGTGGGGTGGACACGAGCCGTATGACCCGCAGAACCCGTACGCCACGCACGACCCGTACGACCCGCACAACTCGCACAACTCGTACGGCCCGGAACAGAACCACGAGAACCACCAGAATCACGAGATCCACGAGGAGAGCGACGTGCTGCGTCGCGCATTCATGACCGGCGGGGGCGCCACAGTGGCCGCCGCCTCGCTGAGCCCCCTGGGGCTCGCCTTCGACGCCGCGGCCGCCGAGCGTCCCGTCCGACGTGTCGGGGGACACGAGGCGGACGCGCTGGAGGAGGCCGTACGCCGTATCCGGCTGCTCGACGACCGGCACGGCGCCGACGGCCTCTACCGGCGCGCGGCCGCCCCGCTGCGGGCCGCCTACGAGCTGCTCGACGCCGGCACGACCCGGCAGGCGGTCGGCGACCGGCTGCACTCGGGCGCGGGTGAACTGGCCATCTCGGTGGGGTGGCTGGCGCACGACTCGGGTCGCTTCGACGACGCCCGCTCGCACTACGCGGAGGCGCTCGCGACGGCCCGGATGGCGAGCGACCCGGCGCTGGAGGCGCACGCCTTCTGCAACATGTCCTTCCTGGCACGGGACGCGGGCCGACCGCGTGAGGCGGTACGGGCGGCACAGGCCGCGCAGCGCGCCGCGCGCCCCCTCGGCTCCGCCCGCCTGATGTCGCTGCTGGCGCTGCGCGAGGCGGGCGGCTGGGCCGGGCTCGCCGACCGCACCGGCTGCGAACAGGCCCTCGTACGCGCGCAGGCCCTCTACGGGCGGGGCGGCTCGGAAGCCGACCCCGAGTGGATGAGCTTCTACGGGGAGGCCGAGCTGGAGGTGCTGGAGGCGCAGTGCTGGTCGATACTGGGCAACTGGCAGCGGGCGGCGCGGCACGCCGACCGGGCGGCCCGGCTCCAGGATCCGCACTTCACCCGCAACATCGCGCTGTACACGGCGGAACTGGCGGACGACCTGGCCCGGGGCGGCCGCCCGGACGAGGCGGCGGCGGCCGGGATGCGGGTGCTCGACCTGCTCGACCAGGTGCAGTCCTCGCGGGTCCAGACGATGCTGGCGGGCACGGCGCGGGTGCTGCTGCCGCACCGGCGGGCGACCGGTGTGTCGGCGTTTCTGGAACGGCACGCGAGCGCGCCCCGCATGGCGTGACCGGCAGGGCGCTCGCCCGACCGGCTACACCGTCAGATGCCCCAGGTCGTTCCAGCTCTCGATCGCCGGTTCCCCGTACGCCCATCCCAGCACCGAAAGCGACGTCGGGTTCAGCCGGATCCGTGCCGCGAAGTCGAGCGGCAGCCCCAGCCAGCGCGCGCCTATGGAGCGCAGGATGTGCCCGTGCGCGAAGACCAGCACGTCACGGTCGGCCTCGCGCGCCCATGCCACCACCTCGTCGGCACGGGCCGTCACCTCGGACAGGCTCTCGCCCTCCGGCACACCGTCGCGCCAGATGAGCCAGCCGGGACGCACGGCCTGGATCTCCGCAGGCGTCATGCCCTCGTAGGCGCCGTAGTCCCACTCCATCAGCGTGTCCCAGGTACGCGCGCGGTCACCGAAGCCCGCGAGTTCGCACGTCTCACGCGCGCGTGAGAGCGGGCTGGTGCGGATCTCGACCTCCGCGAGGCCCTCGCCCCCGCCAAGTCCGTCGAACGGCGGCCGGTGCAGGCGTTCACCCAGCAGCTTCGCGCCCCGGCGGCCCTCCTCCAGGAGCGGCACATCGGTCCTGCCCGTGTGCTTGCCGGACAGCGACCAAGCCGTCTGTCCGTGCCGGGCCAGCAGGATCCGCGGTGCCATGAAGGTGCCCTTCCGGGAGAAATGAGAGGCGGGACCCGTCCATCATCCCGCACGCTGTGCGGGGGCAACCCGGGGGGCGATCTCTGCGTCTTGAGGGCCAGGGCGCCCGAAGGGGGCGCGCGCATACACCGTAAAGTGATACGACCGGTCAACCGGGCGCCGCGACATGAAGGGGGAGGCGATCGGATGCCACGCGCCGAGACAGCTGGCGTGGAGGCGACGCCGCGGACCCGCCTGCGCTGGTGGACCGAGCTGCCGCTGATACTGCTGGTCTACGCCTGCTACTCGGCGGGCCGGTTGCTCGCCCGGGGTGATGTCAGCCACGCCGTCGACCACGGCCTGGCGATCCTGGACATCGAGAAGGCCCTGTACCTCAACGCGGAGCACCCCCTCAACCGCCTCTTCACCCGCGAGCCCTGGCTCGGCGTACCCGCCGACTTCTGGTACGCCTCCCTGCACTACCTGGTCACCCCCGCGCTCCTGGTCTGGATCTTCCGGTCCCGCACCGTGCGGTACCGCGCGGCCCGCACCTGGCTGATGACGTCGACCTTCATAGGCCTGATCGGCTTCACCCTGCTGCCCACCTGCCCGCCCCGGCTGCTCGCCGAGAGCTACGGCTTCGTGGACACGATGGCCCAGTACAGCTCGTACGGCTGGTGGGGCGGCGCGGCGAGCGCGCCCAAGGGCATGGGCGGCATGACGAACCAGTACGCGGCCATGCCGAGCCTGCACGTCGGCTGGGCGCTGTGGTGCGGGGTGATGCTGTGGCGGTACGGCGGGACGCGCCTGACGAAGGTGGCGGCCGTCGCCTACCCGCTGATCACCACGATCGTCGTGATGGGCACCGCCAACCACTACTTCCTGGACGCCGTCGCGGGCGCCGCCGTGATGGGCGTCGGACTGCTGCTGACGCCGTACGTCCTGCGGACCGCGGACCGGGTCCGGGCACGGTTCGGGGCGGAGGCCGCCCCCGTCGCGACGGCCGGACCGGCCTCCGGCGGCACGGTCGCGCAGGGTACGCGCGAGACCGTCACCGTGGCCTCGGACGACGCTTCTTCCTCGATTGTCAGTGGCGGATGCCAGACTTCCGCGGGTGAGCGAATTCCACGGCAGCGCGAGTCCCGGTTCGGATCCGGAGCCGAGCCGAGTGCCTCCCCCAAGGACGCGGGGGACGGCGCTCCGGCACCGGCTCGCTGAGCTGCGCGGTCCCGACGTACCGGCCAAGGCGCTCGACGCGCGCGCCCTGGCCGCCCTCGCCGCCAACCCCGGCTGCAGACGGCGCGCGATCCTGGACGGCGCCGGGGTGAACAAGGCGGCGCTGGCGAGCGCGCTGGGCTCGCCGTCGGCCTTCGGGCAGTCGCAGTTCGCCCTCACCCGCGGGAACGCGTTCGAGGCCAAGGTCAAGGCGGACGGCGGCGCGGAACTGCTGCGGCTGGTCCACGAGAAGCTGGACCGCACGGCCGAACCGCCCGCCCACGCGCGCGTGCCCGAGCTCACCGCGACCGGCCCCGAGGGCCGCACGGCCCGTACGGCGCTGGCTCTGCGCGAGGCCACCGAGGCCCCCGGCGAGTGGACGCTGCTCGACCACCCCATGCTCGCGCTGGACGTCGCCGGCTCGCCCGCCTTCCTGGAGCCGGACGCGGTGGTCGTGCACCCGGACGGCAGCTGGACGGTCGTGGAGATCAAGTCCTTCCCGATGCTGGACGGTTCGGCGGACGCGGCGAAGGTCGGCGCGGCCGCACGCCAGTCGGCGGTGTACGTGCTGGCGCTGGAGCAGGTCGCCGCCCGGCTGAACCCCGCCCCGCGCGTGCGCCACCGCGTGCTCCTCGTCTGCCCCAAGGACTTCTCCAACCACCCCACCGCCTCCGCCGTCGACGTCCGCAAGCAGCGCGCGGTCACCGCCCGCCAGCTGGCCCGGCTCACCCGCATCGAGGACATCGCCGACACCCTCCCCGACGGCACCTGCTTCTCCCCCGAGCTGCCCGCCGCCGAGCTGACGGCAGCCGTCGAGTCGGTTCCGGCGACGTACGCGCCCGAGTGCCTGTCCGCCTGTGAGCTGGCCTTCCACTGCCGCGCCCGGTCCCGCGCGTCCGACGCGGTGACGTCGCTGGGCCGTTCGGTACGGGCCGAGCTGGGCGACCTGACGACGGTCGAGGGCGTGCTGTCGGCGGCCCGCGGCGAGTCCGGCGACCCGGACGACCCGGCGGTGGCGGCCCTGCGCAGGGCGGCGCGGCTGCGGGCGGAGGCCCTCGGCCGGGAGGCGGTGACCGCGTGTCGCTGATCTCCACCCTCGCCCGCCTAGAAGCCGTCAGCACGGGCCGCGCCCAGCCCGCCGCCACCGTCCGCCACCGGCGCCTGTCCGAGCGGCCGCTGGTCTTCGTGCCGCTCACCACCGCTGGTGAGGCCGGCGCCCCGCTCGGCGCACTCGTCGGCACGGACCGGGACGCCCCGCACCTGCTGGTCGTACCGCAGCCACGCGACCGGGACCTCCGGTTTACGTTCCTCTCCGAGCTGGCGGACGTCGTCCTGCCGTACATCGACGCCTACGCCGTTGACGTGGAGGCGGCCGAACGCAACGAGACCGATCCGGAGACCGGCAAGCGGGTCAAGGTCGAGGTCGAACTGTGCGCGAACGCCCCGCAGTTGATCGTTCCGAGCCGCGCGGGCATCGACTTCGTACGGCTCCTGGGCCGCTCCATGCGCTTCAGGCGTACGGCGGAACAGGACCCGGAGACCCCCTATCCGGCGCCTCCGCGTGTGCCGTTGCTCGGCCGGTGGCTGACCCACTTCGCCGAGCGGGCGCGCGTGCCCGGCTCCTCACTGCTGCTCGCCATGACGGACGTACTGGCCCGGCACTGGGCGACCGGCCAGTCCACGCTGGAGGACCAGCACCTCGGCGCGCTGCTCGCCTGGATCGACCCGCCGGGCGGTGAGACGGGCGCCGAGGCGGCCCTGCGGGCGGAGCTCGCGCGGGACCGGGACGGCCAGTTGCTGTGCCCGCCCGCCGGTCCCGCCACCGACCCGGCGTTCGACAACAAGCTGCTCGCCCCCGCCATCGAGCGCTACGACCGCGCCCGCACCGCCCTCGCCGCCGCCGAGGACGGGTTGCAGGCCGACGACCGGCTCGGTGACCTCACCACCGCCGAGCGGGAGATCCGCGCCCTCGTGGCGAGCCGGACCCGGCCCACCTGGGACGCGGTGTGGCGGGGCCTGGACCGGTTGCGGGAGCTGCCGGAGGCCTCGCGGGTCGAGGAGCGCTGGACCCGCGACCGCTGGTCCTTCACCGGCCATCGCGACCGTGTCCTCGCGGGTGAACCCCCGCAGCCGCGCCGCGACGACGCGGTCACCGCGGCCAACAAGCTCGCCGCGCGCGAGCGCGAACAGGCCCGCCTGGAAGCGCAGGAGGCGCTCGACGACCCGCTGGTGATGGCGGGACGGCGGCTGTCCGGGGAGGCGTTCGCGGGCGAGGTCACCGAGGTGGTGATGGCTTACAGCGAGGGCAAGCGGCCCAGTCCGCGCCCGCTGGTCACCGTTCGCACGGATGACCGGCCGCATCTGGGCGAGCGGGCGAAGGTGTTCCGGTCGCTGGGCGGGAAGCCTCAGTCGGCGGAGTTCGTCGGGTACGAGGGGGACCCCGAGGACGGCAGTGCGCTGATCGTGCTGCGGGTGCTGGACAAGATGGGCCGCGGCAAGGAGCCGGAGGAGGGGTCGGTGCCCGAGAAGGGCGACGAGCTGTGCTTCACGCTGTTCGAGCACGAGCAGCGGGGCGGCGCCAAGCTGCCCGACCCGGAGCAGACGCCATGGACGCACGGCGGGCCGCCCGGGGAGCAGGTGCCCGAGGCCGCCGACGCCCTGACCGAGGAGGACGTGCTGTGACCACCGTGTTCGACCCCGGTGCCGCGGCGACCGAGGCCACCGACGCGATCCTCCGCGACACACTGCACGGCACCGCGCGCGGTGTCGTCGTCGACTCCCCTCCGGGCGCCGGCAAGTCCACGCTCGTCGTCCGCGCGGCCCTCGAACTCGCCGACGCCGGACGCCCGCTGATGGTCGTCGCGCAGACCAACGCCCAGGTCGACGACCTCGTCCTGCGGCTCGCCGAGAAGAACCCCGAGCTGCCGGTCGGCCGGCTGCACAGCAGTGACGCCGACCCGTACGACAAGGCGCTGGACGATCTGCCGAACGTACGCAAGTCGGCGAAGGCGGGCGACCTGAGCGGTCTCGCGGTGGTCATCTCCACGGCCGCCAAGTGGGCGCACGTGAAGGTGGACGAACCCTGGCGGCACGCGATCGTCGACGAGGCGTACCAGATGCGCTCGGACTCGCTGCTCGCGGTGGCCGGCCTCTTCGAGCGGGCGCTGTTCGTCGGCGACCCCGGCCAGCTGGACCCGTTCTCCATCGTCGGCAGCGAGCAGTGGGCGGGTCTGTCGTACGACCCGTCGGCCTCCGCCGTGACCACCCTTCTGGCCCACAACCCCGAGCTGCCCCAGCACCGTCTGCCGGTCTCCTGGCGGCTCCCCGCCTCCGCCGCGCCCCTGGTCTCCGACGCCTTCTACCCGTACACCCCGTTCCGCAGCGGCACCGGCCACGGCGACCGCCGCCTGTCCTTCGCGGTCCCGTCGGACGGCTCGGGCCCCGACCGGGTGATCGACGAGGCGGCGGAGTCGGGCTGGGGCCTGCTGGAGCTGCCCGCCCGGCACACCCCGCGTACGGACCCCGAGGCGGTACGGGCGGTGGCGACGGTGGTACGGCGCCTGCTGGACCGGGGTGGCGCGGCCACGTCGGAGCGCTCGCCCGATGCCGCGCCCCTCACGGCCGACCGGATCGCGGTCGGCACGGCCCACCGGGACCAGGCGGCCTCGGTCCGGGCGGCCCTGACCGAGCTGGGGGTGACGGACGTCACCGTCGACACCGCGAATCGTCTCCAGGGCCGCGAGTACGACGTGACGGTGGTCCTCCACCCCCTCTCCGGCCGCCCCGACGCCACCGCCTTCCACCTGGAGACAGGCCGCCTGTGCGTCCTCGCCTCCCGCCACCGGCACGCCTGCATCGTGGTGTGCCGTGCGGGGGTGAGCGACCTGCTGGACGACTATCCGTCGACGGAGCCGGTGCAGTTGGGGACGCTGGTGAAGTTCCCGGATGGCTGGGAGGCGAACCACGCCGTGCTGGCGCGGCTGGCGGAGCATCGGGTGGGGTGGCGGCCCGGCTGACAGCCCACCGCACCCCCTTTGACCTGCGCTCGACGCCCCCTTGCGCGGGCGCGGGACAATGGACGGTGGATCGGGCCGCCGATGTCATCGGTGGTCCACGAGATCGTCGACGTAGGAGAAGGAGAAGACATGGCGGAGCCCACGCCGCGTCGGAACGAACCGCGGCTACGCCCCGCGCCCCTGCTCTTCGAGCCCGCGCAGGTCGCAGCCGACCCGGAGCACTTCTTCGACCTGGAGTCGATCGACGACCCGCGGGCGCTGCTGTCGCGGGCGACCGAGCTGACGCAGGCGTTCCGGGCGGCGGCGGACCGTGCGGTGGAGTTCCAGGCCATCGCGGCGGCCCAGCTGGCGGATCCGCGGCGGTTCGACCGGCTGACGCCCGCGGACATCGCCGCGCGGGCCGAGTGGACCGAGGACTATGCCAAGAAGATGGTGGAGTTCGGCCGGGATCTGATGCGGGGGGTCGAGGGTCCCGGGCACGTCGACCCGGTGTGACCTGGCCACCCCACGCCCCGCAGTCGGTACTCCGTACTCCGTATCCGGGACAGTCGATGGCATATGCCAGGCGGGCAAGATACGCCCTGCCACCCCGCCCTGTCCTGATTTCCCGGAACTCTCGGGAGCGGCTCGTTCACCCTCGGTAGATCTAGCTGTCATGAGCAGCGCACCCAACGCCCCGTTCTCGACCGCCTCCCTCACCGCGGACGGCGCCGCCTGGCTCGCCTCCGCCGAACCGTATCCGCGCAGCGCCCGGGCCCTCTGGGACGAGCGCCCCACGGCCCCCATGGTGCTGGCCTGCGGTTCCGTCTTCGACGTCGTGAGCGCGCCCGCGGTCTTCGGGCGCCGGATGGTCGACCAGCTGTGGGAGGAAGGGCCCGGATCGGGGCCGGTGGCGATGTTCCGGGGACGGATGCTGCTGTTCGCCGCGCCCGGCACGGCCCAGCGGCTGCCGTCGCTGCTGCGGTGGGAGGAACTCGGCCGTGCGGGTGACGTCCCGGCGCTGCTGTGTCACGGCACCGGAGACGCCGTGACCGTCCCGGCCCGGTCCGCCGCCGAGGCCGCCTCCGGCGCCCGCTGGCTGGTCGCCCCGGACACCCGTAATCCCTGGTTGCCGGGGCCGGAGGTGCTGCTCTGGGCGGCCGTGCGGGCGGCTCGTGCGGCCGTTCGGATATCGATTTTTCCCCACCCCGATCAGGATGCTAAGGTCTACGACGTCAGCAGGCGCCGCTAGCTCAGTTGGTTAGAGCAGCTGACTCTTAATCAGCGGGTCCGGGGTTCGAGTCCCTGGCGGCGCACAGACAGGCAAGGCCCTTCGCTACTGCGGGGGGCCTTCGCTTATAGGGCCAGAGTCCTCCCTTCGGCCGCAGGAGCGGCTGGGGGTCCGGGGGTTATCCCCCGGGAAATGCAGCATCAGCGGGTCCGGGGTTCGAGTCCCTGGCGGCGCACAGACAGTGAAGACCCCTCGTGCAAGCGAGGGGCCTTTCTCGTGTTTGGCCGGATACGCTCTGGTCATGGCAGCGCGTGACCTTCAGGAGCGGATCAAGAGGCTCATCATCGATCGCCGGCTGGCCTCCGGGGCCCCGCTGCCGACGGAGCCCGAGCTGATGGAGCATCTGGGTGCCAGCCGGAACTCCGTGCGCGAGGCGCTCAAGGGGTTGCAGGCGATGGGCATCGTCGAGATCCGGCACGGGTTCGGGACGTACGTCGGGGCGATGTCGCTGGCGCCGATGATCGAGGGACTCGCCTTCCGCACGGTCGCCGGGCACTACCGGGGCGAGGACACCCTGCTCCAGCTGGTGCAGCTGCGGGAGGCCGTGGAGACGGGGCTGGTGTCGCGGCTCGCGGGGCGGGTGCCGGAGGGCGACCTCGTTGAACTGGACGCGCTGGTGGACCGTATGGAAGAGCAGGCGGCGCGCGGCGGCGACGGGATCGCCGACACCGACCGGGCGTTTCACGCCACTCTCTACCGGGGGTTGGACAACGCGCTGCTGGGCGAGGTCATGGCGGCGTTCTGGGACGCCTTCCACCGCGTCCACACCGATCTCGGCGGCGCCCCGCAGGATCCCCTGGTCACCTGCCGGCAGCACCGGGAGATCGTGGACGCGGTGCGGTCGGGCGATGCGATACGGGCGGAGGAGGCCATACGGGAGCACTTCGGCAACATCCGCGCCCGCGTATCCACGACGGGTACACAAGACCCCCACAGGTGCCACAATGAGCGCGTATGACCGGTAAACACCTCGTTTCGCATCTTGCGATCATGTGGAACGACGTAGAACCCTGGTGATTGGTTTTTGCAAGATGCTGCGCATACGCGGCAGTTGGGGGGCAAGGAGCCGGTTGCCGGTTTTCGCCGGGGCATAGGGGGCCCCGTTCATGACCGCATGCCGAGGGGGGCATGATGCAACCGGAAGGTCGCAGTTCCATGTCTAAGGTGTGGAAGATGTGGTGACTGCGGCCCACCACTGATACGCCTGTGAACGGTCGAGGGGGACCGGAGCAGTCGTAAAGGAACCGACAGACACGCGGGTGACCCGCGTGTGGGGGGATGACTCATGACGTCGACGCCGACGGGCGCCCGGCAGAACTTCGACCCGTCTCAGACCACCCAGCTCAGGGTGCCTTCGCAGACCAGGACCGGAGCTTTCCGCCGGATCAAGAAGACGCTGCCGAAGTACGACTACGAGCACTACAGCCGGCTGGCCGGCCCCCTCACTCAGCCCGACCCGAACAAGCCGTACCGGGTCGAGTACCGCTCGCTGATCTCGCAGGAGCCGCACCGCATCAGGGTCGCGCTGATGCTGGCCGCCGCGCCGGTGCTCTCCCTGGTCCTGCTGTTCTGGCTGCTCCAGCCCGAGCACTGGACCGAGCGCGACTACCCGGCCTTCGACTTCCTGCCGGCGCTCGACATCGTGATGCTCGTCTCGATCGGTCTGATCGAGTTCTTCCGCTGCATGAACGTGCTGTCCAACGCGCACGCCACCCTGGTCGCCCGCGACCCGATCCCGGTGGTGCCGGAGACCGGCACGAGAGTCGCCTTCCTGACCTCCTTCGTGCCCGGCAAGGAGCCGCTGGAGATGGTGACGAAGACCCTGGAGGCGGCCGTCAAGCTGCGCCACCGGGGTCTGATGCACGTCTGGCTGCTCGACGAGGGCGACGACCCCGAGGTCAAGGAGGTGTGCGCCCGGCTCGGCGTGCACCACTTCTCCCGCAAGGGCATCGCCAAGTGGAACCAGGCCAAGGGCCCGCACCGCGCCAAGACCAAGCACGGCAACTACAACGCCTGGCTCGACGCCCACGGCGACGACTACGACTTCTTCGCCTCGGTCGACACCGACCACGTGCCGCTGCCCAACTACCTGGAGCGGATGCTCGGCTTCTTCCGCGACCCGGACGTCGGCTTCGTCATCGGCCCGCAGGTGTACGGCAACTACGACAACTTCGTCACCAAGGCCGCCGAATCGCAGCAGTTCCTCTTCCACGCCCTCATCCAGCGCGCCGGCAACAAGTACGGCGCACCGATGTTCGTGGGTACGTCGAACGCCGTACGCATCAAGGCGCTCAAGCAGATCGGCGGCCTGTACGACTCGATCACCGAGGACATGGCGACCGGGTTCGAGATCCACCGCCACAAGAACCCGGCCACGGGGAAGAAGTGGCGCTCCGTGTACACGCCGGACGTGCTCGCCGTCGGTGAGGGGCCGAGCGCCTGGACCGACTTCTTCACCCAGCAGATGCGCTGGTCGCGAGGGACGTACGAGACGATCCTCAAGCAGTACTGGAAGGGCTGGTACTCGCTGCCGCCGAGCAAGCTCTTCAACTACACGATGATGATCATCTTCTACCCGATGTCCGCCCTGAACTGGATCCTGGCCGCGCTGAGCTGTGCGCTGTTCCTGGGCCTGGGCGCCTCGGGTGTGAACATCGACCCGACGATCTGGCTGATGCTGTACGGCAACGCCTCCGCGCTCCAGATCGGCCTGTACGTCTGGAACCGCCGCCACAACGTCTCACCGCACGAGCCCGAGGGCTCCGGCGGTGTGGCCGGCATGGTGATGTCCGCGCTGTCGGCGCCGCTGTACGCGAAGGCGCTGATCGACTCCGCGCTGCGCAAGAAGAGCAAGTTCGTGGTGACGCCCAAGGGCGATTCGGCCAGCCCCGACCGGTGGTTCGGGACCTTCCGCTACCACTGGTACTTCATCGTCATCTTCGGCGCCTCGATCGCGGCCGGATTCGTGTACGGGCACGCGCATCCCGCGATGATCATCTGGGCGACGTTCGCCATGCTGATCACGGCGACGCCGATCTTCGCCTGGCGCTACATGCTGCGGCAGGAGAAGAAGAAGCCCGCCGCGCCCGTGCCGGCCCAGCCCGCCCCGGCGCAGCACGCGCCGTACCAGCCGGAGCCGCAGCCACAGCCGCTGCCCACGCAGCACGCGGGCCACGCCCCGCACGCCGCGCATGGCCAGCACGCGCCGCACGCGCCGCAGCACAAGCCGAGTTGGGCCGCGTCGGGCAGTAGTGGAAACGACCAGACGATGCAGATCGCCCTTGGTGGACTTGGGGGACGTAAGGAATGAACGACCGTGCAGGCCGCCGCCGCGCCCGTCGACTCGCGATAGGTACGGCGGTGGTGCTCGCGCTGGCCGGAATGAACGGGCCGTGGCTCTATCGCGTCGGCACCGAGAAATACCACCAGTACCAGATCAACAGACCCGAGTACAAAGCCGAGAACGGCAAGTGGGAGATCATCGATTTCCCGGAGGAGTACCGCCAGAACACCATTCACGCGGCGCTTCTGCACACCGGCAAGGTGCTGCTGATCGCGGGCTCGGGAAACAATCAGGACAACTTCGACGCGAAGAAGTACGACACCCGGATCTGGGACCCGGTCAAGGGCACGATCAAGAAGGTGCCGACGCCGAACGACCTGTTCTGCACCGGCCACACCCAGCTGGCCAACGGCAATCTGCTGATCGCGGGCGGTACGAAGCGGTACGAGAAGCTCAAGGGTGACGTCACCAAGGCCGGTGGCCTGATGATCGTCCACAACGAGAACCCGGACGAGCCGATCACGCTGCCCGCGGGCACCAAGTTCACCGGCAAGGAGAACGGCAAGACGTTCGTCTCCAAGGACCCGGTGCTGGTGCCGCGCGCGAAGAAGGTCTTCGACAAGGCGACCGGCAAGTTCCTGCGCAACGACCCCGGTCTCGGCCGGATCTATGTCGAGGCGCAGAAGAAGGGCGAGAAGTACGAGACCGGCACCCAGGACAACTACCGGATCCAGGGTCTGAGTGGTGCCGACGCGCGTAACACGTACGGCATCGCGCAGAAGCTCGCCCTCGACAAGAAGGACTTCCAGGGCATCCGGGACGCCTATGAGTTCGACCCGGTCGCCGAGAAGTACATCAAGGTCGACCCGATGCACGAGGCCCGCTGGTACCCGACGCTCACCACCCTGAGCGACGGGAAGATCCTCAGCGTCTCCGGCCTCGACGACATCGGGCAGCTGGTGCCGGGCAAGAACGAGGTGTACGACCCGAAGACCAAGAAGTGGACGTACCTGTCGAAGGTGCGCCAGTTCCCGACCTACCCGGCGCTGTTCCCGCTGGAGAACGGCAAGATCTTCTACTCGGGGTCGAACGCGGGCTACGGGCCCGACGACGTGGGCCGCGACCCGGGCATCTGGGACGTGGACACCAACAAGTTCACCAAGCTGCCCGGGCTGAGCGACTCCAAGCTGATGGAGACCTCCGGAACCGTGCTGCTGCCGCCGGCGCAGGACGAGAAGTACATGGTGATCGGCGGCGGTGGCGTCGGCGAGTCCAAGGAGTCCAGCGAGAAGACGCGGTTGATCGATCTGAAGGACGACGACCCGAAGTTCGTGGACGGGCCGTCGCTGGAGAAGGGCACGCGGTATCCGCAGGCCTCGGTGCTGCCGGACGACAGTGTGCTGGTGTCGGGTGGCTCCGAGGACTATCGGGGGCGCGGTGACTCCAACATCCTCCAGGCGCATCTGTACCGGCCGGGTGCGAGCACTCTTGACCGGGTGGCCGATCCGCTGGTGGGCCGTAACTACCACTCCGGGTCGATCCTGTTGCCCGACGGCCGGGTGATGTTCTTCGGGTCGGACTCGCTGTATGCCGACAAGGCCAACACCAAGCCGGGGAAGTTCGAGCAGCGGATCGAGATCTATACGCCGCCGTATCTGTACCGGGATGCGCAGCCGTCGCTGTCGGGTGGGCCGCAGACGATCAAGCGGGGCGGGACGGCGACGTTCACCTCCAAGCACGCTTCGTCGATCGAGAACGTGCGGCTGATTCGGCCGAGTGCGTCCACGCATGTCACTGACGTGGATCAGCGGTCGGTGAAGCTGGACTTCGAGAAGTCCGGGGACAAGATCAAGGTGAGTGTGCCGACGAACCGGAATCTGGTGCCGTCGGGGTGGTACATGCTGTTTGTGACGGATGACCAGGGGACGCCCAGCAAGGCGCAGTGGGTAAAGGTTCCGTAGACGCCTTGACGCTCCCGCACCTTGTTCTTCGGGTGCGGGAGCGTTGTGGCTGGTCGCGCACACGCGGCGGAGCCGCATATGTAACAGCCCCGCGCCCCTAGGGGGTTGTGGCCTCCGCCAGTTTCAAGGCGTACTCGGGCCACCACTCGCCCGCCTTCGGGCCGCCCTTGCACTCGCCGTCCGACTCGCCGGGGCGCTTGACCCAGACGTAGGCGTCGACGAGCGGGTCCGACGTCTTGGTGGTCGGGGTCTCGCCCAGGGCGCGGCCGGGCGGGTTGCACCAGCGTTCGTCCGGGTTGCCCTCGGTGTAGGGGCCGTTGCCGTTGCGGCTGGTGTCGATCACGAAGGGCTTGTTGCCCACCTTGGTGGAGAGCTGCTTGCCGTACGCGATCGAGTCCTTGGTCGTGTAGAAGTTGGAGACGTTGACCGAGAAGCCGTCGGCCTGGTCGATGCCCGCCCACTTCAGGGGCTCGAAGATCTGGTCGGGATGACCCCAGCCGGCGTTGCCCGCGTCCAGGTAGACCTTGGTGTTCTTCAGGGACTTGAGCTTGGTGATGGCGCCCTTGAGCAGGTCGTAGCGCTCCTCGTGGAACTCGCCCGGGGTGCAGCCGTCCACCAGGTGCAGCACCGCGTCCGGCTCCAGGATCACCGTGGTGGAGCGGTCCTCGATGCCCTTGGCCACGCCGTCGATCCAGGCCCGGTAGGCGTCGCCGTCGGCGGCTCCGCCCTGGGAGTACTGGCCGCAGTCGCGGTGCGGGATGTTGTAGAGGACCAGCAGGGCCGTACGACCGGCCTTGTCAGCGGCCTCCGTGTAGCCGCGGGCCTCCTGCTCGGGGTTCTCCGGGCCGATCCACTCGCCGGTCGGCTGCTGCGCTATCTTGCGGATCTTCTCGGCGTCCTCCTTCTTGCCGTCCTTGGCGTAGTCGGCCACCTGCTGGGCCGCGTTCCCGTCCGGGTTCACCCAGAACGGGTCGGTCTCCTTGGGCTGTTGGCTGATCTCGGCGCCGGCGTTGTCGTCCGGCTCCTCGCCGTCCCCGGAGGAACAGCCCGCGATCAGCAGTGCCGCCCCCAGCACCATCGCGGACGTCCGCGCGCGAGCGCCCCTCCAGGCCCCCCTCTTCAGGTACATCCAGCTCCCCCTCGGGTGCACTGTTCCAAGGCTCAATCCTGACATACGTGTCGTGGGGCACACGAGGTCGCCGAGCCTTGTCGGGGACCTGTTACAGCCACTAAGACGACGGCAGGGGAACCGAGGAACAGGGGAAGGGGAGTGTGCGGCATGCACCCATCCACCCGGGAGATCCGGCTGGCGGAGGCGTTGGTGGAGTCGGCGGACACCCTCACGGACGGGTTCGAGGCCGGACCGTACTTATCGGGGGTCGCCGACCACTGTGTGCGATTACTGCCCGCGCAGGCCGCCGGGTTCATGCTGATCGACGGGGACCGGACGGTGGCGCTGGCGGCGAGCAGCGCCCAGCAGGCGGTCGCCCGGGATCTGCTGGAGGCCCAGCGCGGCGGCGGGCCCTGTCTGGAGAGCTACGGCTCCGGCCGGCCGGTGCCGCCGGTGTCGATCCGGGCGGCCCGGGCGGCGGCCCGCTGGCCCGAGTTCACCGAGCGGGCCATGGTGCACGACATCGTGGCGACGTACGCGGTGCCGCTGCTGCGTCAGCGGCAGCCGCTGGGCGCGCTCAACGTCTTCGTCCGCGCCCTTCCCGACGGCGCGACACTGCGGCTGGCCCAGCTCATCGCCGACTGCGCGGCCCTCGGACTGCGGAACCACACGGCGTACGTCCAATGCCGCACCCTCGCCGGTCAGTTGCAGCAGGCCCTGTCCAGCAGGGTGCGCATCGAGCAGGCCAAGGGCATGCTCGCCGAGCGCTGGAACACGGCCGCCGACCATGCCTTCGTGGCGCTGCGGCAGCACGCTCGCCGACGCCGGGTGCCGCTGGAGCAGGTCGCGGGCGAGGTTCTCGACCGGGTCGCGGACGACGCCGAGCTGCGCCGGGAGGCGGAACGGGCGCGAGGCGAGGGACCCGAGTAGGCGCCGGTCGAACTTTCTCTAGGCCCGGGCCGTCATCCGTTCTACAGTCGATTCCGGACGACCCCAGCCCCCGGTCGGACCATCCCCGTCTCCGGGAAGCCCCCTAGGCCTCCCGCGCCGGTCGCCGGGTTACTCCCGCAACCCGTGCGCGCGCGGTCGAGGACCAGCCCGGTCGACGGCTTCGGGGGGAGCGGGCCGTCGACCGGGCCAGGTACGTCCGGATGCCGTCCGGTGCGGTCCTCACAGCCCGGTGCCGGTGAGATACGCTGACACGATCACGTTCGCGGTATAGCTGCGCGTCGTCCGGTCGAAGGTGCCGCCGCAGGTGATCAGGCGTAGTTCGGAACGGCCCGAGTGGTGGGGGCCGTAGGCCTGGTGGGCGTCGAAGCGGGCCCGGGGGACGGCCCGGACGTCGTCCACGGTGAACTCGGCGAGTGTGCCGTCGTCGCGCAGTACCCGGATCGTCGCGCCCGGCTTGAGGGTGCTGAGCTTGTAGAAGACGGCCGGCTGGGTCCGGGTGTCGACGTGGCCGACCAGGAGCGCGGCGCCGGCGGCTCCGGGCTTCACGCCGGCCGCGTACCAGCCGACTTGGGCGGCCTGCTCGTAGGGCGGGGCGGCGATGGCGCCGTGGGCGTCGAGGCCCCGTGCGATGACGGGGGCCTGGATCTTCAGGCCGGGGATGTCGAGGCGTTGCGGGAGGGCGTCGCCGAGCGGGCGGGCGGCGGGCGGCAGGTCGACGCGGGGTGGCCGGCCGACGGCGGCGACGTCGCCGGAGACGGGTGCGGATATGCCCTGCCGGACGCCGGTGAGCTCCCTGCCCCACAGCCACAGGCCGAGCAGCAGTACGGCCCAGGCCACGCCCATCACGAGGCGGCCGCCGTGGGCGGGGCGTTCGTGGTCGGACATGGTCAGTGGGGCCTGCCCTGCTCGCGGCCCCGGCGGGCGCTGCGCAGCGCGACGGCGGTCGCGGCGACGCCCGCGAGGACCAGCCCGGTCACGGTGTGCGCCGTGCCGGGACCGGCCGCGCGGGCGTCCACGACGGCGAGGTGGGCGGTGCCACCGCCGCCGGCCTCGACCGGGGCGACGGGGGACGCGTGGCCGGAGGGCCGTGCGCCCTTGTGTGCGACGGTGACGGCGCCCGCGCGGGAGGTGTCACCGCAGGCCACCCGCACGTCGTACGTGCCCGCGGTGAGCGTGGAGCGGATGCGGCCCTGGCCGACGAGGGTGCCGTCGGCGCCGACGGTGAGCCGGGCGTCGGCGACGAACGCCGTGGAGACGGCAAGGCCGCTCTTCTCCCGGCATCCGCTCACCAGCAGCGCGATGTCGCCGCCGGGGTGGGGTGAGGACGGGCTGACCGAGACACCCCCGTCCGCCGCGTATGCCGCCGGGGTGACGGCGACCGTGCCCAGGGCGGCGATGGCACAGAGGGTGACGCGCAGTGATCCCATCGTGAACCTCCAGATACCTGGAGACTCCCCCCGTGGCACGGGCCCCGCATCCTCAGCGGGGCCCGCACTGCTCCGTACGGGTTGTCCTGGATCCGGTCGTCCTGGATGCGGCCGTCCTGGATCCGGCTGTCCTAGATCCGGTCGACGAGGTCCGCGATGGAGTCCACGACCTTGGACGGCCGGTACGGGAAGTTCTCGACCTGCTGGGGCAGGGTCAGGCCGGTGAGCACCAGGAACGTCTGCATGCCGGCCTCCATGCCGGCCAGTACGTCGGTGTCCATGCGGTCGCCGATCATGGCGCTGGACTCGGAGTGGGCGCCGATGGCGTTCAGACCGGTCCGCATCATCAGCGGGTTGGGCTTGCCCGCGAAGTACGGCTGCTTGCCGGTGGCCTTGGTGATCAGGGCGGCGACGGCTCCGGTGGCGGGCAGTGGGCCCTCGGTCGACGGGCCCGTCTCGTCGGGGTTGGTGCAGATGAAACGGGCGCCGGCGTTGATGAGGCGGACCGCCTTGGTCATGGCCTCGAAGGAGTAGGTGCGGGTCTCGCCGAGGACGACGTAGTCCGGCTCGTGGTCGGTGAGGATGTAGCCGATGTCGTGCAGCGCGGTGGTCAGGCCGGCCTCTCCTATGACATACGCCGAGCCGCCGGGGCGCTGGTCGTCGAGGAACTTGGCGGTGGCCAGGGCCGAGGTCCAGATGTTCTCGATCGGCACTTCCAGGCCCATGCGGTTCAGCCGGGCGTGCAGGTCGCGCGGGGTGTAGATCGAGTTGTTGGTGAGCACGAGGAAGGGCTTGCCGGACTCGCGCAGCTTCTTGATGAAAGCGTCGGCGCCGGGGATCGGTACACCCTCGTGGATGAGCACACCGTCCATGTCGGTGAGCCAGGACTCGATGGGCTTGCGGTCTGCCATGGTGCTGGGACTCTCCTGGCGTACGTACGGATGAGCGGGGGGCGCCGGAACCACGCCGTACCGACGCCCCCAGAGTAGTCAGGAGTGGCTGATCCTGACCCCGGTCGATCACCACGTACCGGAATCAGCGACTGAAGACGAGTTCGGCCTGGTCACGCCTGGTGGTGTGCAGATCCCAGTAGACCGGGGAGATCTCCTCGGGCTGGGCGGTCGGGAAACCGGGGACGACCGACATGCCGATGGACACGTCGATGCCGACGTGGGCGGCCTGGACGCCGGTGCCGTCGAGTTCCTTGTGCAGGTTGAGGACCCAGTTGCGCAGCGCCGCCGCCGCGGCGTTGACGTTGCCGACCTGCGGGACCGGGTCGATGGAGCCGGCGCCCGTGGTGAACAGCAGGGTCCCCGCGCCGGCCTCGCGCATGGCGGGCAGGACCGCCCGGGTGGCGGCGATGGCTCCGTAGAGCTGGAACTCCATCTCGTGCTGCACGTCGGACGGCTGGGTCGCGGTGGGCGTGGTCAGGGTGGTGGAGCCGATCGTGCCGACCGGGGAGTACTCCAGGACGTCGATGCCGCCGAAGCGGGTGGCGGCGTCCTTGAGCGCCTGGGTGAGCGCGCCGCGGTCGAGTACGTCGGCGGGGAACGCGGCGGCCGGGATGCCCTCGGCGGTGAGGGTGCCGACGAGCTCGTCGAGCTTGTCGCGGTTACGGGAGACGAGCGCGACGTCGAAGCCGTGGGAGCCGAAGGTGCGCGCGATGGCCAGGCCCAGCTGGGGGCCGGCTCCGACGATGGCGATGCTGGTCATGGTGATCCTCTCGTCATGCGTGACAGGGGGCCGTCCGTGCTGCCGACCCATCTGGATAGGGCTTTCCGTTTCGGTCGCCGCCGAACCGGAAAGGGCTATCCGGTTCCGTGTCACCGTAGCACGGAAAATGGATAGGGCATTCCGATTGGTAGGGTGGCCGCATGACCACCGGCCCTCAGCAGCCCGACGCCCAGCCCCTGCGCAGCGACGCCGAGCGCAACCGCGGCCGGATCGTCGCCGCCGCGCGCAGGGTGTTCGAGCGCGACGGACTGGGCGCGTCCATGGCCTCGGTGGCACGCGAGGCCGGCGTGGGGATCGCCACGCTGTTTCGTCACTTCCGCACCAAGGAAGACCTGATCGCCGCGGTCTTCGCCGACCGCATGGACGCCTACGTCACCGCCGTCGACGACGCTCTCGACGATCCCGACCCCTGGGCGGGCTTCACCGGATTCATCGAGGCCGTCTGCGCCATGCAGGCCGCCGACCGCGGCTTCGCCGACGTGCTGACCGCGACCTTTCCCGCCGCCGAGGCCCTGGAGCAGCGGCGTGCGGCGGCCTATCACGGCTTTCTGGAACTGATCGCCCGGGCCAAGGAGAGCGGACACCTGCGCGAGGACTTCGCCAGCCAGGACCTCGTCCTTGTGCTCATCGCCAACGCCGGTGTGGTCAACTTCGCCGGCGACACCGTTCCTGACGCGTGGCGCCGCCTCGTCGCCCTGCTGATCCAGTCGTTCCAGGCCCCCGCACACGGCCCGTTGCCCGACCCCCCGGCGGACGACGCTCTCTACGAGGCCATGCTCCGTGCGGGACCGGGGGCCGGGCCCGCCTGAGCCGACCGGGAACGCGGGCGGGGGCGGGGGGGTGCGTCTCAGCGGCGCCTCCGGGCGAGCAGCAGCGTGCCGCCGGCGAGGACGAAGGCCGCGGTGGCGGCGA
>NZ_JAKEIP010000113.1 GCF_021474425.1 Streptomyces muensis | reverse complement strand
CCCCGCCCACGCCCCCCCCGCCCCCCAGCGCCCACGCGCCTTCCGCGGAGCGGCCCCCGGCCCCCGCCCCGGCCCCCAGCGGCAGCAGCAGCGCCGCCACCGCCACGCACAACGCTCTTCGCAAGCTGCGGAACATGTCCCTTGTTCCTCTCGGGGTGGCGCGGCCCCGGAACTGATGGGAGCGCTCCCATACACCGCGCACCTCCCAGGAAACTGACGCACCATGAGCACGTCAAGGAGGTGCGCGGCATTCACCCGTCCACTACCGGCTCACCCGCGCTCTACCGGCTCAGCTTCTGGAACCGGCGCACCGCCAGCGGCAGGAAGATCACCGTCAGCACCACCGGCCACACGCCCGCCATCAGCAGCGCGTGCTGCTCGACCCAGGAGTCCCCGGCCACCGCCTCGCCCGGCACCCCGAACAGCTCGCGGCTGGCCGCGGCCGTGGAGGAGATCGGGTTCCAGGCCGCCACCCAGCCCAGCCAGTCGGGCATCAGCTGGGGCGCGACGAAGATGCTGGAGATCATCGTGAGCGGGAAGGCGACGGCGAACAGGCCGCCTGCGGCCTCCGGGTTGGGCACCAGCAGGCCCAGCCACACCCCGATCCAGATCAGCGCGAACCGCAGCCACAGCAGCAGACCGAAGGCGCCGAGGAAGCCGAGGCCGCCGTCCGGGCGCCAGCCCATCGCGAAGGCCGTCAGCATCATGATCGCCAACTCGGCGCAGGCGGCGAGCAGATCGGTGATCCCGCGCCCGGCGACCACCGCGGACGACGCCATCGGCATGGAGCGGAAGCGGTCGATGACGCCCTTCGTCGAGTCGTAGACGACGAGGGTCGCGGTGTTGATGAAGCCGAAGGCCATCGTCATCACGAACATGCCCGGCATCAGGAAGTCCTTGTAGTCCCCGCCGCCGGGCACCTTCATGGCGCTGCCGAAGACATAGCCGTAGAGGAGGACGGACAGGATCGGGAAGCCCAACTGCCAGGCGATGTTGACCGGTTGGCGCTGGTAGTGGGTGATGCCCCGGCGGACGATGTTCCAGACGTCGGCGAGCGCCCAGTACAGGCGGCCGCGCGTGGCCGGGACGGTCAGGTCTACGGCGGTCATACGACGGCCTCCTTCTCGGCGGACTCGGCGGACGAGGCGGATTTGGCGGACGCGGCGGACTTGCCGTCGCCGGACTTGCCGCCGCCTGACCTGCCGTCGCCCGCGGGCTCGGTGCGGTGTCCGGTCAGGCGCAGGAACACGTCGTCGAGGCTCGGCCTGCGCAGCCCGATGTCCTCGACCTGCACGCCGTCGTCCTGGAGCGTCCGTGCCACCTCGGTCAGCGCGGACACCCGGTCGGTGACCGGGGCGTGCACGCGCAGCTCCTCCTCGTCGGCCTCGGGCTCGCCGTCCGAGACCCGGGCGATCACCTTCACCACGCGCGGGATGTCGGACCGCTCGGCGACCACGACCTCGATACGGTCGCCGCCGACGAGGTTCTTCAGCCCGTCCGGGGTGTCGTCGGCGATGGCCCGCCCCTGGTCGATGACGGTGATCTGCGAGGCCAGCTTGTCGGCCTCCTCCAGATACTGCGTGGTCAGCAGTACCGTCGTGCCGCTCGCCACCAACGCCCGCACCGACTCCCAGACTTCGCCCCGGCTACGGGGGTCGAGTCCCGTCGTCGGCTCGTCGAGGAAGAGGACGGCCGGGGCCAGGATCATGGAGGCGGCGAGGTCGAGACGGCGCCGCATACCGCCGCTGTACTTGCCCACGCCCTTGTCGGCGGCGTCGGTCAGGTCGAACTGCTCCAGCAGCTCGGTGGCGCGCAGCTTGGCCCGCCTGCCGCCGAGGTGGAAGAGCCGGCCGAACATCTCCAGGTTCTGCCGGCCGGTCAGCACCTCGTCCACGGCCGCGTACTGTCCGGTGAGTCCGATCCGCGCCCGCACCTCGCGCGGGTCGCGGGCCACGTCCAGGCCGGCCACGGTCGCCCGGCCGCCGTCCAGCTTGATCAGCGTGGACAGGATGCGTACGGCGGTGGTCTTGCCGGCGCCGTTCGGACCGAGCAGGCCGTGCACGGTGCCCTCGCGGACGGCCAGGTCGAAGCCGTCCAGGGCGCGCTTCTCGCCGTAGCGCTTCTCCAGGCCCTCGGCCCGCACCGCGTAACCGTCGCCGTAGCCGCCGCGGTGTCCGTCGTTCCCGACGCTTCCCTCACCCATGGGGGTCCCCCTTTCCTTAACTGAGTACACCGTACCCGATTGCGCGTACACCGTACCCAGTTTTTTCGAAAGGACTTAAGCTGAAGTGCATGACGAGCGGCAAGGGCGGTACCGGCGGTACGGAGACCAGTGGCAGCGGCGATATCGTCCGCACCCTCGAGCTCCTGTGGGAGACGGGCCGACGGCCCAGTCGCGGCCCCAAGCCGGCCCTGACGCTGGACCAGATCGTGGAAGCGGCCGTCCGGGTCGCGGACGCGGAGGGGCTGGAGTCGGTGTCCATGCGGCGGGTCGCCGCGGAGCTGGGCACCGGCACGATGTCGCTGTACCGCTACGTCCCCGGCAAGGGCGAGCTGCTCGACCTCATGCTGGACCGCGTCCAGCGCCCCTCCGAGAACCCGGCCGATCTCGGCGACGGCAGCTGGCGTTCGGCGCTGGAGGCCCTGGGCCGCGCGACCCTCGACCTCTACCGCCGCCACCCCTGGCTGCTCCAGGTCAACCAGTCCCGCCCCATCCTCGGCCCGAGCGCCCTCGACGGCATGGAGAAGGTCCTCGACCGCATCAAGCCGATGGGCCTGACCGACCCCGAACTGGTCTCGGCGATCATCATGATCGACGGCTACGTCGTCGGGGCCGCGCGCACCCAGCTGTACGCGCAGGAGGCGGAGCGCCGGACGGGCCTGACCGACACGGAGTTCTGGCAGGCGCAGACACCGATGCTGGAGAAGATCATGGCCTCCGGCCGCTATCCGCTCCTCGCGTCCCTCGACGAGAACACCTGGGGCCCGGACTTCGACCACTTCGAGTTCGGACTGCAGCGGATCCTGGACGGCCTGGAGGTCTTCGTCGCACGGCGCGCGGCGGAGGAACAGCCCTAGGCGGATGTCGGGCCAGGCCCCCCTTCCGCACCCCGGGTGGCCCACTTGGCGACCCACCCGAGGTGGCCTACTTGGCGACCCAGTGGCCCAAGTTGTTCCGGTTCCCCTCCGCCGCCCGGCGCGGCGCGTCCGGCGATCCCAGCAGACCGTACGGCAGATAGCCGGACCTGACACCGAGTTCCCACCCGTGGACCTGGACGGCGAGGCAGGCCAGGGCGAGGGTGCCGAGGGGGAGGAGGGACCGGGGCGCAAGATCACCGGCATCGGCCTCGACGCTCTCCCGGTACGCGACCAGCCGGGCGACGAGGGCGTCCTCGAAGGCGTGCTGGTCGTCGTCGAGGAGTACGCGCAGCAGCCGCTGGTCCGCGCTCAGCGCGTCGCCGACCTCGTCGAGCCGCCGGGCGGCCTCCGCGCGCTCCCCGGCGTCCGGCTTGCGCAGCGCAACCGTGGGCCAGTCGCGGGGCAGATGCCCGGCCGCCTCGGTGAGATAGGGGCACAGGGCGTCCATGGCGGCGAGGTCGGCGGGGTCGGAGACGGAGGTGTACCGGTTGTAGGGCACGCCGTCACGGATGGCGGGCGCGTAGTGGTCGCGCAGCTGCAGCCCGGTGATCCGCTCCCAGTCCCACACATGTCCGCTGACGACACACATCTCGAACATGTCGAGCCAGGTCCGCGCGGTGGGCGCCTCCTGGACGACGTCCCGGAAGGTGATGGGCCCGTCCCCGAACTCGTCGTCGTTCGGGTCCGTGCTGATCCGCTCCCCGATGAGGGAGAACCGGAGTTCCTGGTCCCCGTCCGGGAAGCACATGATGCTCAGCACTCCGTGCACACACTCCGCCGCGGTGACGGCGACCTTGCCGGCCGCGGCGTCGAGCCCCGGCTCCGTCACCGCTCGCGCGGCGACATGGTCGAGCAGTTCGTCCGCCATGGCCCGGATCAACTTCGGCGAGATGCTGCCGTACCGCAGCGAGTGCCACCGCGCGTACGCCCGCCCCTTGACGTCGTCGAGCGCCTCGGCCAACCGTCGCTCCCCGACCTGATGGCATGTCACATCTCGCACGTACCCCGTCCCTTCATGAACTCCACGACTGGACGAAGCACGCTATCAACGGGCACTGACAGCGCCGCGCGACAACGCCCCTGCCTCGTAGGGGCCTTGGGCCGAGGACCGTCCCAGCCATCACTTCCGGCGCAGCAGTCGCCGCATCCCGAACAGGGCGACACACGCCGCGATCAGAGCGAAGGCGCCGACCTTGAGGTTGCCGTCGGGACCGCTGTCCCCGTCGTCCGAAGAAGCCGAACTGCCGCTGCCCGACGACGAGTCGGAGGACCCGGCATCCCCCGGTGCCGGTTCCGCGACCACCTCGCTGCCGACGCCCTCGCTGCCGAGCATCAGCTTGGTGCCGTCGGGTGAGTAGCTGGCGGACTCGCCCTGGCCGAGGGGGACGCTGATGCGTTCGAGGCGCTTGAGCTTGCCGCCGTTCCAGTCGTAGGCGACGCCGCCGAAGTAGCCGCGTACGGCGAGTGTCCTGCCGTCCGGGGAGAAGGCGGCGTCGGTGGCCCACATGTCGACGGGGACGGTGGGCTTGAAGACGTTCGTGCCGGAGGCGGAGAGCTCGGCCGGGCCCTCGTACAGGTGGCCGCCGTCCTCCTGCTTGTCGATGATGTAGACGCGCCCGGTCTTCGGGTGCACGGCGAGCGACTCGGCGTCGCGGGTGCCGTCGGAGTACTTCACGACGTACTGCGTGGCCTTGATCGTCTGGTCCTTCAGCGTCCTGGGCTCGGGGAGGCGGTAGATCCAGACGTACGGCCACTGAACGCCGTCGTTGTCGCCGATGTCGCCGACCCAGATCTCGTTGTCCGGCCCGATGGAGATCGCCTCGACGTCGCGCGGGGTGCCCACGCCGGTCATGGTGATCCTGGCGACGGTCTCGCCGGTGGCGCTGTCGACGGCGTACAGGTAGGCGCCCTCGTCCTGGTCGTTGTGCGTCCAGTAGATGCCGGGGTGCCGGCGCGAGGCGGCGAGGCCGCTGGACTCGGTGATGCGCGGGTCCTTGATCGTGAAGTCCTCGTTGCCCTTGCCGTCCCCGTCGGCGGCGGAGGCGGGCAGGGCGCAGGCGCCCGCGAGCAGGAGTCCGGCGAGAAGGGCGATCGGTCGGCGCATGAGCCAAGACTGCCATCCGGTCCGACGGTTCGGAGTCCGGGTCGGCGGTGGGTGACGGTCCGTGGATCCTCCGTGGGGCCTCGGTGGCACGTCGGTGAGGCGTCCGAGTGGCGTCGCAGTGGCGTGTCAGGCCTCACACCCCGCCTGCCCCTACCGCCAGGTAGCGATCGTCCATCATGAGCGGATGCTCAGGTTCATGCCCGTCGGCGACTCCCAGACCATCGGCAGCGCCGGCGAACACACGTGGCGCTACCGCATGTGGCAGCACCTGCGTGAGACGTACGGCGGCCCCTTCGCCCTCGTCGGCCCGCGCGAGACCCTCTACGACAAGGCGACGGACTCGCCCACGTCGTACGAGTACGCCGACCCCGACCCCGCCTTCCCCCGCGCACACCTGGCCGGCTGGGGCGAGGGCTGGCTGCACATGGCACCGCTGATCGGCGAGGCGGTGCGGACCTGCCGGGCGGATGTGCTGCTGGTGTCGCTGGGCCTGATCGACCTCGGCTTCTACACCAACGCCGAGCAGACGGCCGAGAACGTACGGGCCTTCGTGACCGAGGCCCGCTCGGCGAACCCCCGGCTGCGGATCGTCGTCCTGCCGGTGATCCCGAACGTCCGGGCCGAGGCGGAGACCGCCTTCGCCACCGAGGTCACCCGCTTCAACGAACTCCTCGCGAAGGCCCTCGCGGACCTCGACGAGCCCCGCTCACCGCTCCTGCTGACGTCCCCGCCCCCGTCGTACGACATCCATCTCGACACCTACGACGGCACCCACCCGAACGCGAGCGGTGAGCACAAGATCGCGGAGGCCTTCGCGGAGGCGATGTACCAGGCGTGGGACCTGGGCGAGCCCTACGCCGAACGCTGACGGTCGATGGCCCGCACGAGGAAGTCGGCGCAGGGGCGGACACCGGACAGCAGGCCGGAGTCCCGGCGCTCGTCCCTCTCCCCGAGGTAGACGGCACGAGCGTGCGCCAGGACGGGCCGGTGTTCGGCGGGGAGTCTCGGGAGGGCCCAGTCGGCGGCGGCGTCCTTGGAACGGATGGCGCCCGTGGCGAGGGTGGTCCAGATCCGGGCGAGGGTGAGCAGGACGTTGCGGGTGTCGGTGTCCAGGTCGCCCACCAGCTCCGGAACCCCGGTGACGATCGCGCGCCGCAGGTCCTCGTGCGGGACGGGGGCGAGGACGTCGGCGGGCGGCGGACCGTACAGCGGGGTGTCCGCGAGCAGGACCATGGTGAGCAGCGGGGCGAGGTCGGGGCTCGGCTCGGGCGCCGGGACGACTCCGCGCTCGTACTCGTCCCGCAGCCATTCGCCGTACAGGAAGTCGCAGGTGGGCGGGTAGCGCCAGGGCCGTACGTCGTCCTGTACGACGACGATGAGCTCGACGGGGCGGGCGGCTCCGCCGGACACCTTCATCAACTCCTCGACCATCGCCCGGCGTTGGGTGTGCGTGGTGGCTTCGCGTACGACGACCAGGACGTCGAGGTCGCTGTGGGGGCGGAGGCCGCCGAGGGTGGCGGAGCCGTGGAGGTAGATGCCGAGGACGGTGTCGCCGAGAACACGGTGCAGGAGGGGGAGGAGGTGCCGGGTGTCCGCGGTCGGCATGTGAGCTTCCTCTCCGTCACTCGGTCACTGTGCGTATCGTTGTAGTGCGCGGCTGCACCTGTCCGTGGGGCAGCCGGGGAGGAGCGCCACGATGACCGTCATTGAAGACAGGATCGAGATGGCCGACGCCGACGCCAACACCAAGCGCCTGGACGAGTGGTTCGAGCGCCTTGAGCGGATGCCCGTCCCCGAAGGATTCAGGGTCGAGATCGTCGGGGGCAACGTCCATATGACGCCGCAGCGGGACACGCACTGGGAAATCATCCGCCGGTTCCTATGGGCCCTCGAGGACAGGTTCGGGAGGAAGACCAAAGTCTTCACGGACGTCCGCATCGACTTTCCCGGCCACGAGAACGGCTTCTGCCCGGACATCGCCCTGCTCAAGGACTCGGCGAAGAAGGACGACACGGGCCACTGGCGTCACCAGGACGTCCAGTTCGTCGCCGAGGTCATCTCGAAAGGCACGGCCGCCAACGACTACGTCCCGAAGAGGCTGGCCTACGCGGAGGCGGAGGTCCCTCTGTACGTCATCGCCGACCCCTATCAGGGCCGCTGCTACGTGTACACCGACCCCAAGCAGGGCGACTACGCCGAACCCACGAAGGTGGACTTCGGCACCGACATCGACCTGACCGGCACAGTGGTCGACCTCGTCCTCAAGACCGACGAGTTCCCTCGCGACCGCTGACAGGCTGAGGGAATGGCGATCATCCACCACACCACCCTCAAGCCCACCAAGCTCGACCTGCTCACCTCCTGGCTTCCCACCCGCCCCTGGTACACCGGCACCGGCGAACCGGCGTTGACCAAGGCCGGCGGTTTCCGGCTGGACGACCCCGAGGGTGCGGTCGGCATCGAGTTCATGGTGGCCACGGACGCCTCCGGCCCCGACCCGGTGCACTACCTCGTACCGCTCACCTACCGAGGCGCTCCCCTCGACGGCGCCGAGCACGCCCTCGTCGGCACCATGGAGCACGGCGTACTGGGCCCGCGCTGGGCCTACGACGGCGCCCACGACCCGGTGCTGGTCGCCCAGTTGCTGGCCCTGTTCGAGGGCCGCGTCCAGGCCCAGGCCCAGAGCCTCACCGACACCCCCGACCACGAGGTGGCCCACGCCTACACCGGCGACGGACTCCCTGCCGGCGAGTGGCCCGTGAAGGCCACCGACGACCGGAGCGGCACGGAAGTGCCCACCCCGGACGGCACGACGCTCCGTATCCACCGGGTCCTGCGGCCCACCGCCCCGGACGCCACCGCTCCGGACACCACCCCCGCCGGCGCCACCGGCCACGTCATCGGTGCCTGGCAGTTGCCCGACGACACCCGCGCCCGCGCCGTGTTCGCGACGCTGCGCCCGGCCGCACACCAGCTCTGACAGCGGCGAAGGCCGTCCAGGCGCCCCAGCACGCGGACGGCCTTCCTCAACTCCGGGCCTAGAACATCCCGTTGTCGTTCGCGGCGGTGGCCGGCACGTCCTGGAGTACGTCCCAGTGCTCCACGATCTTCCCGCCGCGCACCCGGAACAGATCCACCACGGCCTGCCCCCGCTCCCCCGGCGCGTTCACGTAGTGGCTGTGCACGGCGACCAGATCGCCCTCGGCGATCACCCGCTTCGGCGTGACCTTCAACTGCGGGAACGCCTCGAAGTACCCCCCGAGCCCCGCCCTCGCGCCCGCCACCCCGTCTGCGATGTTCGGGTTGTGCTGGTGGTACTCGGCACCCCAGTACCGGTCGAGCGCGGACAGATCCTTCCGCACGATCAACTGCTCGAAGGCCTTGGTCACGAGCTTCTTGTTGTACGCCGTCAGCCACCCCCGCCCCGGCCACTGCGTCCGCGGCCAACTCTCCGTCGAGAACATGTCGTTGCCGTTCGCCGAGGACTCCGGCACGTCCTGGCCGACGTCCCAGTGCTCGGCGATCTTCCCGCCCTGGAAGCGGAAGATGTCGAAGACGGCCTGCCCCCGGGCACCCGGCGTCGCGACGACATTGGAGTGCACCAGCACGAGGTCGCCCTCGGAGACGACCCGCTTGATGTCGTACCGGAAGTCCGGGAACTGCTGGTGGATCGAGACACCGAGGTTCTTCAGCGTCTCCGCGCCGTCCGGGGCCAGCGGGTTGTGCTGGATGTAGTCCGGGCGAACGTGACGGTCGACGACCTCGGTGTCGCCCTGCTCGAACACGCCCTTGAGGACACGGACGGCGACGGCCTTCTGATGGTCGAGGCGGGCGGCGGAGCCGTGCCCGGCGTGGGTGGCGGAGGCGGCCGGCGGTGCCGCGACGGCGGGCACGGCGGCGGCGCCGAGCAGGGTGGCGGAGGCCAGGACGGCGACGAGTGCCCTCCGGGCAGGCGTGGTGGGGGTCACGATGTGCACTCCTCTGGAAGACAAGGGGAGAGGGAACCGGAGATGGTCGATGGAGATTGAAACTTCAAGATCTAACTTCCCAAAGGAGAGCACTAACCCCAAGTTAGTGTCAAGCTCCTGACTCAGAGCGACTTGCCCAGAGCGCCTTGCCTAGAGCGCACTCCACGCGACTAGCGTGCGGACCATGAAGTACACGCAGCTCGGACGCACGGGACTCAAGGTCAGCCGACTCGTCCTCGGCACCATGAACTTCGGTCCGCAGACCGACGAGGCCGACAGCCACGCGATCATGGACGCGGCGCTGGACGCGGGCATCAACTTCTTCGACACGGCGAACGTCTACGGCTGGGGCGAGAACAAGGGCCGTACCGAAAGCATCATCGGCAACTGGTTCGCGAAGGGCGGCGAGCGGCGCGACAAGGTCGTCCTCGCCACCAAGGTCTACGGCAACATGGGCGCGGACGGCGCGGCGTGGCCCAACCACGACAAGCTGTCGGCCGTGAACATCCGGCGGGCCGTCGACGCCTCGCTCAAGCGGCTGAAGACCGACTACATCGACGTCTACCAGTTCCACCACATCGACCGCGCCACTCCCTTCGAGGAGATCTGGCAGGCCGTCGACGTGCTGGTCCAGCAGGGCAAGATCCTGTACGTGGGGTCCAGCAACTTCCCCGGGTACAAGATCGCCCAGGCGAACGAGATCGCCGCCCGGCGCGGCGGCACCATCGGCCTGGTCAGCGAGCAGTGCCTCTACAACCTCGCCGAGCGCCGCGCCGAGATGGAGGTCATCCCAGCCGCGCAGGAGTACGGCCTCGGTGTCATCCCGTGGTCGCCGCTGCACGGCGGACTGCTGGGCGGGGTCCTCAAGAAGCAGGCGGAGGGCGGCCGCCGCGCCTCCGGACGGGCCGCCGACTCCCTCGCGGACCCGGCCGTCCGCACGCAGATCCAGGCGTACGAGGACCTGCTCGACAAGCACGGTCTGGAGCCCGGCGAGGCCGCCCTGGCCTGGCTGCTCACCCGTCCCGGCGTGACCGGCCCGATCGTCGGCCCGCGCACGGCGGAGCAGCTCGAATCCGCCCTGCGAGCAGCCGAGTTGGAGCTCGGCGAGGAGCTGCTGGCGGGGCTGGACGAGATCTTCCCGGGCCCGGGACCGTCCCCGGAGGCCTTCGCCTGGTGACGCCCGCTTCCCGGGACGCCGTTCCATCGAACGGTTGAACAGGAAGACAGCGGGTGGACGACGCGGAGCGACGCCTGCCGTCGGCAGACTTGCCGCGCCGCCGCGTAACGGACGTGGCGGCGCACAAGTTTGGAGGACCCCCATGTCCAGGGACTTCAGCAGGCGCCGGCTGCTCGCCACGGGGGCCGGTGTCGCGCTCGGCGGTGCCGCCGCGGTCTCGGCGACCGGAGTGCCGGCCACCGCCCTGTCCGCGAACGGCCTCTCCGCCAACGCCTCCTCGTCGGGCCGCCGCGTCCGCGAGGAGACCCGCTCGCTCGACGAGCTGTACGCGGCCGCCGTCGCCGAGGGCGGCAAGCTGGTCCTCTACCAGGGCGGGGACGTCGACGGCCAGGCGGCCGGGACCCGGGCCGCGTGGGCCGCCCGCTTCCCGAAGGTCCAGCTCACCGCCGTGGTGGACTACAGCAAGTACCACGACGTCCGGGTCGACAACCAGCTCGCGACCGACACCCTGGTCCCCGACGTCGTCCAGCTCCAGACGCTGCAGGACTTCACCCGCTGGAAGCGCGAGGGCCGGCTCCTGCCCTACAAGCCCGCCGGGTTCTCCAAGGTCCACAAGGGGTTCAAGGACCCCGACGGCGCGTGGACGGCTCTGATGGTCATCGGCTTCAGCTTCCTCTACGACGTCAAGGCGGCCGACGCCGACGCCCCGAGGAACGCGCTGGACCTGGTCGACCCGCGCTGGAAGGGCGCCATCGCCTCCGCCTACCCGCACGACGACGACGCGGTGCTGTACCTCTACCACCTCTACCAGCAGAAGTACGGCTGGGACTGGGTCGCGAAGTTCGCCGCGCAGCAGCCGCGGTTCGGCCGGGGCACGAACACGCCGGGCGAGGCGGTGGGCGGCGGCACGAAGACCATCGGGGTCGGCACCGCGGGCAACCCGGTCGCCACGTCCGGCCCGATGAAGTTCGTTGTGCCGGAGGGGGACCACCCCTTCATGGCGTGGGGCCAGCGGGCCGCGATCCTGAAGCAGGCGGCGCATCCGGCGGCGGCCAAGCTGTACCTGAGCTGGATGCTGTCCGAGGAGCGCCAGAAGGCCAGCTTCAACGGCTGGTCGGTACGCACGGACGTCACCCCGGCCGCCGGCCTCGAACCGGTGTGGAAGTTCCCGAACGCCCATGTCGACGGCTTCCCGCGCTTCATGGAGGACCGGGCCGCGATCGAGCGGCTGAAGCAGACCTTCGCGCTGTACTTCGGCGAGGTGAAGGGCGACCCGTCACCGGGGTGGCTCGGACTGCACCCAGGGCGGTGACACCGCTTCCCGGTCACACGGGAAGCGCTTTACCCCAGTCACACGGGCATCGCTCTACACTCCGGACGGCATCGCCGAATCCCCGTCGGCCGTCCAGGGAGCCACCGTCGTGCCCGCCACCCTTCCCGCCGTACGCCGGCCCCGTATGCCGATGGAGCACCTCCCGCACCTGGTGTTCCTCGTCGCCGTCGCCGGCACCCTCGTACGGCTCGTCCAGCTGAACGACGAACTGTGCTGGTCCGTCGCGCCGCCCACCGCCGCGCTGGCCCTGCTGTACGCCGCCGGAGCGGCCCGGTGGGAGCGGCTGGGCAGCCGCGGCCGGCCGGTGTGGCTCGGTCTGCTTCTGCTGCTGTGGACCTGGATCGCCTGGGCCGTCCCGGCCCCGCTCGCCTTCGGGTACGCCTGGCTGGCCGTCCCGTTCGCCGTGCTGGCCCTGCGGATGCCCACTCGCGCGGTGCGGGGTGTGGCGCTCGGCGTCGTCACGGCGCTGCTGGTGGCCGTGCTCGTCCGGGTCGGCGGCGGCCCCGACCCCGATGTGCTGGCGCCGCCGCTCGCCGCCGTTCTGGCGACGGCCGTCCTCTACCGCACCCAGCAGCGGCTGGCCCGCGAACTGGCCGAGACCCGGGGTGAGTTGGCGCGCCGGCAGCGGGAGGCCGGGCGGCTCGCCGAACGGGCCCGCATCGCACGGGACCTGCACGACACGCTCGCCCAGGAACTCGCGGGCAGCCGCATGCTCCTCCAGGCGGCCGAGCGGGACTGGGACCGCCGTCCGGACGCGGCCCGGCGGCAGCTGCGGGCGGTCACCGACGCGCTCGGCGAGCATCTCGCCCAGACCCGCGGCATCATCGACGACCTCACCCCGCCCGTCCTCGCCCGGGACGGCCTGGAGGCGGCCCTGCACGAGCTGACCGCCCGTGCGGGTGCCGCCGCCGGGGCGCCCAGGATCTCCTTCAGCGCCGAGAACCCGCCCGTCGACCCTCCCCTGGAGCAGGCGGTGGCCCTGCTGCGGGTCACCCAGAACCTCCTCGCCAACGCCTGCGAACACGCGCGGGCCACGCACGTGCACGTCACGCTCCGGCACGGCGACGAGGCGACGGCGGCCGTCGAGGTCCGCGACGACGGAGTGGGCTTCGACCCGACCGTCGTACGGTCCGCCGCCCCGTCGACGTGCCCGGGCCGCGGCTTCGGACTCACCGGGGTACGCGACCGGCTGGAGGCCCTCGGCGGCACCCTCACCATCGACTCCGCCCCCGGCCACGGCACCCGCGTCCGAGCGGCGCTGCCGACCTCGGACCGCGTATCGGACCGCGTACTGGTCGGCACCCGATGACCAGCACCGACGCCCCACCACTGCGCATCATGATCGTGGACGACCACACCGTCGTACGAGCTGGCCTGCGCGCCCTGCTCGAAGGCGAACCCGCTTTCGAGGTCGTCGCCCTGGCAGCGCGTCCGCGGCCCGACGTCGCCCTCATGGACCTCCGGCCGGCACTGGTCGGCCCTCGATGACCGGCACCGACTCCGCGCCACTGCGCATCATGATCGTGGACGACCACACCGTCGTACGAGCCGGCCTGCGCGCCCTGCTCGAAGGCGAACCCGGCTTCGAGGTCGTCGGTGAGACCGGCGACGGGAGCGACGCCGTCGGCCTGGCGGCGCGGCTGCGGCCCGACGTCGTTCTCATGGACCTCCGGCTCACCGACTCGGGCCGGTCCCCCGACGGAGTCGACGGCATCGTGGCCACCCGCCGGATCCTGGCGGGCACCACGGGCGTACGGGTCGTGATGCTCACCAGCTACGGCCGCACCGCCGACGTCCTGCGGGCCGTCGAGGCCGGCGCCCTCGGGTATGTCCTCAAGGCGGGCCCTCCCGAGGAACTGTTCCGCGCGGTGCGCGCCGCTGCGGCCGGGGGCATGGCCCTGGCGCCGGAGGCCGCCGCCGGGGTCGTCGGACACGCGGTCGAGCGCCCCGGGCCGGTGCTCAGCGAGCGGGAGACCGAGGTCGTACGGCTGCTCGCCGAGGGGCACAGCAACCGGGCCATCGCGAGCGCGCTGTTCCTGGCCGAGGCGACGGTCAAGACCCACCTCGTACGGATCTACCGCAAGCTCGGCACGGAGAACCGGGCGGCGACGGTCAGCGAGGCCGTCCGGCTGGGGCTGATCGAGCTCGCCTGAACCGGGGTGGGTGAGGGCAGGGGCCGACGGGGGCCTACTGTCCGAGCGCCGCCGCCACCGCGACCAGGACGAACATCAGCACGAGCGCACCGGCCATGATCCGGTTCCGGGTTTTCGGGTCCACGGGACCGAGCCTAACCGGCGCCCTCCAGCGGCCAGCGGGCGACCGCCTCGTAGCGGGGCTGCTCGCCCGCCACCCCGGACTTCGGCAGGTTGCTGCGCACCAGCGTCAGCTCGCCCACGGTCCAGGTCCGGCCGGTGAACTCCCCGAGAGTCTGGACATACGGCCGTACGTCCACCGCCGACCGGCTCCGCGCCACCGTGAGGTGGGCCTTGTACCGCCGGTGCTCCCCCATCTCCACTCCGGCCTTGCGCCCCGCGGCCTCACTGCGGTCCGCCAGCAGCCGCAGCGTCGCCAGGTCCCCCTCCGCCCCAGTCCACAGCGCCCTGCCGTGCCCGAACTGGCCGCCTCCGCGCAGGGCGAGCGGGAAGGAGTCGGTGCGATGCGCGGCCCGCTCCAGCCGCGCCGACAGATCCGGGACAAGGTCGTCGTCGACCTCGCCGTAGAAGGCGAGGGTGAAGTGCCAGCCGGGCCGGCCGGTCCAGCGCAGCCCGTCCGCGCCGGGCAGCGTCTTCAACTGGGCCACCTCGGCGGCCAGTTCATCGGCCACGTCGTCGGGCGGCAGTACGGCGGCGAAGAGTCTCATGGCATCCAGCCTGGCACCATGTCGGGATGGAGATCACCATCAGGGACGGCGGACGCGACGACATCCCCGCGATACTCGGCATGCTCGACAGCTGTGTGGAGTGGCTGGTCGGGCAGGGGCGGACGGGACAGTGGGGGACGAAGCCGCTGTCGGAGAACCCCGGGACGGTGGAGTCGGTGACCCGCCACATGGCCGAGGGCAGCGTCTTCATCGCCGAGATCGGCGGCGTCCCCGCCGCCACCCTCACCCTGACCGACTCCCCCGGCGCCTCCCTCGCCCACCTCCCGCCGCCCGGCGAGCCCGAGCGCTACATCCACTGGCTCGCCTCCGACCGCCGCTTCAAGGGCCACGGCGCGGGCAGCGCCCTCCTCGACCACGCGGCCGAGGAGACCCGCCGAGCAGGGGTCTCCCTGCTCCGCGTGGACTGCTACGCGGGCGCCGACGGCAAGCTGGTCCGCTACTACGAGAGCAACGGCTTCGTCCGTACGGAGACCTACCGGGGGAAGGACGACTGGCCGGGGCAGGTGCTGGCACGCAGGGTCTAGCCACCACCCCCTCACGCGCCTTCCTACGCCACCGTCGCCAGCTCCTCCTCCCGCCGCTCCCGGGGCACGAACCGGGCGTGCGGATGCCCTTGGTTCCAGCCCACCGACAGCCGCAGTCCGCCGACGCGGGCCAGCACCAGGGCGATGGTCACGGCGGCGGCGGCCGTGATCGCGCCGCCCACCGCCAGGCCCGCCCGGACGCCGTACGCGTCCGTGATCCAGCCCGCGATCGGCGCGCCCAGCGGGGCGCCGCCCATGAAGATCATCATGTACAGGGCCATCACACGGCCCCGCATGCTCGGGTCGGTGGACATCTGGATGCTGCTGTTGGCGGTGACGTTCACCGTCATGCCGAACATGCCGATCGGGGCCATGAGCAGGGCGAACAGCCACAGCGAGGGGGCGAAGGCGGCGACGATCTCCATCGTGCCGAAGGCCACCGCGCCCACGACCAGCACCCGCATCCGGGCCGTACCGCGCCGGGCCGCGAGCAGGGCGCCCGCCAGGGAGCCGACCGCCATCAGGGTGTTGAAGAGGCTGTAGGAGCCGGCGCCGGCGTGGAAGACGTCGTCGGCGAAGGCGGAGAGGTAGACGGGGAAGTTGAAGCCGAAGGTGCTGACGAACCCGGCCAGCACGATCGTCCAGATCAGCTCCGGGCGCCCGGCGACATAGCGCAGGCCCTCCCGCAGCTGCCCCTTGCCGCGCGGCGCCCGCTGGACGGCGTACAGCTCACGCGACCGCATCAGCAGCAGCCCGGTGACGGGCGCGACAAAGGACAGGCCGTTGGCGAGGAACGCCCAGCCCGTGCCGACGCCGGTGATCAACAGGCCGGCCACGGCGGGGCCGATGAGCCGGGCCGACTGGAAGTTCGCGGAGTTCAGACTGACCGCGTTCTGGAGCTGGTCCGGGCCGACCATCTCGCTGACGAAGGACTGGCGGGCCGGGTTGTCGACGACCGTGGCGAGGCCGACCGCGAAGGCGGCCAGGTAGACGTGCCAGACCTCGACATGACCGGTGAGGGTGAGGACGGCCAGCGCGATGCCGGTGAGGGCCATCGAGGACTGGGTGAACAGCAGGGTGCGGCGCTTGGGCAGCCGGTCGACGAGGACGCCGCCGTAGAGGCCGAAGAGCAGCATCGGCAGGAACTGCAGGGCCGTGGTGATGCCGACGGCGGTGGCGGAGCCGGTGAGGCTGAGCACCAGCCAGTCCTGGGCGATGCGCTGCATCCAGGTGCCGGTGTTGGAGACGACCTGGCCGAGGAAGAAGAGGCGGTAGTTCCTGACCTTCAGCGAGCTGAACATCGAGGACTTGCGGGGGCCGGCGGTGGTAGGGGTGGTCGGTGCGGGTGCGGAAGCTGCTCCGGGTCCCGAACTCAAGAGTGTTCGCCTCCTTGTGGTGACTGCTTACAGATGTGCGAGCTTCTCCAGCACGGGGGCGGCGGCGCGCAGTTTGGCCCACTCGTCCTCGTCCAGGCCCTCGACCAGGGTGGCCAGGAAGGCGTTGCGCTTGCGGCGGCTCTCCTCGAGCATCGCCTCGGCCTGCTCCGTCTTCGTGACGACCTTCTGGCGCCGGTCCTCGGGATGCGGCTCCAGCCGGACCAGCCCCTTGGACTCCAGCAGGGCGACGATGCGGGTCATCGACGGCGGCTGGACGTGTTCCTTGCGGGCGAGCTCACCGGGGGTGGCCTTGCCGCACAGGGAGAGGGTGCCCAGCACCGACATCTCGGTGGGGCTCAGCGACTCGTCGACCCGCTGGTGCTTGAGCCGACGCGACAGTCGCATCACGGCGGAGCGCAGGGAGTTCACGGCGGCAACGTCGTCGCCATGGGTAAGGTCCGACATGTTCTTTAGAGTAACTCATTACCCTGACTAAAGACCACTGGGAATGTTGTCACTCGTCCGGGTGATCCGGTGGCGGAACGTGACACGCCGGACCTGCGGGTACCGCGACCCTCGTGTCCATGGGGACCAGCGTGCTCAGCCTGCGGATAGACCACGAGCTGCTCGAACGACTCAAGGAGCATGCGGCGAAAAGAGGAATGAGCGTCCAGGACTATGTTGTCCGGACGCTCATCCGCGATGACTTCGACGAGCGGTTCCAGTCCGCGGTCGAGGAGACCGAGAAGTTCTACGGCCGCACCTGAGCCGGTGGGGCGCTACGTCAGCCCCAGCGCCGGCATCAGGTAGTAGAAGCCGAACACCGCCGCCACGACGTACATCGCCACCGGCACCTCACGCCCGCGCCCGGCGGCCAGGCGCAGCACCGCGAAGGTGATGAAGCCCATGCCGATGCCGTTGGTGATCGAGTAGGTGAACGGCATCATCAGCATCGTCACGAAGGCCGGGATCGCGACCGTGTAGTCGGCCCAGTCGATCTCCTTGACGGAGTTCGCCATGATCAGGAAGCCGACCGCGAGCAGCGCCGGGGTCGCCGCCTGGGACGGGACCATCGTGGCGACCGGCGTCAGGAACAGCGCCACACCGAACAGCGCGCCGGTGACGACGTTCGCGAACCCGGTACGTGCGCCCTCGCCGACGCCGGCCGTGGACTCCACGAAGGCGGTGGTGGCCGAGGAGGAGCTGGCGCCGCCCGTGGCCACGGCGAGGCCGTCCACGAACAGCACCTTGTTGATGCCCGGCATCTGCCCCTGGGCGTCGGTCAGCTTGGCCTCGTCACTGACGCCCATGATCGTGCCCATGGCGTCGAAGAAGCAGGACAGCAGGACGGTGAAGACGAAGAGGGTGCCGGTCAGCGCGCCGACCTTGTCGAAGCCGCCGAAGAGGCTGACCTGGCCGAGCAGACCGAAGTCGGGACTGGCGACGGGGTTGCCGGGCCACTTCGGGGTCGTCAGGCCCCAGGACGGCACGTTCGCGACGGCCTCGATGATCACCGCGAGCACGGTCATGGCGACGATCGAGATCAGGATCGCGCCGGAGACCTTGCGGACGATGAGCGCGAGGGTGAGCAGCCCGCCGAGGACGAAGACCAGCACCGGCCAGCCGTTGAGGTGACCGTCGCCGCCGAGCTGGAGGGGCACGGTCGTCTGGGCGACGTCCGGGATGCGGGAGACGAAGCCGGAGTCGACGAGGCCGATCAGCATGATGAACAGGCCGATACCGATGGAGATGGCCTTGCGCAGGCTGTAGGGCACGGCGTTCATGACCCGCTCGCGCAGCCCGGTGGCGACGAGCAGCATGACCACGAAGCCGGCCAGAACCACCATGCCCATGGCGTCCGGCCACGACATCCGGGGCGCCAGCTGGAGCGCGACGACCGAGTTCACACCGAGTCCGGCGGCGAGCGCGATCGGCACGTTGCCGATGACGCCCATGAGGAGCGTGGTGAACGCCGCTGTCACGGCCGTCGCCGTCACCAGCTGTCCGTTGTCCAGCTGATGGCCGTACATGTCCTTCGCGCTGCCGAGGATGATCGGGTTCAGCACGATGATGTAGGCCATCGCGAAGAAGGTGGCGAAACCGCCGCGGATTTCCCGGGGCAGGCTGCTGCCCCGCTCCGAGATCTTGAAGTAGCGGTCGAGTGCGCCGTATGCGGGCATGCTTTTGGCTGTTCCTACGAAGAGAAGTGGTCAGGCATAAACCGTTTCAGTATGAACATATAGAGCCGAGAACGACGATCTCCGCGCGTAGATCCGCGTGGATCCGATCGCTTCGTACCTGGATCCGATCGCCTCGTAAGCTGTCCCCCATGGCGAAGTGGACCCCCAAGCACGAGGCGCCGGAGCCCCTGGAGGGCCCCGTGGTCGCCACCATCACCGGCGGCACGATCCTGTGGTTCGTCCTCTTCGTCGTCCAGCTCCCCTTCTACGGCTGGTTCGACGACCGCGACCTCACCTGGTGGGTGTGGACCTGTCTGGCCGGCGGCGGGCTGGGAATCATCGGCATCTGGTACGTCCGCCGACGCGACGCCGCGCTCAAGAGGGCAGCGGCGGAGACGGACTCGGACTCGGACTCGGACTCGGACTCGGCGGCGAAGCCGGAAACCGAGCAGTCACCGGCACCGTCCACCGACTAGGGCCTCCGTACAACCCCGGTACGACGCCCGTCCTCCCCAGGTCGGAACTTCCGTGCACTCGGCGGGTGAAGCCGTAAATCCGCACGTACCGTCGAATGCATGACGCATGCCGACGCGGGCACCGAAGTGGACAACCCCGTGCACCCCGCCGCCCCGGTGGCGACGGGCGGGCTGACCGCCGCCGAGGTGGCCGAGCGGGTCGCGCAAGGGCGGGTCAACGACGTGCCGGTGCGCAGCAGCCGGTCGATGGCGGACATCGTCCGCGCCAACGTGTTCACCCGGTTCAACGCGATCATCGGTGTGCTCTGGGTGATCATGCTGTTCGTCGCGCCGATCCAGGACAGCCTGTTCGGGTTCGTGATCCTCGCCAACACCGGTATCGGGATCATCCAGGAGTGGCGGGCGAAGAAGACCCTCGACTCGCTCGCGGTGATCGGCGAGGCCCGGCCCACGGTGCGGCGGGACGGGGTCGCCGCCGAGGTCAGTACGTCCGAGATCGTGCTGGACGACCTGATAGAGATCGGGCCGGGGGACAAGGCCGTCGTGGACGGCGTGTGCGTCGAGGCCGACGGGCTGGAGATCGACGAGTCGCTGCTCACCGGGGAGGCCGATCCGGTCGTCAAACGGCCCGGCGACCAGGTCCTCTCCGGCAGTTTCGTCGTCGCGGGCGGCGGCGCCTTCCAGGCCACCAAGGTCGGCCGCGAGGCCTACGCCGCCCAGCTCGCCGAGGAGGCCTCCCGCTTCACCCTCGTCCACTCCGAGCTGCGCTCCGGCATCTCCACGATCCTCAAGTACGTGACGTGGATGATGATCCCGGCCGCGACGGGCCTGATCATCACCCAGCTGGTCGCCAAGGACAACGAGCTCGACGACTCGATCGCCCGGACCGTCGGCGGCATCGTGCCCATGGTCCCCGAGGGCCTAGTGCTCCTCACCTCCGTCGCCTTCGCCATCGGCGTCATCCGACTCGGCCGCCAGCAGTGCCTGGTGCAGGAACTCCCCGCCATCGAGGGCCTCGCCCGCGTCGACACCGTCTGCCTCGACAAGACCGGCACGCTCACCGAGGGCGGCATGGACGTCACCGAGCTGCGACCCCTGAACGGCAGCGACGAGGACTACGTACGCAAGGTGCTCGGCGCCCTGGGCGAGTCCGACCCCCGCCCGAACGCCTCCCTGAAGGCCATCATCGACGCCTACCCCGATGCCGAGGACTGGCGCTGCACCGAGTCCCTGCCCTTCTCCTCCGCCCGCAAGTACAGCGGCGCCACCTTCAGCGAGGGCGACGGCGAGGTCGGCACCTGGCTGCTGGGCGCCCCCGACGTGCTGCTGCCCGACGAGGACCCGGCCCTGGCCGAAACCGATCGGCTGAACGAACAGGGACTGCGCGTCCTGCTGCTCGCCCGCGCCGGCCGCGACCTCGACGATCCCGACGTGGCACGGGACGCCAAGCCCGCCGCCCTCGTCGTACTGGAACAACGGCTGCGGCCCGACGCCGCCGACACCCTGCGCTACTTCGCCGAGCAGAACGTCCGCGCCAAGGTGATCTCCGGGGACAACGCGGTGTCGGTGGGCGCGGTCGCGACCAAGCTCGGGCTGACCGGTACGACGGTCGACGCGCGCCGGATCCCGCAGGACCGGGACGGGATGGCGACGGCCCTCGACGACGGCACGGTGTTCGGGCGGGTCACCCCGCAGCAGAAGCGGGACATGGTCGGCGCCCTCCAGTCCCACGGGCACACCGTGGCCATGACCGGCGACGGTGTGAACGACGTCCTCGCCCTCAAGGACGCCGACATCGGCGTGGCGATGGGCTCGGGCTCGGAGGCGACCCGCGCGGTCGCGCAGATCGTGCTGCTCAACAACAGCTTCGCGACGCTGCCGTCGGTGGTCGCGGAGGGGCGGCGGGTGATCGGCAACATCACGCGGGTCGCGACCCTGTTCCTCGTCAAGACGGTCTACTCGGTGCTGCTGGCGCTGATGGTGGTGTTCTGGCAGGTGGAGTACCCCTTCCTGCCGCGCCATCTGACCCTGCTCTCCACCCTCACCATCGGCGTCCCGGCCTTCTTCCTGGCCCTCGCCCCCAACAAGGAGCGCGCGAAACCGCACTTCGTACGGCGGGTCATGCGGTACGCGATCCCGGGCGGTCTCGTGGCGGCCGTGGCGACGTTCGTGACGTATCTGATCGCCCGGCACTACTACACGGGCGAGGGCGCGCTGGACGCGGAGACCAGCGTCGCCACGCTGACGCTGTTCCTGATCTCGATGTGGGTGCTGGCCATCATCGCCCGCCCGTACACCTGGTGGCGGATCGCCCTGGTGGCCGCGATGGGGTTCGGGTTCCTGCTGGTGCTGGTGGTGCCGTGGCTGCAGGAGTTCTTCGCGCTGCGGCTCGTCGGGGTGACGATGCCATGGGTCGCGGTGGGGATAGCGGGGGTGGCGGCGGTCGCCCTTGAGCTCATGTGGAGATGGGTCGACCGCCGCGTTCCCGCGTAGCCGCTGCGCTGGGCTTTGGCCGGTGAGCGCCGTGGGTCTCTGCCGGTCCGCTGTGGCTGGTCGCGCCCACGCGGCGGAGCCGCATATCGATACAGCCTCGCGCCCCTAAAAGGGCGTTGCTCTACTGGACGTCCACGAAGTCGCCCGCCGCCGTGGCCGCCGGGGTCGTCGTCGTGCCCGCGAAGGTGTAGCGGAAGTAGCCGTCCTGGGTGGCCTTGACCGTGGTCTTGAGGTCGCCCGTGGCGTTGGTCTTGATGGTCTTGACGGTGGTGTAGGTGTTGCTGTTCTTCTTACGGAACTGGAGCTTCACCGGCTGCTGGACATAGCCGTTGTACGTGCCGCGTTCCCAGTTGGCGCGGGAGAGCTTGCCGGTGACGGTGATGGTCTTGCCCTTCTTCACCGGCTCCGGGGAGGCGTTGACGGTCAGCTTGGAGAAGCGCTGCATCAGCGTGGTGCCGAGGCCGCTCTGGCCCTTGTAGCCGACCTTGGTGATGTCGAAGACCTCCGCGTCGGGGTCCTGGCCGTTGAAGGCGGTGGCCTCGGCGGCGGCCCGCCAGGTCCCGGCGTCGGTGTTGATCAGCTCGTGGGAGCCCGGGTAGACGTCGATGGTGCCCTTGCAGTTGGCGGTGGTCGCCGAGGTCGCGGTGCACTTGGCCGGCTTGTTGCCGTAGAGCATGTTGTCCGGCGCGGTGGCGGAACCCCGGTAGATGAGGGGGTCGGTGACGAAGTCGGCGGCGTTGATCTTGACGTCGGCGCCGTGGGTCAGCGTGTACGTCACCGTGGTGGCGACGTGGTTGGTCGTGCCGACCTTGACCGCCTTGGCGATCTTGAAGTTGGAGAAGGAGACGTTCAGGGCGTACGGCTTGTCCTCCGCGGCCGGGGCCCGGTCGGACGCGGCGAGCGCGGCCTGGCGGACCTTGGCGACGTCCGCGCGGTAGGAGGCGGCGGTGTCGTCGGCCTGGGCGGCCGGCACGGCGAGGGCGGAGAGGGCCAGGGCGCCGGAGACGGCGGCCACGGTGGCTCTGATGCGCATGCGTTCCCCTGGTACGGAAAGGGGGCCCCGCTGGTCGTCGTTCCCTGCACTGCCGGTCACATCGGGGCCCGGGTGATCGTGGGACCTGTTGGTCCATGTGATCAGATAGGCGCCCGGCGTTGCCGGTTGTGCGGCGCGTGCGGAATCTTCGTGAGCTTCGTCACGAACTCCCTTGTGTGGCAGGGAGTTCGTGACGCGCGCTCTGTCTCTTTCCTGCGGCTGCGGCTGCGGCGACTACTTCACGTCGACGAAGTCACCCGCGGCGTTGACCGCCGGGGTGGTCGAGGTGCCCGCGAAGGAGTAGCGGAAGTAGCCGTCCTGGGTGGCCTTGACCGTGGTCTTCAGGTCGCCCGTCGAGGACGTCTTGATGGTCTTGACCGTGGTGTAGGTGCTGCTGTTCTTCTTGCGGAACTGGAGCTTCACCGGCTGGGTGGAGTAGCCGTTGTACGTGCCGCGGTCCCAGTTGGCGCGGGTCAGCTTGCCGGTGACCGTGATGGTCTTGCCCTTCTTCACGGGCTCCGGGGAGGCGTTGACCGTGAGCTTGGACAGGCGCTGCACGTTGAAGCTCTTGATGTTGTTCTTCTGGACGTAGTCGGCGTCCTTGCCCACCGCGACCGCCCAGACCTTCCAGCCGCCGGCCACGCTGTTGACCAGGTTGTAGCCGGGGCGGAGGTCGTAGGTGGACTTGCAGTTCGACGTCGTGGCGTTGACCCGCGTGCAGCTGGCGCGGCCGTCGCTGCTGTTGGCGACGGCGCCGGAGTCGGGGTCCTCGATGCTCGCACCGCGGTACAGGATCGCCTGGGCCCAGGAGACGCCCGAGTTGTCCTTGACGGTGAAGGACACGGTGATGGTCTTCTTCGCGGTCGCGCCGACGACGGCCGCCTTGCCACCGTTCACCACGACGTTCGAGATCGTCGTGTCGCCCTCGACCTCGTCGGCCTGCGCGGCCGGCACGGCAAGAGCGGAAAGGGCCAGGGCGCCGGTGACGACGCCGAGGGTGGCACGCATGCGCATGTGTGTGTTCCCCACGTGGAGGGGGTCCGTCGCCGCCTGCCGCACCCGGCGGCTCGTGGGGCGAAACGGGACCCAAGTGGTCAGCGGGTCTGTTGACCCACGTGATCAGATTCGTGGCGCATGCGAATGGTTGTACGTCTCGTGAGAAATTTGTGCGGGAAATTTCAAGATCGCTGTTCAGGTAGGTGAAGTCATGGGACTCCGACTCCCACTCGTCCGCTATCGCAAGGACGAGGAACGGCCCGACTCGATCACGGATGTCACCGCGGTCGGCGCGGAAGCCTTCGGCGAACTCCTGGGGATGGAGCCGGAACAGCTGGCCGACGTGTATCCGCTGACGCGCGAGCACGCCGAGCGTGTCCGGCAGCTGACCGGGATCACGCTCGACCTGGAGACGTACGACTACTTCCTGGAGCCCGAGGCGGACTGACGGTTCACGGGATCGTCAGTCGAACCAGCGGTCCCGCGCCAGCTCCGCCGTCCGCGACGGGTCCTCCAGCAGCGCCGCCACCTCGAACCGCCGTGGCCACTGCCCCGCCGCCCAGGCGAGCCCGGCGGCGACGCCCTCCAGGGTCGCCGCGTGCAGCACGCCGTCGTCGGTCAGCCGCCAGTCGATCTCGACGCCGTCCACGACGAGCTCCTCGTGCTCGACGTACGACTCCGGAGTCCGCGCCCCCAGCAGCACCCGCACCGACTCCGGTACGTCGTGCTCGGTGCCCTCGCTGGTCACCTCCCCGGTGACGGACTCGCTCAGCCGCCGCACCTGGAACAGTTCGGCCAGTTCCGCGGCACGGGCCGGCCGTACCGGGAGCAGGGGCACGCCCTCGGTGAAGGGGAGCAGGTCGGGCGAGTCGACGACCACCGCGTCGGCCGCGTCCACCACCTCGACCCGTCCGTCGATGACGGCCCGCAGCTCGTCCGGCAGGGTCACCTGCTCGGGGTCCAGGTCGGCCAGGAAGCCGTACAGGGCGTGCAGTTGGGCAGCGGTGACGGGGCGGTCGGGGTCGGCGAGGCGGTCCAGCAGCTCGGCGGCGCCGCCCGGCTCGTCGAGCAGCGCGGCGACGGAGGTGCGCACACCGAGGGCCCGCAGCACCTGCTCGTCGTCGAAGCCGGTGGCGTCGGCCTCGTCGTACAGGCCGTGCAGCAGCGGGTCGCCGCCGGAGGCGAGGAGCCCGGCCGGGCGGCGGCCGTCCAGCACCGGGTTGCCCCGCAGCCACCAGGCCGTGTACGGCCGTACGACCTCGTGCGTGCCGTCGGGCAGCAGGATCCGCACCTGCTGGGTCAGCGCGTCCCGCAGGGGCGGCTGGGCGAGCAGGGCGAGAGCCTGCGGCCACTTGTCCTCGTCCACGAGGTCCAGATCGCGTACGGCGATGAGCTCGGTGGCGACCGGCGGTACGGGGGTGTCCGGGAAGCGGTCGAGGATGTCCTCGCACCAGACGTCGACGGCGTCCAGCAGACCGGCGTCGTCGGGCTCGGCGAAGTCCCCTTCACGGGGCTCCAGTTCATCCGGGTCGAGAACGACGTCCGTGGCCCGGACCAGGGCGAAGTTGGCGAGGACACCGCAGGCGGCCAGCGGCTGCTCGCCCCACTTGTCGGCCAGCTCGGCGTCGACGGTGGCGAGTTCGTCCTCGCGCATGACCTGGGCGAACGCGCTGCCTGGCAGGACCAGCTCACCGGCCGGCGCCAGCTCACCCTCCTCGTCGGGCAGCGCGAGCGCACCGAGCCACGGCTCGTCACCGGGATCCAGGCCGGCATCCCGTACCAGCGCGAGCACGGTGTCGGCCAGCTCCTCGGCGTCCGGCGCGTCCTCCTCCCAGCTGACACCACCGTCGTCGTCCAGGGAGGCGGCGACGGCGGCCCGCACCTGGGGCGTGGTGAGGACCGCGCGGGGCGTGGCCGGGAGGGCGCCGAGCTTCTCCAGGAGCGGGTGCGCGGCGTCCGGGTGGGCGACCTTGAGGCCGAGCCGGGTGAGGATCTCGGGGTCGACGGGGGCGCCGTCGGAGGTCGGGAGCAGCACCTGCCGCGGCCCGATGGTGGTGCGCCCGTCGGCCAACGGCACCGGCAGCCCGGACAGCCGGTCCGGGTCGACCCCGGCGAGGCTGTCGTACAGCCGCCGCCACCAGCCGGGCGCCTTCTCCAGCCCGGCGAGACGGTCGATCGCGTCGGTGAGCGGCACGCGCGCGACGCCCAACGTCCGCAGCTCCACGCGCCGTTCGAGCCCGGCGGGCAGCAGCGTGGGCAGCACCTCGGCCAGCACGCGCACGGTGTCGGCACCGGCGCCCTCGACGATCTCCGCGTCACGGGGCCGGAGCGACTCGGGCAGCTCGGGCTCGTGCTCGTGCTCGCGCGGGAACTCGTGGGCCTCCGCGGCAGGCGGCAGGAAGGAGGTCCGCGGCAGCCGCTCCAGCACGGCCTGGCGCAGGGCGCCGTCCAGCTCGCCCTTGCCGAGCGGGCCGGGCACCAGACCGATGACGCCCTCGCTCACCGGACGCCAGTCGGCGAGGAGCTCGGCGTAGGCGTCCGCCGCGCGCTGCACGAGGAAGTCGGTGAGCGGGCCGGGGGCGGCGTGGCGGCGGGTGGTGTCGAGGGGGAAGGAGGCGATGAGCAGCGCGGGGACGCCGAGGGGTTCGTCGCTGGGCGTGGGCGCGTGGACGACGGG
>NZ_JAKEIP010000112.1 GCF_021474425.1 Streptomyces muensis | reverse complement strand
CACGCAATCCGCTATTATATAACTGGTCTCGTGGGCTCGTTTTTGTTTATAAGACACTGGGCTTAAAAATCCCGGCGAAGCCGCCTGCGGGTGGGTGGGGGCTCGGGATGGCAACCCCTCGTCCTCAAACGCCGGACGGGCTGAAGAGCTATGCCGGGCGTCGCCCGTGGTTCGAGCGGCCCTTCTTGATGCGCCACCTTCGTTTCCGGGTTTTCTTCGACATGTCCTCGTACTTAACCGAGGATGCCGGGGGCGTCGAGGGGTCAGGCGCGTCCGATGGGGGCGAGGGTTGCGTTTGTGAGGTTGGTGAGGTCGGTGGGGGAGAGTTCGACCTCCAGGCCGCGGCGGCCGGCCGAGATGCAGATCGTGGGGTGGGCCGTGGCCGAGGTGTCCAGGACTGTGGGGAGCTTTTTGCGCTGGCCCAGGGGGGAGATGCCGCCCCGGACGTAGCCCGTGGTGCGTTCTGCCAGGGCCGGGTCGGCCATCGCGGCGCGTTTGCCGTGGACCGCCGAGGCGAGGGCCTTGAGGTCCAGCTGGCCGGCGACCGGGACCACGGCCACGGTCAGGGTGCCGTCCACGTCCGCCACGAGGGTCTTGAAGACGCGGTCGGGGGAGACGCCCATGGCCTCGGCGGCCTCCTCGCCGTAGGACGGGTGGGAGGGGTCGTGGTCGTAGGCGTGGATCGTGTACTCGACGCCCGCGGCCGTGAGGGCCACCGTCGCGGGGGTGCCGCCCGACTGCTGCTGTTGCTTCCTCGACTTCTTCGCCATGTCGTTCCGCTCGTTGTTCCGCTCGTTGTTCCGCTCAGTTCAGGCTCGTGGGGCCGCGTGTCAGGTCCGCCGCCGGGAGCGACGGCAGCGTACGGATGATCGAGGTCTCGGCGCGAAGGAGTTTCAGCTCGTCGCGCAGGCGGGACGCGGTGTCGGGGGACTGGAGGAGGCGCTGCTTCGTCGGGGTGTCCAGCATCATCGCGGCCGCCACCAGGTAGGAGACGACCGAGGGCTGGTCCGGCAGGTCGGCCGTGGTGGACAGGGAGCGTTCGCGGGCGCCCGCGAGGCGCTTCTGGTACTGGCGGAAGGCCCGCAGCACCCCCTCCGCCAGCGCCCCCGCCTCGTCGCCCGGCTCCTCCGGGAGCTCCTCCAGCTCCGCGGTCAGGAACGGGCCCGAAGCGTCCACCGAGAGCAGCCGTACGCGCGTCGTACCCGTCGCCAGCACCTCGAACGTGCCGTCGGCCCGCTCCCGGATCGTCGCCGCGTCCGCCACACAGCCCACGCCGTGGAAGGCCTTGACCGGGTCGGGGCCGAAGCCCGCCGCGGGGCCGCGCTCGGGGACCGAGGTGGGGTCCGGCATGCCGGGGGCGCTCTGGGCCACCTCGTGGCCGTCGCGGATCGCCACGACGGCGAAACGGCGCGGTTCCTCCTCGGCGGTCTTCAGGAGGTCGCGCATCATGGCGCGGTAGCGCTCCTCGAAGACGTTCAGCGGCAGCACGAGTCCCGGGAACAGCACCGAGTTCAGGGGGAAGAGCGGAAGGCGGACGGTCACGGCGCCAAAGCCTAGTGGTCGTCGGAGTGAACGCGTCCGGCGTGCCCACCCTGTGGATGTCCGGTGCGGGTGCTCCGAGCGTGGGCGGCCGTCCGCAGCCGCACCTCGTCGCGCACCTCCAGGAAACGGCCCAGCGGGTCCTCCGAGAACCGGCTCCAGGGGTAGGACGTGGCGTACGGGCCGATCAGCCGCAGCTGCTCCAGGGCGTCCTCCCAGCGGCCGAGGCGCACCAGGACGTACGTCAGCTTGTTGCGGATCGCGGCCGCCCACAGGTCGGCGGCCGGGAAGCGGGCGGAGAGCGCGATGGCCCGGTCGGCCGCCGCGGCCAGCCGTTCGGGCGGCACGCCCGGACCGCAGCCGTCGTTCAGGTAGGCGAGGACGGCACGGGCCGGCAGCGCCTGGACGAGGGAGTCGGCCGGGGCGTCCTGCGCGGCCCGGTCGGCGAAGTCGAGGCACTCCCGGTGGGAGCCGTGCCAGGAGGAGGCGAGGTAGCGCAGGGCCGCGACATGGCAGCCGTAGTGGAGCGGGGCGCGGCGCAGGGCCGCCTCCCAGAGCTCGCCGAAGTAGGTGTGGCCGGCGCGTGAGCCGCGCGCGTGGTCCAGTGCGATCCGCCACGGCACCGGGTCGCGGTCGTCGGCCCGCGCGGCGGCGGTGATCAGCGGGCTCACCCCGCGCAGCAGCTCGGCCCGGGCCGGGGACCGCCAGGCGTGGTCCACCGCGAGCTGGGCGCGGACCAGGAGCATGTCCGGGTCCTGCGGGGCGGCCGCGTGCCAGGCCTCCAGCCACTCCGGCCGCGAGCGCGCGAAGGCCGCGAGGCGCAGCGCGTATCCGTCGCGGCTCTCCCACAGCGCTCTGTCGCGAGTGGCGGCCAGCAGTTCGGCGGCGGCCGCGTACGCGCCCCGCCCGGCCGCGACCAGTGCCGGTCCGAGGAGGTCGTCGGGCGCGTCGAGGAGCACCTCGTCGTCGGTGGGGAGTCCCACGGCGCGGTGTTCTACGGTCCTTGTCGTCCGGGACGCACGGCCGAACGGAGGCAGCAGAGCCATGTCGCCGACCATTGAAAGTCGGCTGGTCACGCCCGCGCCATAGGGAACGGGCAACACGTGGAAAGTTGTACGCGGGTAGGTCAAGAACCGGTAAAGGTCAACTGTTCAACAACTGTTCGAGAGCGCCTCACTGGCCTCAGAGCTCATCATCGGGCTCGCAGACCACACCGGCCTCAGCAGTATCAGCGTCCCGGCCGCCTCAATTGCGGCGCAGCATACGCGTAGCCCCCGTCGCCACCGTCGTGGCCAGGATCCAGCCCAGTAGGATCATCGCCGCGGCCAGCCACTGCCAGACGCCGCTCAGCTGCCAGAATCCGACCTGGCCCAGATCGATGACCGGCAGCAGCAGGTCGAGGGCGAAGAGGGGCGGGTTCCACGTCGGGTGTTCGCCGCCCTTGAGCGGCGGGTGGTCGGCGTAGGTGAAGGCCACCGAGCTCGCCGCCCAGAGCACCGCCATCCAGATCGCGGCGCGGCCCGGCCGGTAGCCGTAGGCGACCATCCAGTCCTGCGCGTACCCCCACAGCTTGGCGGCGGGCGGCAGCGTCTCGCGGCGGCGGCGCTGCTTGGCGAGCAGCACCTCGCGCGCGTCCTCGTCCTCCCCGCCGGCCCGCAGCACGGCGGCCAGCCGCTCGTACGGCTCCGGGTTGTACTCGGCGGTCGCCGCGGTCACCCACTCCAGCCGCCGCTCCAGCGGGAACGGGCCGCGCGGCACGAGGTTCTCGTAGGTGAAGCCGCCCATGTGCAGCAGGCCGGGGCCGGGCCAGGCGTCCGCACGGTCCATCAGGTTGACGACCCGCGCCCCCGACAGCACCACCCCGCCGCGCTCAGGACGCTCGCCGAGGAAGCGCAGCTCGGGCGTCTGGATGCGGCGCAGCGACAGCTCCTGCTCGTCGGTGAAGGTGAACCGGGCCCGCTCCAGGTCCACCGCGTCCCCGAACCGCCCGTCGTCCAGCCGCACCCCGCCCTGGCACGCGAACCGCTGGATACGCGTCCCGCGCGCGGGCGTACGGCCGCTCAGCAGCGGGCTGCCGACGCCGGCCGGGGTCAGGTACAGCGTGCGCCCGACGGTCAGCTGGGGCGCGTTCAGCGCGAGCCGCGTGTACGGGTTGACCAGCCGCGCGCCCCGCAGGCTCAGCGACACGCCGATGGTGGCGCCGCGCAGACTCAGCTCGCCGTGCGACTCCAGCATCTCGGCCTGGAGGTCCTGGCCGACGCTGATGCCGTCCGCCGCGATCGAGCGGCCGCTGCGGTCCCGGTAGACGATCGCCTGGTTGAGCAGCAGATCCGTGCCGATCTGGGCGTCCGTGAGCCGGATGCCGCCCTGGAAGCGACAGCGCGGCAGATGCAGATCGCCCTCCGTGTGCACCCGGGCGGCCTCCAGCCGCGGCACCGCGCAGTTCACCAGCCGTACGGTCGTGAAATGGGCCTCCGGCAGCCGGATCTCCCGGTCGAAGCGGCAGCCGCGCATCTCGACGTACGGCACCACCGTGCCGCCCGCCAGGTCCATCGTGTCGCTGATCCGCACGCCGACGAGCTTCAGCGAGGGCACCCGTCCGGCGAGCGCGGGCGGGCCGTCCAGCAGCAGCCAGCAGATGATCCGCGCGCGTACGGTGCGCTCGTCGCCCCAGGGATGCCCGCCGTGCGGATCGTCGACGACGGTGTCGCCGCTGCTCAGGTCGTACACGCTGCCGTTGCGGAAGGCCTGCCACATGCCGAGTTCGGCGGCGGTCAGGTCGCTGGGCAGGTCGTCCGGCAGGTCTCCGTCACGGAGGCCGGCACCTTCGGTCACGTTTCGCCCATCCCCCTCATCTACTCATGGGTTCGTACAACTGTTCATGCCCGTTGAGTGACACTCCGAACGCAAGACGTGAAGGTGATCTTCCGAGTTCCCAAGGGATTCGGGAAGGGATCTGTATCAGCCATTGATACGCGCGAACGACGCCGGAGCAGGGTCTGAGAGAATTGAGCCCGTGATCTCCCGAATCGATCTGCGCGGCGACGCCCTCCCCGAGGGTCCCGCCCTGCGCGACCTGCTGCCCCGAGCCGACTTCGACGTATCGGCCGCCCTGGAGAAGGTGCGTCCGATCTGCGAAGCCGTGCATCATCGGGGCGACGCGGCGCTGATCGACTTCGCCGAGAAGTTCGACGGGGTCAGGCTCGACCAGGTACGGGTGGCTCCGGCGGCGCTCACGCGCGCGCTGGAGGAGCTCGACCCGGCCGTGCGCGCGGCCCTTGAGGAGTCCATCCGCCGCGCCCGTCTCGTCCACCGCGAGCAGCGCCGCACGACACACACCACGCAGGTCGTCCCGGGTGGCTCGGTCACCGAGAAGTGGGTGCCCGTCGACCGGGTCGGGCTGTACGCGCCCGGCGGCCGCTCCGTCTACCCGTCCTCCGTGGTCATGAACGTCGTCCCGGCCCAGGAGGCCGGCGTCGAGTCGATCGCGCTCGCCTCCCCGGCCCAGGCCGAGTTCGGCGGCCTCCCGCACCCCACGATCCTCGCCGCCTGCGCGCTGCTCGGCGTCGACGAGGTGTACGCCGCCGGCGGCGCCACGGCCGTCGCGATGTTCGCGTACGGCACCGAGTCCTGCCCGCCCGCCAACATGGTCACCGGTCCCGGCAACATCTGGGTCGCCGCCGCCAAGCGCTACTTCACCGGCAAGATCGGCATCGACGCCGAGGCCGGCCCGACCGAGATCGCGGTCCTCGCCGACGCCACCGCCGACCCGGTGCACGTCGCCTCCGACCTGATCAGCCAGGCCGAGCACGACCCGCTGGCCGCCGCCGTCCTGGTCACCGACTCCGTGGAGCTCGCGGACGCGGTGGAGAAGGAGCTGGAGCCGCAGGTCGCCGCCACCAAGCACGTCGACGACCGCATCGTGCCGGCGCTGGCGGGCAAGCAGTCCGCGATCGTCCTGGTCGACGGCGTCGACGAGGGCCTCCGGGTCGTCGACGCCTACGGCGCCGAGCACCTGGAGATCCAGACGGCCGACGCGGCCGCCGTGGCCGACCGCGTGCGCAACGCCGGCGCGATCTTCATCGGCCCCTGGGCGCCGGTCTCGCTCGGCGACTACGCCGCCGGCTCCAACCACGTACTGCCCACCGGCGGCTGCGCCTGCCACTCCTCGGGCCTGTCCGTCCAGTCCTTCCTGCGCGGCATCCACATCGTCGACTACACGCGGGACGCGCTGGCCGAGGTCGCGCATCACGTGGTCACGCTGGCGGAGGCGGAGGACCTGCCGGCCCACGGCGCGGCGATCAAGGCAAGGTTCGGTTGGAAGGTACCGGAGAGCAAGTGAGCGACGTACGTATCGACGATCTCCCCGTACGGGACGAGCTGCGCGGCAAGTCCCCTTATGGCGCGCCCCAGTTGGACGTCCCCGTACGGCTGAACACCAACGAGAACCCCTACCCGCTGCCCGATGCCCTGGTCGAGCGGATCACCGAGCGCGTCCGTGAGGCGGCCCGCGACCTCAACCGCTACCCGGACCGTGACGCCGTCGAGCTGCGCACCCAGCTCGCCAAGTACCTGACGGACACCTCCGGGTACGAGGTGGGCCTCGCCAACGTCTGGGCGGCCAACGGCTCCAACGAGGTCATCCAGCAGCTGCTGCAGACCTTCGGCGGACCGGGCCGTACCGCGATCGGCTTCGAGCCGTCGTACTCGATGCACGGCCTCATCTCGCGCGGCACCGGCACCGGCTGGATCTCCGGCCCTCGCAACGAGGACTTCACGATCGACCTCGCGGCCGCCGAGAAGGCCATCGCCGAGAACCGGCCCGACGTCGTCTTCATCACCACCCCCAACAACCCCACGGGCACCGCGGTCCCGCCCGAGACCGTCCTCGCGCTGTACGAGGCCGCACAGGCGGCGAAGCCGTCGATGGTCGTGGTCGACGAGGCGTACATCGAGTTCAGCCACGGCGACTCGCTGCTGCCGCTGCTCGAAGGCCGGCCGAATCTCGTCGTCTCCCGGACGATGTCCAAGGCCTTCGGCGCCGCCGGACTGCGCCTCGGCTATCTCGCCGCGCACCCGGCGGTAGTGGACGCCGTCCAGCTCGTACGGCTGCCGTACCACCTGTCGGCCGTCACCCAGGCGACCGCGCTGGCCGCCCTGGAGCACACCGACACGCTGCTGAAGTACGTCGAGCAGCTGAAGGCGGAGCGGGACCGGCTGGTCGGCGAGCTGCTGGCGATCGGCTACGAGGTCACCGCGTCGGACGCCAACTTCGTGCAGTTCGGCCGGTTCGACGACGCCCACGTCACCTGGCAGAAGATCCTCGACCGGGGTGTCCTGGTCCGGGACAACGGCGTGCCGGGCTGGCTGCGGGTCACCGCCGGAACCCCCGAAGAGAACGACGCGTTCCTCGACGCGGTACGTGAACTGAAGAAGGAGCAGAGCGCATGAACCGCGTAGGCCGCATAGAGCGGGTGACGAAGGAGACCTCGGTCCTCGTCGAGATCGACCTCGACGGGTCCGGCAAGGTCGATGTGTCGACCGGCGTCGGCTTCTACGACCACATGCTCGACCAGCTCGGCCGCCACGGCCTGTTCGACCTCACGGTCAAGACCGAGGGCGACCTGCACATCGACTCCCACCACACCATCGAGGACACCGCCCTCGCGCTGGGTGCCGCCTTCAAGCAGGCCCTCGGCGACAAGGTGGGCATCTACCGCTTCGGCAACTGCACGGTCCCGCTGGACGAGTCCCTCGCCCAGGTCACCGTCGACCTCTCCGGCCGCCCCTACCTCGTGCACACCGAGCCCGAGAACATGGCGCCGATGATCGGCGAGTACGACACCACGATGACCCGGCACATCCTGGAGTCCTTCGTCGCCCAGGCGCAGATCGCGCTGCACGTGCACGTGCCGTACGGGCGCAACGCCCACCACATCGTGGAGTGCCAGTTCAAGGCGCTGGCGCGGGCCCTGCGCTACGCCTCCGAGCGCGACCCGCGCGCGGCGGGCATCCTTCCCTCCACGAAGGGCGCGCTGTGAACGGCCTCTCCACGGTCCTGATCGTCGTCGGTCTCTTCCTGATCGGCGGGATCATCTCCTTCGTCAAGCAGCAGATGCCGAAGAACCTCATCGTGCTGCTCTCCATAGGCGCCGCGATGTGTCTGGTCGCCGGCGTACTGAGGCTGGAGGTGTGGAATTGAGTAACGGCGTGAAGAACGTCGTCGTCTTCGACTACGGCTTCGGCAACGTCCGCTCCGCCGAGCGCGCCCTCGCGCGCGCGGGCGCCGACGTCGAGATCACCCGTGACTTCGACAAGGCCATGAACGCCGACGGCCTTCTGGTGCCGGGCGTCGGCGCCTTCGCCGCCTGCATGAAGGGGCTGAAGGAGGCGCGCGGCGACTGGATCGTCGAGCGGCGACTGGCCGGCGGTCGCCCCGTGATGGGCATCTGCGTCGGCATGCAGATCCTCTTCGCACGCGGCATCGAGCACGGCGTGGAGACCGAGGGGCTCGGCGAGTGGCCGGGCTCGGTCGAGCCGCTCCAGGCCGACATCGTGCCCCACATGGGCTGGAACACCGTCGACGCGGCGGCCGGCACCCAGCTGTTCGCAGGCCTGGACGCGGACGCGCGCTTCTACTTCGTGCACTCCTACGCCGTCCACGACTGGACTCTGGAGACCGCGAACCCGCTGATGACCGCCCCGCTGGTCACCTGGTCGACGCACGGCAAGCCCTTCGTGGCCGCCGTGGAGAACGGCGCCCTGTGGGCCACCCAGTTCCACCCCGAGAAGTCCGGCGACGCCGGAGCGCAGCTGCTCACCAACTGGATCGGAACCCTGTAGAGACATGGCCAAGCTCGAACTCCTCCCCGCCGTCGACGTCCGCGACGGTCAGGCCGTGCGCCTCGTGCACGGCGAGTCCGGCACCGAGACCTCCTACGGCTCCCCGCTGGAGGCGGCCCTCGCCTGGCAGCGGTCGGGCGCCGAGTGGCTGCACCTGGTCGACCTGGACGCCGCGTTCGGCACCGGCGACAACCGGGAGCTGATCGCCGAGGTCGCGAAGGCCATGGACATCAAGGTCGAGCTGTCCGGCGGCATCCGCGACGACGCCTCGCTCGCCGCCGCGCTCGCCACCGGCTGCACCCGCGTCAACCTCGGCACGGCCGCCCTGGAGACCCCCGAGTGGGTCGCCAAGGTCATCGCCGAGCACGGCGACAAGATCGCGGTGGGCCTGGACGTACGGGGCACGACCCTGCGCGGCCGCGGCTGGACCCGTGACGGCGGCGACCTCTACGAGACGCTGGAGCGCCTCAACAACGAGGGCTGCGCGCGTTACGTCGTCACCGACATCGCCAAGGACGGCACGCTCCAGGGCCCGAACCTGGAGCTGCTGAAGAACGTCTGCGCGGCCACGGACCGCCCGGTCGTCGCCTCCGGCGGCGTCTCCTCCCTGGACGACCTGCGGGCCATCGCCGAGCTCGTCCCGCTCGGTGTCGAGGGCTCCATCGTCGGGAAGGCGCTGTACGCGAAGGCGTTCACCCTGGAAGAGGCCCTGGAGGTTGTCTCGTCATGACGCCCGATGCCGTGCGGCGGGTGCAGAGCGGAAGTCCCTGGGAAGAGTCCTTCGGTTTCGCACGCGCCGTCGCGGCGGGTGACCGCGTCCTGGTGGGCGGCACGACCTCCTTCAAGGGCGATGTGCTGTACGGCGAGGGCGACCCGTACGAGCAGGCCAGGGTGGCCTTCACCAGCGCGATCGAGGCCATCGGGGAGTTCGGACTCGGCGTCGAGTCCGTGATCCGGACCCGGATGTACCTGACCCACGCGCGCGACGTGGACGCCGTGGGCCGGGCCCACAAGGAGTTCTTCGACACGGTGCGCCCGGTCGCGACGCTGCTCGTCGTGGAGGGCTTCGTGGACTCGCGCATCCTGGTCGAAGTGGAAATAGAAGCATTCAGAAGGACGTTGGAGGAACCGGTCTCATGACCCTGGCGGTCCGAGTCATCCCCTGCCTGGACGTGGACAACGGCCGGGTCGTCAAGGGCGTCAACTTCCAGAACCTGCGCGACGCGGGCGACCCCGTCGAGATGGCCAAGGTCTACGACGCCGAGGGCGCCGACGAGCTGACGTTCCTGGACATCACCGCCTCGTCGGGCAACCGCGAGACGACGTACGACGTGGTGCGCCGCACCGCCGAGCAGGTGTTCATCCCGCTGACGGTCGGCGGCGGCGTCCGCACGGCCGAGGACGTGGACAAGCTGCTGCGCGCCGGCGCCGACAAGGTGGGCGTCAACACCGCGGCCATCGCGCGCCCGGAGCTCATCCGCGAGATCGCCGAGCGCTTCGGCCGACAGGTGCTGGTCCTCTCGGTGGACGCCCGCCGCACTCCCGAGGGCACCTTCGAGGTCACCACCCACGGCGGCCGCAAGGGCACCGGCATCGACGCCGTCGAGTGGGCGCACCGCGCGGCCGAACTGGGCGCCGGGGAGATCCTGCTCAACTCCATGGACGCGGACGGCACCAAGGACGGCTACGACCTGGAGATGATCCAGGCCGTACGGGGGCACGTGACGGTCCCGGTGATCGCCTCCGGCGGCGCCGGCAAGCTCGCCGACTTCGCACCGGCCATCGAGTCCGGCGCCGACGCGGTCCTCGCCGCCTCGGTGTTCCACTTCGGCGACCTGCGGATCGGCGAGGTGAAGGACGCCCTGCGCGGGGCCGGACACGCTGTGCGCTGACGCGCCCTAGATCCCCAGCTGCTTGCCCTCGTGCAGCTTCGCGATGGCGTCCTTGTCGCCGTCCAGCTCGACCTTGGCGGCGCTCTGGCGGCCGTAGGCGAACAGGAGCAGTTCCGAGGGCTCGCCGGTCACCGTGACGACGGGGGTGCCCTTGTGGGCGACCGCCGTCTGGCCGTCGGGGCGGCGCAGCACCAGGCCGGTGGGCGCGGTACGGCCCACCAGGCGGGCGGAGCGCTCCAGACGGGACCAGAGGGCGTCCTGGAAGACCGGGTCGAGTTCGCGGGGCGTCCAGTCCGGCTGGGCGCGGCGGACGTCCTCCGTGTGGACGTAGAACTCGATCGTGTTCGACGCCTCGTCGATCTGCTTGAGCTGGAAGGGCGAGAAGCGCGGCGGGCCGGTGCGGATGAGCTGGATCAGCTCCTCGTACGGCTTCGCCGCGAACTCCTCCATCGCCTTGTCAAGACGCGGGGCGAGCGGCTTGATCAGGATGCCCGCCGCGGCGTCGGGGCGGCGCTCGCGCACCACCACGTGCGCGGCCAGGTCACGGGTCGTCCAGCCCTCGCAGAGAGTGGGGGCGTCCGGGCCCTCGGCCTCCAAGAGGTCGGCCATGAGAAGTCGTTCACGCTTGGCGAAGGTCGACATGCAGTCAGCCTACGACCACGTATCAGGTCCGCCCACCCGTCGGCGCCATCCACGGAGTGGACATCGGACCGTCACTGTCAGTGGCAGGCGGCACAATGGCATGCATGACCACCAGCACGCCCCGCCGGCCCAGTGGCCTGGACCCCGAGATCGCCGCACGCCTCAAGCGCAGCGCGGACGGGCTCCTGCCCGCCATCGCCCAGCAGTACGACACCGGAGAGGTGCTGATGCTGGGCTGGATGGACGACGAGGCGCTGCATCGCACGCTCACCACCGGCCGCTGCACCTACTGGTCGCGCAGCCGCCGGGAGTACTGGGTCAAGGGCGACACCTCCGGCCACTTCCAGTGGGTCAAGTCCGTCGCCCTCGACTGCGACGCCGACACCGTGCTCGTCAAGGTCGACCAGGTCGGCGCCGCCTGCCACACGGGCGCGCGGACCTGCTTCGACGAGGACGTGCTGCTCAAGGACGGCGACGCCGGTTCCGGCGCACCGGCCTCGGATCAGTAGGGTCAGCCGCCATGGACCTCGAGACCTTCCGCAAGCTCGCCACCGACCGGCGCGTCATCCCGGTCACCCGCAAGCTCCTCGCCGACGGCGACACCCCGGTCGCCCTCTACCGCAAGCTCGCCGCCGAGCGCCCGGGCACCTTCCTGCTGGAGTCCGCGGAGAACGGCCGCTCCTGGTCCCGCTACTCCTTCGTCGGCGTGCGATCGGCGGCGACGCTTACGTCCCGTGACGGCCAGGCCCACTGGCTCGGCGTGCCGCCCGTCGGCGTCCCCGTCGACGGCGACCCGCTGGCCGCCCTGCGCGCCACCATCGAGGCCCTGCACACCCCCCACCAGGAGGGCCTGCCGCCCTTCACCGGCGGCATGGTCGGCTACCTCGGCTACGACATCGTGCGCCGCCTGGAGAAGATCGGCCCGGGCGAGCGGGACGACCTGAAGCTGCCCGAGCTGACCATGCTGCTCACCAGCGACCTCGCCGTCATGGACCACTGGGAGGGCTCGGTCCTGCTGATCGCCAACGCGATCAACCACAACGACCTCGACACGGGCGTCGACGAGGCCTACGCCGACGCGGTCGCCCGCCTCGACGCCATGGAGGCCGACCTCTCGCGCGCGGTCGCCCAGCCGCCCGCCGTCCTCCCGCCCTCCGAGCTCCCCGAGTACACCGCGCTGTGGGGCGGCGAGGACTTCCAGGAGGCCGTCGAGGACATCAAGGAGCGCATCCGGGCCGGCGAGGCCTTCCAGGTCGTCCCCTCCCAGCGCTTCGAAACACCGTGCACGGCAAGCGCGTTGGACGTCTACCGGGTGCTCCGGGCGACCAACCCCTCGCCGTACATGTACCTGTTCCGCTTCGACGGCTTCGACGTCGTCGGCTCGTCGCCCGAGGCCCTGGTCAAGGTCGAGGACGGACAGGCGATGGTCCACCCCATCGCCGGCACCCGGTGGCGCGGCGCCACCCCGCAGGAGGACCAGGCCCTCGCCGACGAACTGCTCGCCGACCCCAAGGAACGCGCCGAGCACCTCATGCTGGTCGACCTGGGCCGCAACGACCTGGGGCGGGTCTGCGAACCGGGCTCGGTCGAGGTCGTCGACTTCATGTCCATCGAGCGCTACTCCCACGTGATGCACATCGTCTCGACCGTCACCGGACGCGTGGCCCCCGGCCGCACCGCCTTCGACGTCCTGACGGCCTGCTTCCCGGCCGGCACCCTCTCCGGCGCGCCCAAGCCCCGGGCGATGCAGATCATCGACGAGCTCGAACCGTCCCGCCGGGGGCTGTACGGCGGCTGCGTCGGCTACCTCGACTTCGCGGGCGACTCCGACACCGCCATCGCCATCCGTACGGCCCTGCTGCGCGGCGGCACGGCGTACGTCCAGGCGGGCGCCGGCATCGTCGCCGACTCCGACCCGGTCGCCGAGGACACCGAATGCCGTAACAAGGCGGCGGCGGTGCTGCGGGCGGTCCACACGGCGAACCGGCTCGGGTGACGGCGCGCGGAACCCGGTAGGCCGTCTCACATGAACCCCGGGTGACCGATCGCTCGGGGTTCGGGTGATAGTGGAGTACGTGACTGCTGTTCCGCACCCCCGTTCCGAAGCCCCCGGTTCCGCCCGGGCCGGCCGTATGAGCCTCGCCGTAGCCCTGCTGTGCGGCGCGCTCGGCGCGGCCGTCGCGCTGCTCTCGACCCGGCAGCGCTGGTCGGAGGGCACCGTGACGGTGGCCGGCGGCCCGTTCCCCCTGATCGCCAAGGGCAGCGACGTCACCGGCGTCCCCGCGGCCCTGGCCATAGTGGGGCTCGCCGCGCTCGTCGCCGTCTTCGCCGTCCGCCGCGCGGGCCGTTTCATGGTCGCCGCCCTGCTCGCGCTCTCCGGCGCCGGCACCGTCGTCGCCGCCCTGCTGGGCGCCTCCGACAGCTCCGCGCTGGACGAGAAGGCCGCGCGGGCCTCCGGCGACACGTCGGCCACCGTCCAGGCGCTCAGCCATACCGCCTGGCCGTACGTCGCGGCCGTCGGCGGTGCGCTGATTCTGCTCGCCGGGTTGTTGGCGCTGCGCTACGGGCGGCTGTGGCCTGGTATGTCGGGCCGCTATGAGCGCGGCGGCACGGCTCGGGCGCGCCGCAGGGCGCCGGCCGGCGCGGACGCCGACCGGCCAGAGGAACTCTGGAAGGCGCTTGATCGGGGGGAGGACCCCACGTAGCGCTCCGCGTGGGGCCGTGTGTTGTCTGCGGGTCCGTGGGGGCTGGTCGCGCCCACGCGGCGGAGCCGCATATCGATGCAGCCCCGCGCCCCTTGGGGGGTTGTCCCTCTCGGCGTTGAATTGCGCTGTCTCTCATCGCTCGGGCTACCCCCGATCACCACCGTCGCGTGCGTGCGGGACAATGGCAGCGAGCGTCCGGCTCGGACATGTACTTCAGCAACGAGGAGCAAGCAATGGCGGGCAGCAGCCACGGTCACACCCCGGCCGCCTGGACCGGTGTCACGATCGCCTTCATCGGTTTCTGCGTCTCGGGCGCCTTCATGGTGATGGCCCAGCCCGCAGGCTTCTGGGCCGGCCTGGGGGTCGTGGTCCTCGGCGGTGTCGTCGGCTGGGTCATGCGCGGGATGGGCCTCGGCCAGCCCAAGGACGCCCACAACGCGCTCGTCGAGCAGCAGCGTGAGCCGGCGAGCGTCAAGAGCTGACACACGTACGACTTCGCTGAGGGGCGACCGGGTGCCGACAGGGCGCGCAGGGCGCCCCTCACGCGTATGCGGGGCACAATGCGAGGTGTGAACGCCGAGAGCCGGAGCGTGAAGCTGGCCGTCCCCGCAGGGGTCCTCGCCGCCGTCGTCGGCGCCTTCGCCTATGTGGGCGCCGTGGACCCGAACGAGCCCGGCCACTACCCCGCCTGTCCGCTCCTGCGGTACACCGGCATCTACTGCCCCGGCTGCGGCGGACTGCGCAGCGCGCACGCCGTGGTCCACGGGGACTTCCTCGCGGCGCTCCAGGACAACGCGCTGGCGGTCGCCGGCTACGCGCTCTTCGCCGTGCTGTGGACCGTGTGGGTGGTCCGCGCGGCACGCGGACGCCCGTTCAGGATCGATCCCGGGCCCGTGCATCTGTGGGCCGCGGGGGCGTTGCTGCTGGTCTTCACGGTTGTCCGGAACCTGCCGTTCGGTGGCTGGCTACATCCTTGATCAACAGGAGAACGTCCAGGTAGTGGGACCGGCGTCAACCGGATGCGAAGCCTTGGCCCTCCTGCGGATACCATCGAGTGACCGTAGGTTTCGTACCGCTTTCATAGTCAACCGTCTGGAAGGGGGCCGCTCGCGTGAGTGTGCTCGACGAGATCATCGACGGAGTCCGTGCCGACCTCGCGGAGCGGCAGGCGCGCGTCAGCCTCGACGAGCTCAAGGAGCGCGCGGCCAAGGCTCCCGCGGCCAAGGACGGGGTCGCCGCCCTCAAGGGCGACGGCGTCAAGGTCATCTGCGAGGTCAAGCGCTCCAGCCCCTCCAAGGGCGCGCTGGCCGCCATCGCCGACCCGGCCGGCCTCGCCGCGGACTACGAGGCGGGCGGCGCGGCCGTCATCTCCGTCCTCACCGAACAGCGCCGCTTCGGCGGCTCCCTCGCCGACCTGGAGGCCGTCCGCGCCCGCGTGGACATCCCGGTCCTGCGCAAGGACTTCATCGTCACGTCGTACCAGCTCTGGGAGGCCCGCGCCTACGGCGCCGACCTGGCCCTGCTGATCGTCGCGGCCCTCGACCAGTCGGCGCTGGAGTCGCTGATCGAGCGCGCCGTGTCCATCGGCCTGACCCCGCTGGTCGAGGTGCACGACGAGGACGAGGTCGAGCGTGCCGTGGAAGCGGGCGCCAAGATCATCGGCGTCAACGCGCGCAACCTCAAGACCCTCGAGGTCGACCGCGGCACCTTCGAGCGCGTCGCCCCCGAGATCCCCGCCGGCCTCGTCAAGGTCGCCGAATCGGGCGTCCGCGGCCCCCACGACCTCATCGCCTACGCCAACGCCGGCGCCGACGCCGTCCTGGTCGGCGAGTCCCTGGTGACGGGGAAGGACCCGAAGTCCGCGGTCTCCGACCTGGTGGCGGCGGGCGAACACCCGGCACTCCGGCACGGCCGCGGCTGATCACCCGCTAGGCTGACCGACGTGACTCTCCCGATCGCCCTGGCCACCAGGGACCCGTACGCCCGCCTCGCGCGCGGCTGCAGGCCCCGGGGCTGCCGCGCGCCTGCGCGCAGGGTGCACGGGAGGCGGGTCCGTTACGTCATCGGTGACGAACCTGGGCAGGTGAACGGCCGTCGATGGCAGCGCGCCCCATAGGGGCGCGGGGAACTGCGCGACAAGCCACAGCCGGCCGTTAGCCGACTGACAAAGCCCCGCCCCCACGGCGATTAGTGCACTCAACACAACTCACCGTGAGGTATCCGCATGCCCAGCGACTTCTTCATCCCCGACCCGGAGGGTCAAGTCCCCAGCCCCGAAGGCTACTTCGGCGCGTTCGGCGGCAAGTTCATCCCGGAGGCCCTCGTCGCCGCCGTGGACGAGGTGGCCGTCGAGTACGACAAGGCCAAGCACGACCCCGAGTTCGCCCGCGAACTCGACGACCTCCTGGTCAACTACACCGGCCGCCCCAGCTCCCTCACCGAGGTGCCGAGGTTCGCCGAACACGCCGGCGGCGCCCGGATCTTCCTCAAGCGGGAAGACCTCAACCACACCGGCTCCCACAAGATCAACAACGTCCTCGGCCAGGCCCTGCTCACCAAGCGCATGGGCAAGACCCGGGTGATCGCGGAGACCGGCGCAGGACAGCACGGCGTCGCGACGGCCACCGCCTGCGCGCTCTTCGGCCTCGACTGCACCATCTACATGGGCGAGATCGACACCCAGCGCCAGGCCCTCAACGTGGCCCGCATGCGCATGCTCGGCGCCGAGGTCATCGCCGTGAAGTCCGGCAGCCGCACCCTCAAGGACGCCATCAACGAGGCGTTCCGCGACTGGGTCGCCAACGTCGACCGCACCCACTACCTCTTCGGCACGGTCGCAGGACCGCACCCCTTCCCCGCCATGGTCCGCGACTTCCACCGCGTCATCGGCGTCGAGGCCCGCCGCCAGCTCCTGGAGCGCGCCGGACGTCTCCCCGACGCGGCCATCGCCTGCGTCGGCGGCGGCTCCAACGCCATCGGCCTCTTCCACGCCTTCATCCCCGACACGGACGTACGCCTCATCGGCTGCGAGCCCGCCGGGCACGGCGTGGAGACCGGTGAGCACGCGGCCACGCTGACCGCCGGTGAGCCCGGCATCCTGCACGGCTCCCGCTCCTACGTCCTCCAGGACGAGGAGGGCCAGATCACCGAGCCGTACTCGATCTCGGCCGGCCTGGACTACCCCGGCATCGGCCCGGAGCACTCCTACCTCAAGGACTCCGGCCGCGGCGAGTACCGCGCGGTCACCGACGACGCGGCGATGCAGGCCCTGCGTCTGCTGTCCCGCACCGAGGGCATCATCCCGGCCATCGAGAGCGCGCACGCCCTCGCCGGCGCACTGGAGGTCGGCCGCGAGCTGGGCAAGGACGGCCTGATCGTCGTCAACCTGTCCGGGCGCGGCGACAAGGACATGGACACGGCCGCGCGGTACTTCGGCCTGTACGACACCAACGCCGATGCCGAGGTCGCAGCCGACGCCAACGGCGGCGTTGCCGAGATCCAGGGGGACGCCAAGTGAGCGGAAACATCCAGCTGTTGACGGACACCCTGCGCGCGGCCAGGGCCGAGGGCCGCTCCGCGCTCATCGCCTACCTCCCGGCCGGGTTCCCGACCGTGGACGGCGGCATCGAGGCGATCAAGGCCGCGCTCGACGGCGGCGCGGACGTCGTGGAGGTCGGGCTGCCGCACAGCGACCCCGTCCTCGACGGTCCCGTCATCCAGACCGCCGACGACATCGCCCTGCGCGGCGGCGTCAAGATCGCGGACGTCATGCGGACGGTGAAGGAGGCCCACGAGGCCACCGGGAAGCCGATCCTGGTGATGACGTACTGGAATCCCATCGACCGCTACGGCGTCGAGCGCTTCACCGCCGAGCTGGCCGAGGCGGGCGGCGCGGGCTGCATCCTGCCCGACCTGCCCGTCCAGGAGGCGTCCCTCTGGAGGGAGCACGCCGAGAAGCACGGGCTCGCGACGGTCTTCGTCGTGGCGCCCAGCAGCAAGGACGAGCGGCTCGCGCAGATCACCGCGGCGGGCAGCGGGTTCGTCTACGCCGCCTCGCTGATGGGCGTCACCGGCACCCGTGAGTCCGTGGGCGCGCAGGCGCAGGACCTGGTCGAGCGGACCCGGGCCACCGGCACCGACCTGCCCGTGTGCGTCGGGCTCGGCGTCTCCAACGCCGAGCAGGCCGCGGAGGTCGCCGGCTTCGCCGACGGCGTGATCGTCGGCTCGGCCTTCGTCAAGCGGATGCTGGACGCGCCGGACGACACCGCCGGTGTCGAGGCCGTCCGCGCGCTCGCCGGTGAGCTGGCGAAGGGCGTGCGCGGCCAGGCGTAACACCTTCAGGGGTGAAGGATCTTCAGAAGAAGGGCCTTCCGTACGACTCGCTCGAACGGGTGGACCTGGGGCCGGGGAGGCGCGCTGCGCCTCCCCGGTTCGTTCTGCGGGTGTGAGCGAACAGAATCGTGAGGGAAAGCGGTCCGCCAGGGAGCGGCTGGCGGCCGAGCGTGACAAGCAGAAGGCCGCCGACAAGCGGCGCCGTGCGCTGATCGTCGGCGCGAGCGTCGTCTGTGTGCTGGGACTCGCGGCGGTGATCGGAGTCGTCGCGGCGAACGCCGGCAAGGACGAGGGCAGCGACACGTCGGGACCGGTCGTGGGGCCCTCCGGGGCGCAGGGCAAGGACGGCCTCGCGATCCCGGTGGGTGAGGAGAGCGCCAGGTCGACGCTCACCGTCTGGGAGGACTTCCGCTGCCCGGCCTGCAAGTCCTTCGAGGAGGCGTACCGGTCGACGATCCATGAACTGACGGACGCCGGGAAGCTGAGAGTCGACTACCACCTGGCGACGATCATCGACGGCGGCATGGGCGGCACCGGCTCGCGCAACGCCGCCAACGCCGCGGCCTGCGCCCAGGACGCCGGGAAGTTCACGCCGTACCACGACGTGCTGTACCGGAACCAGCCGCCCGAGCAGGACGACGCCTTCGCCGAGAACAGCAAGCTGCTGGAGCTCGCGGCCAAGGTCGACGGCCTGGACACGCCCGCCTTCCGCAAGTGCGTCGAGGACGGCACGCACAACAGCTGGGTCAACAAGTCCAACGAGGCGTTCAAGAAGGGCGGCTTCAGCGGCACGCCGACGGTGCTGCTGAACGGCAAGAACATCTACCAGGACCAGACGATGACACCGGCCAAGCTGAAGCAGATGGTGGAGGAGGCCGCCCAGGGCTGAGCCCCGCCCGGGGCCGACTCCAGGCGCTGCCTGTTATGGACCCGTAGCCGGGCTGCCTGCCATCGCTGCCGCCCGGCAGGGTAGCGTCGACCTTGCCATGGAACTTGCCTACATTCCCAGCCCGTCGCGCGGGGTGATCCACCTCGGTCCCATTCCGCTGCGCGGCTACGCCTTCTGCATCATCATCGGTGTCTTCGTAGCCGTCTGGCTCGGCAACAAACGCTGGATCGCCCGGGGCGGGCGGGCCGGCACGGTGGCCGACATCGCGGTCTGGGCCGTCCCGTTCGGCCTGGTCGGCGGACGTCTCTACCACGTGATCACGGACTACGAGCTGTACTTCAGCGAGGGCCGTGACTGGGTGGACGCCTTCAAGATCTGGGAGGGCGGCCTCGGCATCTGGGGCGCCATCGCGCTCGGCGCGGTGGGCGCCTGGATCGGCTGCCGGCGCCGGGGCATCCCGCTGCCGGCCTACGCCGACGCCATCGCCCCCGGCATCGCCCTCGCGCAGGCGATCGGGCGCTGGGGCAACTGGTTCAACCAGGAGCTGTACGGGCGGCGGACCGACCTCCCGTGGGCGCTGGAGATCACCTCCTCCACGGACGGCCGGGTACCGGGCACCTACCACCCGACGTTCCTGTACGAGTCGCTGTGGTGCATCGGTGTCGCGCTGCTGGTGATCTGGGCCGACCGCCGGTTCAAGCTGGGGCACGGGCGGGCGTTCGCGCTGTACGTCGCCGCGTACTGCGCCGGCCGCGCGTGGATCGAGTACATGCGTGTCGACGACGCCCACCACATCCTGGGCCTGCGGCTGAACGTCTGGACCGCGATCATCGTGTTCCTGCTGGCGGTGACGTACCTCGTGCTGTCGGCGAAGAAGCGGCCGGGCCGGGAAGAGGTCGTCGAACCCGGTGCGTCTGCCTCCGGCGGTGAAGCCGAGGGTGCGTCCGAGGCGTCCGACGAGGACCCGGCCGCCGAGGGTGACGACCAGGCGGAGGCCGACGCGAAGGACGACGTCAAGGACGAGGCCGGGTCGACGAAGAAGACGTGAGGCTTGGCCGTACGGCGATGAGGGCGCTCGGAATTTTCCGGGCGCCCTTCGTCGTGTGGGCGGTGGGCTTCGGTGAGTTCGGCACCGCCGGAACGCGTCGTGGGGGTGCTCGCCGTTGCGGCGGGAAAGAAGTGGTCAGCCTCGGCGTACCAAGGAAAGGGTTCGCTGTGCTGTCGCCACCACCGCCGCGTCGATGAAGCTGCCGTCCGGCAGGGCCTGGGCGCCCTGGTTCGTCGCCGCTGCCTTGATGATGGTCTCCGCCTGTTCGAGTTCCTCCTCCGTGGGGAGGTAGGCCTGTTCGATCACCGGGAGCTGGCGGGGGTGGATGGCCGCCCGGCCGAGGAAGCCGAGGGCGCGGCCGTGGGCGCAGGTCGCGGCGAGGCCCTCCAGGTCGCGGATGTCGGGATGGACCGTCTGGGGCGGTGGCGGCAGCCCTGCCGCCCTGGCCGCCACGACGACACGGGAGCGGGACCAGTCGAGGCCCGCGTCGCCCCGGATGCCCAGGTCGGCCCGTAGGTCCGCCTCGCCGAGGGCGATGCCGCGCAGGGACGGGTGGGCGGAGGCGATGGCGTACGCCCGCTCGATGCCCAGGGCCGACTCGAGCAGGGCGTGCAGCGGCGGGGCGCCGCCCGCGCTCGGCGGGGTGGTCTCCGCGAGGCGCACGATCTGGTCGGCGGAGCGCACCTTGGGCAGCCGGATGCCGGACAGGCCGGGGCGGGTGGCCAGTGCCTCCAGGTCCTTGGCCGCCGCCTGGGTGTCCAGGGCGTTCACACGGACGTGCACGGGGACCGGGTGGTCCGGTTCGGAGAGCAGGTCGGCGGTGGCGGACCGGGCGTAGTCCTTGCGGTCCGGGGCGACCGCGTCCTCCAGGTCGACGATGACGATGTCGGCGCCGGAGGTCAGGGCCTTGGCCACCACATGAGGGCGGTCGCCGGGGGCGTACAGCCAGGTCAGGGGGAACCGTGTCACAGGCTGCCCTCCTCGCGCAGGGCCGTCAGTTCGGCGGGGGTCAGACCCAGGCCGGTGAGGATCTCGGCGCTGTCCGCGCCGTGCGGGCGGCCCGCCCAGCGGATCGTGCCGGGGGTGGCGGAGAGGCGGAACAGGACGTTCTGCATGCGCAGCGGGCCCAGCTCGGGGTCGTCGACGGTGGTGATGGTGCCGAGGGCCGCGTACTGGGGGTCGGTCATCACGTCCCGTACGTCCTGGATGGGGGCAACCGCCGCCTCCGCCTTCTCGAAGGCCGCGAGGACGTCGGCGCGGGTGTGGCGGGCGATCCAGTCGCCGACCGCCTTGTCGAGGACGTCGGCGTGGCGGGCTCGGTCGGCGCCGGTCGCGAACCAGGGCTGGTCGATCAGGTCGGGGCGTCCGACCAGGTGCATCACGCGTTCGGCGATCGACTGGGCGGAGGTGGAGACGGCGACCCAGGTGCCGTCGGCGGTGCGGTAGGTGTTGCGCGGGGCGTTGTTGGCGGAGCGGTTGCCGGTGCGCTCCTGGACGTAGCCGAGCTGGTCGTACCAGGTGGGCTGGGGGCCGAGGGCCAGCAGCATCGGCTCGATGAGGGCCATGTCGACGACCTGGCCCTCGCCGGTGCGCTCGCGGGCGGCCAGTGCCGTCATCACGGCGTACGCGGTCGCGAGGCCCGCGATGGAGTCGGCGAGGCCGAAGGGCGGGAGCGTCGGGGGTGCGTCGGGTTCGCCGGTGAGCGCGGCGAAGCCGCTCATCGCCTCGGCGAGGGTGCCGAAGCCGGGGCGGTGGGAGGAGGGGCCGAACTGGCCGAAGCCGGTGACGCGGGTGAGGATCAGACGGGGGTTGGCGGCGGAGAGCTCCGGCCAGCCGAGGTCCCATTTCTCCAGGGTGCCCGGGCGGAAGTTCTCGATGACGACGTCCGCGGTCGCGGCCAGGCGGAGCAGGGTGGCGCGGCCGCCGGGCTTGGAGAGGTTCAGGGCGACGGTGCGCTTGTTGCGGCCGAGCACCTTCCACCACAGGCCGACGCCGTCCTTCGACGGGCCGTGTCCCCGGGAGGGGTCGGGTTTCTCGGGGTGTTCGACCTTGACGACCTCCGCGCCGAAGTCGCCGAGCATCGTGGCGGCGAGGGGGCCGGCGAAGAGGGTGGCGAGGTCGAGGACGCGCAGGCCGGTCAGCGGGGCGTCGGTGGGCCGGGTTCCGGGCGCGTTCATGAGGCGTGGCGCTCCTCGATCTCGGGGCGGTACGGCATCGACACGGTGGCGCCCTCCCGTGTGACGGACAGCGCGGCCGCCTCCGCCGCCCAGGCCAGGGCCTCGGGCATGGGACGTCCTTCGCCGAGTGCCACCGCGAGGGCACCGACGAAGGTGTCTCCGGCGCCGGTCGAGTCGACGGCGGTGACCTTCGGGGCGGGCACGGTCAGCGGATCGGTGTCCCGGCTGACGTACAGGCTGCCGGCCGCGCCCAGGGTGACGACGACCGCGGGCACCAGGTCGAGCAGTCCGACGGCCGCCTCCCGGGGGTCGGTGCGGCCGGTGAGGGTGGTGGCCTCGTGCTCGTTGGGGACCAACAGGTCCACGGCGGCGAAGAGTTCGTCCGGCAGCGGCTGGGCGGGGGACGGCGTGAGGATCGTACGGACGTCGTGGCGGTGGGCCGCCTGGGCGCCGGCGAGGACCGCGGCGACCGGGATCTCCAGCTGGAGCAGCAGGGTGTCGGCGGCGGCGATGACGCCCTCGTCGCCGGGGCTGAGGTGGTCGAGGGTGCCGTTCGCGCCGGGGATCACGACGATGGCGTTGCCGCCCTCGTCGTCCACGACGATGTGTGCGGTGCCGGACGGGCCCTCGACGGTGCGCAGGTCGTCGGTGTCCACGCCGGAGTGCTCCAGGGTGGAACGCAGCCGGGTGCCGAAGGCGTCGTTGCCGACGGCGCCGATCATCGAGACGTTGCCGCCGGCGCGGGCGGCGGCGATGGCCTGGTTGGCGCCCTTGCCGCCGGGGACCGTGCGGAACTCCCGTCCCATCACGGTCTCGCCGCGCTGCGGGGCCTTGGCGACATAGGTGACGAGGTCCATGTTCGTGCTGCCGAGCACGACGATGTCGGTCATGGGCGGGTGGCCTCCGAGGGCGTGAGCTCGTGGGTGAGGTGGGCCAGTGCGTCGAAGCCGGTGCCGTCGAAGCCGGCGACCGAGGTGGCGAGACGGTTCTTGAGGGGGGCCGTCCAGCGGTCGGGGAGCGCGGCGGGGGAGCCGGCGAGGAGCGCGGCGATGCTGCCGGCCGTCGCGCCGACCGAGTCGGTGTCCCAACCGCCCGACACGGCACGGCAGATGGAGCCCGTGAAGTCGCCGTCGGCATGGGTGAGGGCGGCGGCGATCAGGGCGGTGTTGGGGACGGCGTGCACCCAGTGGTGGGTGGGCGCGTGGGCGGCGTGGAGCGCGTCGACGACCCTGTCGAAGTCGGCGTGGGTGCGGGCCAGTTCGACGGCCTGGTGGACGGCCCGGGCCAGGCGGGAGTTCGGGGGGACCACTGTGAGACCGGTGCGCAGACAGGCGTGGACGGCGTCGGGGCCGGTCGCGGTCGCCGCCCGTGCGATGACGGCCGCCGTGAACATCGCCGCGTAGACGCCGTTGGCGGTGTGGGTCAGGGTGGCGTCGCGGTGGGCCTGTTCGGCCGCAGCGGCCGGATCGCCGGGGTTGGTCCAGCCGTGGACGTCCGCGCGGATCAGGGCGCCGATCCACTCGCGGAAGGGGTTGCGGTGGCGGGCCGTGTGCGGGGGTTCGACGCCGGTGAGGAGATTGCGGTAGGCGACGCGCTCGGCGGTGAAGGTGCGGCCGGCCGGGAGCTCGTCCAGCCAGAGGCGGGCCACGTCCGTGGTGGTGAAGGCCCTGCCGTGGCGCTGGAGCAGGAGGAGGTCGAGCAGGGGGTAGTTGAGGTCGTCGTCCTCGGGCATGCCGTCGATGTTCTCGGCGAGCGAGGTGGTGGCCGAGCGGCGGTTCCAGGGGTGGGCGGCGAGGAGGTCCGCGGGGACGCCACGAGCGGTGAAGTAGGAGTTCAGGGGCCAGTTGCCGGTGGCCCCGGCCAGTTCGCGGATGGCTTCCAGGGGGAGCTTCTCCACGGGCTTGCCCAGCAGGCAGCCGACGGCCCGGCCGAGCCAGGCGGCTTCGTAGCGGGCGGGTGCGGGTGCGGGTGCCGGTGCGGATGCGGGTGGTGTGGCGGACGTGGCGGCGGCAGTGACGGCGGTGACGGCAGGGGTCGGCCAGTGCGGGCACAGGGACTTGATCCGCTCCAGGTCCGTCGGCTCGTCGTCCTTCAGCCGGCTGGGCAGGTCCGCCAGTTCGTCCAGCAGGTCCTCCGCCAGGGTCCGCAGATACCTCGACGCCGGCTGCGTGGACGCGCCGGCCCGCAGCGGAGCCTCCTCGCCGCCCGCCGCCCGCCATCTCTCCGCGATCCTCGACGGCTCCCGGCCGTCCAGAGCCGCCTGCCGCAGCTCGTGGCCGAGCAGGTCCTCCGGCTGGACCCAGGTCAGTCGGAGCATGGACGGCCCTCCAGCGCGCTGAAAGCCGCCTCGTGGGCCCGGCGGCGGTCCACGTCCTTGGCGTGGATCTCCCGCGCCACCTCGGTCAACGTGCGGGGTGGCTCCCACAGGTCGAGACGGCTGGCCTCCGCGACCGCCTTCGACCAGTCCTCGGGGACCGGCGAGCCCAGCGCACCGGCCACGGCGCCGGCCATCGTCGCGATCGAGTCGCAGTCGCGGCCGTAGTTCACCGCGCCCAGGACCGCGTGGCGGTAGTCGCCGTTCGCGACCACCAACATGCCCAGGGCGACGGGGAGTTCCTCGATGGCGTGCACACGGGAGGGGCGGCGGGCGCCGAGGGAGGGCTGCCGGTAGTCGGGGCCCACCGTGTCGTACGGGGTGACCGCCGCCCGGAGCGGGGCGAGGGCCGACTCGAAGTCCGTGTACCGGCTCGCCGTGTCGCAGACCGTCTCGATCGCCGCCCGCGTCCCGTCCTTCGCCAGCGACAGACAGGCCGAGACCACCGAGTCCGGTGTCGCCCCGGGTGCGCACGCCGCGGCCACCGCCGCCGCGAAGACGCCCGCCGCCTCACGGCCGTACGACGACTGGTGGGCGCCCGCGATGTCCAGCGCCTCGGCGTACGCGGCTCTCGGGTCGGCCGCGTCGACGAGGCCGACCGGGGCCATGTACATCGCGGCGCCGCAGTTGACGATGTTGCCGACGCCGGCCTCGCGTGGGTCGACATGGCCGTAGTGGAGGCGGGTCACCAGCCATTTCTCCGCCAGGAAGACACGGTGGAGGGGGAGGGCCTCCGCCTCCAGCTCGGGGATCCAGCGCGGGGTGGTCATCAGGTCCGGGACCAGGTGGTCGGCTACGGCGTACGCGTCGAGGTGGTCGCGGACCGTGGCGTACGCCCGTACCAGCGCGTGGGTCATCAAGGTGTCGTCGGTGACGTGCCCGTCGCCCTTGTGGTACGGCGCGATGGGGCGGGCCGTGCGCCAGGCGTCGCCGTTCCAGGGGCCGACGATGCCGTGGACGCGGCCGCCGTGGCGCTGGAGGATCTGGTCGGGGGAGTAGCCCTCCACCGGCCCGCCGAGGGCGTCGCCGACCGCCGCGCCGACCAGGGCGCCGGTGATCCGCTCGTCGAGACGCGGGCCACTGCTTTCTTCTGCTTTGGGCGTCATGCCCGAATCATCCTCCTGGTCGGGCCGGTTGTGTGGCTTCCAGGAGTTCGGCGAGTTCCACCAGGTCGGTGCCGGTGAGCCGGGGGAGTACGCAGCCGGAGAGGGTGCGGCATGCCTCGCGCCAGGTCTCCGGGATCGCCGTACCGCCGCCGAGTGCGCCGGTCAGCGCGCCGGCCAGGGCCGGTGCCGAGTCGGCGACCCGGCTGAGGCACGCCGCCGCGGGGACCGCCTCGGCGATACGGCCGTCCGCGGCGACCGTGAGGGCCAGGGCGACCGGGACCGTCTCGGCGGCGGCGATGCCGTAGCTGTAGACGTGGTCGACGATCTGGTGTTCGAGGAGGGGGATCAGGGCGAAGGCGCTGTCCGCGGAGTGGGCGAGGTGCAGTGCGTGGCGGGCGTTGCGGCCGATCTCGGTCTCCTCGGGGAGTTCGGTGAGGGCGGCTGCCACGCAGGTCGTGGTGTTCGCGCCGGTCAGGGCCAGGGATACGGCTGCCGCCATCGCCCTCGCGCCGTGGACGCCGTCGCCGTCCTGGGTGTAGCGGGCGTCGAACTCGGCGAGGTCGGCGGCGCGGTGGGGGTCGCCGGGGTGGGCCACGGCGAGGACGCAGGCGCGGACGCAGGCCGCGTCGTCGAAGTAGTGGGGGTTGTCGTGGCCGGTGGCGGGTGGGCGCAGGCCGGTGGCGAGGTTGCCGAGGCCGGCGCGGACGGAGATGCGGGCGCGGAGGGGGAGGATGGCCGACTCGATCTCGGGTGCGCGGTCCGCTGCCGCGGCGATCTCGTCGGCGAGGGCGCTCCAGGTGAGGTCGATCGCGGCTCTGGTGCGGCGTTCTCGGCTGAGGTCGCCGAGGGCTGTGTCGTCGCCGGCTCGTAGTACGGCTTCCGCGGTGAAGGCCGCCCATTCTGTGTCGTCGGAGGGGCCGAGGCGGAGGGGTTCGGG
>NZ_JAKEIP010000111.1 GCF_021474425.1 Streptomyces muensis | reverse complement strand
AGGCAGGGCTGCGGGCGCAGGCGGGGCTGTGGCGGTGTCGATGGCTGCGGCTGCGGCTGTGTCGGTGGGCGTGGTGGCGTCGGGTTCGGGTGGGGAGAGCTGGCGGGTGTCCTCGCGGGGGGCGCCGGTGTCGGTGAAGCGGGCGTGGGCGAGGTCGGCGGTCAGGGCGACGGTGGTGAGGGGGCCCAGGTCCCGCTCGGTGAGGGTGAGTCGGGCGTGGGTGTCGTCGCGGGTGAGGGTGAGGGTGAGGTCGGCGGACAGGGCGGAAAGGAGGTGGGGGTCGTCGGTGTCCAGGGCGGCGAGGACCGGCAGGTGGCGGGTGCGGGCGAGGTGGGCCAGGGCCTGGACGGCGTCGGTGACGGCCTGGGGGCCGGACAGGGGCAGGCGGGGGTCGTGGACGGCCTGGAGGCGGTCGATGACCAGGAGGGCGAGACGGTCGATGTCGGGGACGGTGGAGGTGATCGCGGCGGTGTCGAGGTCGGTGCCGTCGTCGATGAGGAGCGGGGCGCCGCTCAGGAGCCGGGTGGTCTCGGCAACGGCCTGGCGCTCGTCGGGGGTGAGGGCTGCGGCGCGCAGCCGGCGGTAGTCGACGGGCGTGTGGGCGGCGATCAGGCGGGCGGCGACATCGGCGCGGGTCAGGCCGGAGGCGGCGTACAGGACGGGGAGGTGGCCGGTGAGGGCGGTGGTGCGCGCTGCCTGGGTGGCCAGGAGGCTGGCGCCGGCACCGGGCGCGCCGGCGACGAGGTAGAGGCGGCCGGCCTGCAGGCCGCCCAGCGCCTGGTCGAGGGCCGTGAGGCCGGTGGGCAGGCCGGGCAGCCGGGCGGGCGCGTCCGGGACCTGGCCGGCGCCGGCGGAGGCGGGGGCGGGGAGGTTGGCCAGGGCCTCGGCAAGCGGGGCCGGACGCCGCGGCACGGGCCTGGGTGCGGCCGCTGCCGGACCGGCAGTGGGTTCGGCGGCCGGCGCGGACGGCGCGGACGGCGCGGTGGGGCCGGGCAGGGATGCGCGGGCGGCCTGGCCCGTGGGCCCGGTGGCGGGTGCCGGGACCGGCTCGGATGCGGGTACGGGTGCATCGGCAGGCTGGTCCTGGTCCGCCGGTGCCGGGCCGGCGGACCGTGCCGGTGCTGGGCCGGCGGGCCGATGGGGCGCGGTGTGGGGGATCAGGACGGCGACGGGGGCGGCGTGGCGGTGCAGAACCTGCGGGCGGCCTTCGGCGGCGTGCTGGACCAGCTCGCCGAGCTTCTTGCGGGCCTGTGCGGTCGGCCAGGCAGGCGCGGCCGTGAGATCGCAGCCTGCTTCCTCGGCAGCCTGAGGTGACACCAGCAGCGCCTGGAACTCCCGGCCGTCGTTCTTACGAGTGAGGCGCGTGGGGCGGCCCTCACCCGCAGCCTTCACCAGCTGCGGCAGCATTCCGCGCGCCTCATGTACCGTCGACGGCACCGGCCCGGCCAGCGGTACACCCTCGTCAGACACTCCAACGCCCCTTCTTCTGGGCATAGTTCACCAGGAACGGTACACATTCCCGGCCTTGTAACGCCAACAGTACCGGTACAGATATCGCGTCCGGTACAGAAACAGGGCGCGGCCCGGGGCGGCGTGAGTCCAGGCGGGCCAGGGCGCTGGCCACGCTCCCGCCGTCACCTGAGGGCCGCACCGGGCGAGCGGGTCAGCATCGCGGGCGTATCGCCGCCACACGCACAACCGCCTGCACGCCTGCCGCCGGGCCGCCTGCACGCCTGCGCGGCGGCCCGGCGTGCAGGCGAGGCCCGGGCGAGGTGAGCGGCTCTGTGCGGCGCGCCGGGGAGATCACCGAATCGGATCGCTTGGCGTGCTGTGGCATTCGGCATCGCCGGCCTGGCGGCCCCTTGGTGGCGCCTGCGAGCGGGCTACGAGGCCCGCGGCGCTGCGCTGCAGGGGTTCGCGGACGTGCGCGGGGCGATGCCGGACCTCGTGCGCGGACGTGCGCGGGGCGATGCCGGACCTGGTTCAAGGCCGTGGGACGGGCGCTGCGTATGCAGCCGGGCGAGGGCAGGATGACCTCGCTCGTGGTGCCGGTGCTGCGGGGTGGCTGGGTGAGACGGCGGACAGCATGCTCACGAGCCGGGCGTACGGCGGGTCGGCGAGGCTCTTTCAGGCGCTCGGGGCCGCATGATGCCCGCGTCGTCGAGCAGTTGGCCCGGCGGCGGGCCCACAGCCGCTCCCGGGGCAGGAGGGGAGCCAGGGCCCCGGGAGAAGGCCGGGGAGAAGGAGGGCCGCGGGGAGGGCGGTACGTCCGCTTCGGCGAAGGCGCTGCTGAGGCTCTCCGCACCGCGTGAGCCGGCCGCGTCGGCGGCGTTCGTCGAGCTGGGGGTCCTCGACCGGCGAGCACGAGCACCGGCGGCGCGGCGGCGCGGCATCGAGGCTGCCGTCATCGCCGGTGAGGACGGGGATCTCACGTGCGCGGGTGGTGCGCACCCCGGCGTGTGCCGGGCGGGATCTTCCATCCCTCACTCAGGTGGATTCGGCCTGGTGGGGGTGGCCGGGGCGCGGCGTGGCGTGCCTAACTGGCTTGCAGGAGACGGGAGTTCCACCTCGGTGTGAGAGGAGGTGACCGCGGTGCAGGAGACGCTGGAGAGCATCGGGACCGAGGACGTCTACGAGCCGCCGCTGCTGGCCGAGGCCGGGCAGTACGCCGAGCTGACCCAGGGCGAGTTCGGGGACTGGCCCGACTTCCCGGTCGGCCTGTGGCTCTGACACGCCCGACGGGTGCCGGTCCCGGCCCGTACGGGCCGGGACCGGCGCCCGGTGCCGCGCCGCCGCGCTGTCACCCGTCGCCCACCTGGGAGAAGCCGATGGGGCCCACTTCGGCCTGCTGGTTCGTTGTCCTTCCCGACCGGGACCTCACACCCGGCCTCCTGGACCGGCTGCGGGAGGCCGCCCGCCCGGCTGTGCTGCGCATCGTGCCGCATGCATCGGGCCGCCCGTGGCCGGCCGGCCGCTGGCCCCAGGAGGGGGAGCTGACCGTCTGCACCGTGGGTGACGTGCGCCTGGCGGTCGCCGGGACGTGTTCCCTCGAGCCGGCCGAACTGGCCGCGCGGGCCCGGCAGATCACCGACATCGCGCACATCGAGCCGGCCCTTTCGGGTGCCCACGGCTGCTTCCACGTCCTGGCGTCCGTCGCCGGGCACAGTTACGTGCGCGGCAGCTTCTCCGGACGGCGGCGGGTGTACCGGGCCGAGACCGGCGGCGCCACCATCTGCGCCGACCAGGCCCGTGTCCTCGCCCGCCTGACCGCGGCCGGGCTGGACACCGCGCAGCTGGCGCTGCGGCTCGCCGGTGACAGCGTTCCCCATCCGCTCGCCGGGGGTGCCCTGTGGCGGGGCGTGCACGCCGTACTGCCCGGCGCCGCCGTGGAGCTGGCGCCCGGCGGCGCGGTGCGCACCCGGCGCTGGTGGCAGCAGCCCGCGGGCGAACTGCCGCTGCCTCAGGCCGCGGCCGGACTGCGCCAGGCACTTGGCCAGGCGGTCGCGCTGCGGGTCCGGCCACAGGAACTGGTGGGCGCGGACCTGTCGGGCGGCATGGACTCGATCTCACTGTGCTTCCTGGCGGCACAGGCCGGCGCCCGGCTGGTCACCGTCACCCTGGCCGCGGGCGCACCCACCAACGAGGACCGCCTCTACGCCGCCCGGGCCGCCGGGCACCTGCCCCGCATCGCGCACCTGGTGTTCGAGCCGGCCGATGTGCCCGCCCAGTTCAGCGGGCTGGACCAGGACGTCGACGGCGGTGACGAGCCGTCGGTGACGCTGCGCGCGCGGGTGCAGCAGCAGTACCTGGTCGAGCACATGCGGGCACGCGGGGCGCGGCTGCGGCTGTCCGGTCACGGCGGGGACCAGGTCGTGCAGTCGAAACCCTCGTACGTGCACGCTCTGCTGCGGCGCTCCCCCGCGGCCGGGCTGCGGCACGCGGCCGGGTGGCGTGCACGACGGCGCCGGCCGCTGGCGGCGACCGCACGGCTGCTGCTCGACCGCGGCTCGTACGCCACCCGGCTCGCCGAAGCCGCTGGGGTGCTGCGCACGCCCGTGGGCCGCGACGACCTGTGCTGGGGACTGAGCCCGCATCTTCCGCCCTGGGCAAGCGAGCAGGCCCTCCAGCTGAGCGGGGAACGGAGGCCGTGAGGGCGAGTGCACCGCCCGCAGACCGGCGGACGGCACGTGTTCACGGGACTGCCACACTTCCACAACGGCCTTCTACGGCACGCCCTATCCCGCACACAGACGCTACGCCCGCACCGGGCCTGCCCGGCATCATCATCACAAACTCCCTACAGCCGGACGGCCGTTCCAGACGCCCGGCCCCACGGACTCGTCACAGGCGCCGCCAGCGCGTTCTCGTGACCAGGCTTCGACCACACCGCCGAGACGGCCCTTGCTCTGCCGCGGCGGTGGTCCTGCTCGGGTTCAGGAGCAGCAGCCTGAGCTGTCCGTGCCTGCGCTGGGCCGTCCGCTGTGGAGGTCGTCGTCGTGGCCTGCGGCGATCCGTGCCCATTGCGCGGTCGGCCGTCCGTCCATGCGGAACTGCTGGCCGAGCGTCTCGTACGGCTGCGGCCAGCCTGGCGGGGATTCCTCCCAGGTCTCCTGCCGGCCATAGACGGTCATGTCGAGGATGCCGTAGGACGGCGCCATGGGTTCGACACCGCGTCCGGTGGTCCAGTACGTCTCGTAGACGCGGTCCCCGTCACGGAGATAGCACGCCTTCATCCCGAAGTGGCGGCCGGCGAGGAGCCGTTCGTGCGACTCGGCGGGCACCGAGTACCAGGGCATGTCCCAGCCCATGAAGCGGCGATAGCGGTCGGACTCCTCGTAGGGGCCCTGGCAGAAGACGGCGAAGGTGACGTCACGCTGGTGCAGATAGGACAGTTCACGCACCTGGCCGGTGAAGAAGGTACAGCCCTCACACTGGTCGGCGGCGGTGTGGCCGTCGTGCCACATGTGATACGACACGAACAACTGGGTGCGGCCCTCGAAGACGTCAATGAGGGGAACGTGCCCCTTGCCTCCGACGAGCGGGGCCGACGGGTCCACCTCGGTCATGGGCAGCCCTCGCCGGGCGGCGGCGATTGCGTCGCCCTCGCGGGTGTGCGCCTTCTCCCTCACACGCAGGGCGTCGATCGCGGCCAGCCACTCCCGGCGGGAGACGACCGGCGGCTTGCTCACATAAGTCATGGCCCTACTGACTCGGCAACCCGCAAGAAATCATCGGTGGAGCCCGTGGCAGGCGCTACTGGCCGCCATCTCGCCGGATCGCACGGACCGTGACGACGCCCCCGATTCCCCCTTGGCTGAGCCCCCGACCAAGCAGGGCCGAAGAGCAGGACCAGGGACTTTCAAGCAGGCCATCAGCTCCACTACCGCGATGGGCACACCGACGCGATCGAGCAGGCCCGCACACATCCGGTCACCCAAGGCGACAGGCATCGAGGGCGCCTACGCGAAGGGCGGAGTCGGGGGGCGGATCGACTACTTCCGCTGCAGCCACTTCGTCCCTGTTCCGAGGTCGACTCCCTGGCCGAGCTGAACGCGCTGGTCGATCGCTGGGACGAGGAGGACGACGCCCGGCGGATCCGCTCCCGTCCGCGGACCACCGGCGAGTACGCCGCTGCGGAACAGCCCGTGCTGACGCCGTTGCCGGCCGAGCCCTTCGAGACGGGCCGGACGTTCGCGCTGCGAGTGGACCGCTACAGCCAGATCAGCGTCCGCACGTCTACTCCGTGCCGGTGCGGCTGACCGGAAGGCGGGTGCGGGCGATACTGCACGCCTGCGAGCCGCTGCTCTACGACGAGGGCGTCGAAGTCGCCCGGCACGAACGGCTGATGACCAAGGCCGGATCCGGCTGGTGCTGGACCATTACCTGGAGGCGCTGGTCCGCACACCGTGAGCCCTGCCCGGGGCGACCGCGCTGGAACAAGCCTGTTCCGCAGGGAAGTTCACCCCCGGTCCACGACACCTGGTGGGCCGCTGCGTGCAGGGCACACGGCGACCGGGACGGCATGGAGAGCCCTGACCGAGGTTGTGCTGCTGGGCCGGCACCTGCCGCACGAGCATCTGGTCGCCCACTCGCCGCGGCCCCGCTGGCGGGAGCGATGACCTCGGACGCGGCCGCACCGCAGGCACGCGGAGCGGCGCAGGCCGACGACACCTCGGCCCCGGCGCCGCCCGAGCCTTCAAAACCGGACTGGTTCCGGCAGCCAAAGGCACGTCGCTCAGCGCCGCCCTCAGCGACCGTCTGCCCCCGATGCTCGCCAGCCGGGCGCTGCAGGGACTGGCTGCCGGCGCCGTCCCGCTCGCCCATCAGCATCATCCGCGACGAGCTGCCCCCGGAGCGGCCTGGTTGCGCCACCGCGCTGATGAGCGCATCCCTCGGCGTGGGCGCCCTTCGGTCTGCCCGTAGCCGGGGCCGTCGTAGACAAGCACGGTCCGCAGGACGGCAGGGCGCACCGGGCCGGTGTCCCCGTCCGCGCGGCAAGCCCTCGCAGCCGCCCCCGCTGCTCGCCGGCGGGCCCGTCTTCGCATCGGGGAGACCCGCACACCGCAACCCAAGGAGCTGCCCTTGGCCTTGCTCGGCATGCGGCAGTTGTGTCAGGCCGAGGCCGGTCGAGCCCTCGTCGTCGGCCCCGCCATCACCGGCGTGTGCCAGCGCGCGCGGTCGGCCATCGAGCCGCCGGTGGGGATGGAGCCGCACAGGAGGTGGAGGTCGGCGACGGTGACGTCGGGGTGGATGTCGCCGTCGGCCTGTCCGGCCTCGATCAGGCGGGCCAGGGCCACATCGGCTCGGTCCAGGGCGCCGGACCGGACACCGTCGGCACCGAGGGTCTGGGCGGCGGCCTTGACGGCCTGGTTGGCGGCGCAGGCGTCGACGACGCGGGCGAGGTAGGCGGAGAGTTCCTCCAGGGCGTTCGCGCCGTCGTCGAGGCGTCGGCCGGCGGCTTCGGCCTCGTCTGCGACTCGTTCGATGGAGGCGGCCACGGCCGAGGCGACCAGGTCGGTCTTGGTGGGGAAATGCCGGTACAGCGTGCCGACAGCCAACACCCGCACTACAGACGCAAACGACCTCTCAGAGGGCGGTTCGTAAGGTGATGTCCGTTTGCCACTGAGGTGAGGCCGGTGTAAAGGAGCGCGGTCAGGTCCGCCGAGCAGATGGGAGCGGGCTGAAGACCATTCTCTAGAGGTTCCACCAAACCCAGCGTTGGGAGTTACCTCCGGTGCACGTCGCGGTGGTGACAAGGTTGTTCGCCGTCCGCGCGAGGCACTTGCGGCTCACGTAGTTCGTGATCGTCGCACCGGCCGAGTGGGAACTGGTGTCGATGAACCACATTGCTGCGGCGTCGTCAGCGAGGCAGTTCTTCATGGTCAGTTGGCCGTTGCGCAGCGTGAGGCACAACCCGGTTGCTCTCTGCCGCAGCGCGGTGACCTCGTAGTCGTCGTCCCAGTACCACTGCTGGTAGGTGGTGCCGTTGCATCCGAAGACGTACGGGCCGTAGTCGGCCCGGAAGTCCAAGCACGACCCCTCCGGGGCCTGGTTCTCGAAGGAGGTTCTTTGTGGAATCGCGCTCGCCGGTGTACTGCTCAGGCCCACCGCGAGCCCGACGACCGCCCCTACGGCGGCCAACTTCCTCAAAAACATATGTCCCCCTCTGCTCGGCGTATTTAGGCCGAGACGCTACCGATATGCATCCCCGACGAGTGCGAAGTGAGCACACCTCCACCATCACTTCCCAATACCCCGGCTGCCTCCCCTACCGGAACCACCAGTACCTCCCGGACCCGCCCGGCCACCGGTGCAGCCGAGCCGCGAGCTCACCGGGAAACGGACACCAGCTCACGAACCTCCCTGTCAGAGGATTCGCTGCCAGTGAGCCACCTTCTGCTTCGTCAACCGCTGCTGATCCGGACCAGCACTTCCAGGATTCGACTCTGCACATCCGCGCTTGTGGAGCGCTCCGCGAGGAACAGCACGTGCTTGCCGGCAACCAGTAGGTCTCGGTCAGCCTGGCTCATATCGGCCGCTGTGTAGACCGCTGATGGGGTATGGCCGAGTTGGCCAGTGCAGCGTAGGGCGTCGACAAGACCCGTGCGTCGCCTGATCGCAGTCGTCTTGAGGCCCATGACCACGAGGTTCGGCCGCATCTGACCGGAAAGTGTCACGGCGTCGTCGGTGTGAAGGGCACGTGCGACCTGCATCCCGCGCCGTTCGAGCATCGATGTCAGTGCGATCACCACCTCTGTCCGCTCCTCAAGGAGGAGCACCCGGGGTGGATGCTGCTCGCTGTCCCGTGGGGCCAGCACCTTCAGCAGCACCGCCGGATCGGCCCCGTACGCCGCCTCCTTCCGAGCCTGCCCCAGGCCAACCGTCATCAGCAGTGGAACCTCGGCCGCCACGGAGGCCTGACGCAGCGACTGCAAGGCAGTCCGGGTGAGCGGACCAGTCAACGGGTCGACCAGGACAGCAGCCGGACGCGCGGCCGGCTGTGCGTCGATCTCCTCCCGCGAGCACACGAGGACCGTCCGGAAGCCGGAGCCACTGAGAGCCTGTTCGGCGGCAGCGTCCCGTGCGGGCCATACCAGGAGCGTGGGTGGACGCCCCGGCTGCGCCGGTCGCGGCTCGCTGGGGGATCGTGGGGCCTTTTCCGCGCGCAGCTGCCGCGTACGCATCCGTGCGCTGGCCGAGCAGTGGACAGCTGCCCGCATTTCAACGGATGGAAGGAGCACGTCGTCCGCAGATGCCGGGCGGCAATGACTGTTCTGCGGCAAGCCAGACCTTCTGCCTGATGGCGGCCTGAGAAGGCACGGATCCCGGTCAGGCGACCTGGTCAGCCTTGCTGCGGGCCCTCCGGCGGCGCCGTACCGCGTACACCGCGCCGCCGCCGACCGTCACGGCCGTGCCGCCGGCGAGGGCGAGCCAGGGAAGCGCGGAGCAGGTGGCGGCCGATGCCCTGCCCGTGCCGCCGGTTTGCGGGCCGGGGGTGGTGTTGCCCGACGTGGAGGCGGTCCCGTTCCCGGGGGCCGCGCCGGGCTTGTGGATGCGGAAGAACGACTCCCTGCCGACCGTCAGCCTGCACCTGCCGTCCGCTTCCGGGCGCAGTATCTGCACGTGGATGCCGCCCTTGGATGTCTCCTTGAGGGGTATGGCCGCGTTGACGCGCAGGCGGAGCGGGAACGTGAGCGTCTCACGCGGGGCGACGCCGGCCCTGGGGAGTCGGTCGTGGCCGATCATCTCCGGGTCGAGCTGAAAGGTGAGGTCGACCCAGACACGCGACGTCGGATCCTGACGCTGAACATCGACGTACTGCGGGATCACCCGGGCTGATGAGTACATCTCCTCCGGGTCGACCATGCGATCGAGCGCGTTCCTGAAGAGGGTGAAGAACAGGTCCTCGAAGGTTGAGTCCGTGAGGTTTTCGACACGCAGAGCGAAATCGTGCCAGCCGCTGCCTGCCGTGATGTCCGAAGGCACACCGGAGAGAGTGACCTTCAGGCTGCCATGGTCCCGATCCGACGGCCAGTACCGTTCACAGTCCTCCTCGGTCCAACGCGGCGGGGATGCGGAGGCAGAGGCGGCCTGCGTCGGGGATGCCGGCAGGGACACGGCCGGCGACGGCGGCTGTGCCGGAGAGGCGACTTCGGGAGCGGACGCGGACGAGAAGGGCGCGCCGGACATGATCGGAGCCGTGGGCGTCGGCGTGTCGGCAGCATGTGCGGTGGTGCCGGTCAGCAGTGCCGCCGGGAGCAGCACGGCGGCGGTGACAAGAAGCAGCTGACGGCCTTTCATGATCACACCTCGCATGCGGGCCCATTGCACTACCTGTGTGACCGCTGTAACTCCAGGCCGGTTGCGGTGGCCCACCCTCGCGTCACCGGACGTTCTCCCCGACGTCACTGTCGCCCCCCGCCCTGCCAAGAGCCTTTGGCCGGGCGGATCTCCCTGGCCAACTGCCCCACTCAGCGGGCCAGCTGGCCTTCCGGCACTCAATGACCCCGAGCCGACGGCACGTCGTGGTGCCGCAGGCGGTCCAAGTACGGGCAGCGAGAACCACAGTTGTGCGACGCGCATGCCGCTCTGCCTGGTGGACAGCAGCGTGCAGAATTCTGATCGAGAGAAGGCCAGGTCAAACAGCCTGTCATCCCAAACGCGCAGCTCACCTGGGGCCAGCAGGGGCCGTGACCGGAAAACCCGAGTCTTCGGGTTGCCCAGGGGTCGTAGGCTGATGGTGCCCGGGGTAGTTGCAGAGGTCAGTCATGCCCCGAACGATCTGGTCAGGTGCCATCAGTTCCGGCCTGGTCACTTCTCTCAACCAGAACGCTTTCGGGCAGCGCCGGGTCAGCTCGTGGCGGGGATGCCGAGCTCGGCGAGCAGACCGCGCACACGCTGCTCGACCTCGTCCCGGATCGGCCGTACGGCGGCGACGCCCCGGCCGGCGGGGTCGTCGAGCCGCCAGTCGTCCTCCTCGCCGCCCAGGCACCGGCCGCGAACACCTCATGGGCACGCCTCGCCTCACTCACCATCACCACGACCACACTCTGCCTGGCACTGGCGCTACACACCCACCACAACCCACCCCGCCGACCACCAAACCCCCACAAGCCCGAACCCCACCTCGCCGAAACCCCGAAGACCGGCAGGGACGGACACTGACCGCCGAGACCTGGCGGGTCCGGCGCTCACCTCGGCGACACCCCGAAGACCGTCAGGGGCCGCCGGTGCAGCGCGCCGTGCACAGCCCGCCAGCCGTTCGGCGAGATAGCCACCGACCGGCCCCTGCACCGGCCGATCGTGACGTACATCTGAAGCACACGCCCGGGCGTGAAGCGCAGCACCGCTTCGTGGGCCGTGGGACCGGGGCCGCCATATGTACGCTCAAGTCACCTGCTCCGACCGTCAGTTCACGCTCCGCAGTCGCGCAGCAGTGCATACCGGGGCCCCGGGGACGACCGGATACCCTGCGCGAGACAGCAGCCTGGTCAGGGAGACGAAGCGTGACCGACACCAGCAGCACCCGGCCCGCCGACAGCGACGCGCCAGCTCCGCGGCGGAGCCGACTGCACCGCCTGATGCGCTACATCCCCTTGATCGCTCCCGTCCTGCTGTGGACCGTGCCCTGCTGGGTGCTTCTGTACACCGGCCAGCACTGGCCGCTGCCAGTCACGCTGGCCGGCACCGCGCTGCTCGTCCTCGGCCTCGTCGGAATGCCGCTCGCGATGGTGCGCGGCCACGGCCGGCGCCAGCAGGACCGGGCGGCGATCCTCGGCGACACCCTGCTGGGCACGAGCTGGGTTCTGTTCACCTGGTCCGTTCTGCTCGGCGTCTTCCTGCGGCTCGCCCTGACCGTGGCCGGCGTCGGCGAGAGCCAGGACCGGGCCCGCATCGTCACGTGGGCCGTCCTCGGCGTCAGCGCCGTACTGCTCGCCTGGGGGTACGCCGAAGCCCGCCGCGTGCCACGGGTGCGCCGCCTCGAGGTGCGACTTCCACGGCTGGGTACCGGGCTGGACGGCCTCCGCGTCGTCCTCATCACCGACACCCACTACGGCCCGCTCGACCGCGCCCACTGGTCGGAACGGGTGTGCGAGACGGTCAACACCCTGGAAGCCGACCTGGTCTGCCACACCGGCGACATCGCGGACGGCACAGCCGAACGCCGCCGCGCACAAGCCGCCCCACTCGGCACCGTGCGGGCCACCCGGGCCCGGGTATACGTCACCGGCAACCACGAGTACTACAGCCAGGCCCAGGGCTGGGTCGACCTCATGGACGAGCTGGGCTGGGAACCGCTGCGCAACCGCCACCTGCTGCTCGAACGCGGAGGCGACACCCTCGTGGTCGCCGGCGTGGACGACGTCACCGCCGAGTCCTCCGGCCTGGCGGGCCACCGCGCCCACCTCGCGGGAGCCCTGAACGGCGCCGACCCCGGCCTGCCCGTCCTGCTGCTGGCACACCAGCCCAAGTTCATCGACCGGGCGGCAGCCGCCGGCATCGACCTCCAGCTCTCCGGCCACACCCACGGCGGCCAGATCTGGCCCTTCCACCACCTGGTCCGCATCGACCAGCCCGCCCTCGCCGGCCTCAGCCACCACAGCCCGCGCACCCTCCTCTACACCAGCCGCGGCACCGGCTTCTGGGGCCCGCCCTTCCGCATCCTCGCCCCCAGCGAGATCACCCTGCTCGTGCTCCGCTCCCCGCACCCGCCCACCTCGCCATAGCACAGGGCCGGCCAACACATCCGGTTGGAACAGTCCACAAGCCGAGGGACGCGGCGCCGACAGACGACCAGGACCGCCCGCCGAAGCCAAGATCCCGACCATTCCCGGACCGACGGCTCCAACAAGCGGGCATACACGCCCAGCACGTCGCAACCACGCCGACCGACGCCCAGCCCGCCCCCCGGCGCTCCATGGAACCCGCGCCCACCGACAGGGGCAGCAAACAGCAAACAGCAAGCAGCAAGCAGCAAGCAGCAAGCGAGCCTCGGCTTCCCGGACAAATCGGCAACAGCCAGAATGCTTCCGCGAAATTCACGCCATGCCGACGGCCGCCATCACAGCAGCCGAGACTCGCGCCCGGGCCAGGCCTCCCGAAACGCAACTCCGGGCCCGACACAAGCCCACTCCGTGCAACGCTGCGGGCCTCACGGCCAAGGAGGCGTGAGGCCCGCAACACCTACGCCCGGATACTGTCCGGGAGAATCCCGGGTGGTGCCCCGCCGCGGTGTCGGATCCGGTCAGTCCGCCGGTGTCAGTGCGACCTCGGCGCTGCCCGAGAGGGACGGCAGGCCGTCAGGGGGCGTGTCCGTGTAGGTGGCGTTGAAGACCGCCTTGAGGTTGTCCGAACCGGCATGACCGCCGTCCACGAAGGTCTTGAACGAGCCGGAGCAGCCGTTGCTGGAGGACAGCGGGTGGCCGTGTGTGTCGTGGCCGAGGATGAAGGAGACGGTGACCTTCGCGCAGTTCACCGGCTGGTCGTCGGTGACGGTGACCTGCCAGGTGACCGTGTCACCCCAGTGGAACGGGGTGCCGCCGTGCGAAGCCGGGTCGGTGGTGAGGGAGACGACCGGCGCCTTGTTGCCGACCACGACCGGAACCGAGGCGGAGGCCGAGCGGCCGGTGCTGTCGGTGACCTTCAGCGTGGCGTCGTAGACACCGTTCTTGTCGAAGGTGCGCTTCGGGTTGGCCTCCCTGGAGTCCACGGTGCCGTCGGCGTCGAAGTCCCAGGCGTAGCGCAGGGCGTCACCGTCGGCGTCCTTGGTGCCGGCGCTGGAGAACTGGACCGTCAGCGGGCTGGTGCCGTTGGTCACGTCCGCGGCGACCTTGGGCTCCGGGGTGCGGTTGCCCCGCGTGAAGTCGATGCGGGAGAGCTGGGCCTCGGGCAGCTCGGCGAAGTACCCGGTGCCGTATTCGAGGACGTACAGGGCGCCGTCCGGGCCGAACTCGGCGTCGATCGGGCCGTCCGTCTTGATCGAGGGGATCGCGTCCTCGATCTTCTGCACCTCGTTCTTCCTGCCGAGGGTGATGGCCTTCATCTGGTCGCGGGTCCACTCGTAGAAGAGCGGCTTGCCGTCGAAGTACTGGGGCCAGCGGTTGGCGGCCTTGTTGTATTTGTCGTAGCGGTACGCCGGGCCGCCCATGGGGCCGATGCCGCCGGTGCCGAGCTCGGGGAACTGTGCGGAGGCGCCGTAGCCGTAGACGATCTCCGCGTCCTCGACCGGGGGCAGCTCGCTGCGGCCGGTGTTGTGGCGGGAGTCGTTGACCGGCTTGGCGCAGTTGAAGGCGCCGCTGGAGGTCTGGGTGGCGAAGTCGTAGTCCTGGTAGGGCTGGTCCTGGGTCACGCAGAACGGCCAGCCGTAGTTGGCGGGGCGGTCGATGACCATCCAGCGGCCCTGGCCGGCGGGGCCACGGCCCGGGTTGGCGGTGCGGGCGTCGGGCGAGTAGTCGGCGACGTAGAGTTCGCCGGTCCTGTCGTCCACTCCGAAGCGGAAGGGGTTGCGCAGGCCCATGGCGTAGATCTCGGGGCGGGTCTTCGCCGTGCCCGGCGCGAAGAGGTTGCCCTCGGGTATCGCGTAGCCGCCGTCGCGCTTGACCTTGATGCGCAGGACCTTGCCGCGCAGGTCGTTGGTGTTGCCCGCGGTGCGCCGGGCGTCGTAGGCCGGGTTGCGGTCGGGGCGGTCGTCGAGCGGGGCGTAGCCGTCGGAGGAGAACGGGTTGGAGTCGTCGCCGGTCGACAGGAACAGGTTGCCCTTGTGATCGAAGTCGATCTTGCCGCCGACGTGGCAGCAGATGCCGCGGTCGGCCGGCACGTCGATGATCTTCTGCTCGGTGTTGTAGGCGAGCTTGTTGCCCACGAGCTTGAACCGCGACAGCCGGGTGAACCCCTTGTACTTGGCGAAGTCCGCGGCGGTGCCGAACTGCGGTGCGTCGCCCTCGTTGACGCCCGGGGTGGCCGGGTCGTCCATCGGGGTGTCCAGGCGGGGCGAGTAGTAGAGGTAGACCCAGCGGTTCTTGGCGAAGCCGGGGTCGATGGCGATGCCCTGCACGCCCTCCTCGTCGTGCTGGTAGAGCCCGGCGGGGCTCTTCTTCATGTCGGCGGCAAGGAAGTTGACGCCGCTCTCGGGGTCGTGGATGCGGACCTCTCCGGTGCGCGCGGTGTGCAGCACGCGCCGGTCGGGCAGCACGGCCAGGGCCATCGGCTCGCCCGGGCGGTCGTTGAGGGTGACCTTCTGAAAGGCCGACGGGGACGGCGGTACGGGGTCCGATTTGGCGGCCTGGGCTGCGGGGAGAGGCAGAAGCCCGATGGCTCCGGCCAACACAGCCGCCCCCACGAGGGTGACGATCCGTCTGTTGCGCACTCAGAACTCCTCTGGTCCGGCCAGCGGGTGAAAAGGCAGGCGAAATGCGTGAGTTGGACGCTAGGGCGACCACTTTCAACTCGTCAAGGACAAAGTTTCAATCTCTTCGAGGAAAGTTTGTCCTGGTGTTTCATGCTTTTTCGGGCACGCCAGGGACCCGCCCGACGCCGCCAAGACGCGGGCCGGGCGGGCACCACGGGTGACGCCCCGTCAGTTACGCTCCGTCAGCTGCAGGCGCGCAGGGCCGAGAGGTTGTCGTAGCCGACCTTGGCGAACTCCAGGGACTGACCGGGGGCGGTCGTGCTCGGTGCGTTGTCCTGCTCGACCATCGGGTTGTGGTAGTTCTTCGCGCCCACCCGGGTGAAGAACCTGCGGTAGTCGATGTCGCCCGTGCCGAACGGCACCATGTCGTAGCCCAGTCCGCTCTGGAGGTTGACCACGCCGTCCTTGGCGTGGAAGAGCGGGAAGCGGTTGGTGTTGCGGACCACGAGTGCGGCCGGATCGAAGACGTCCTCGCGCTGCGAGCCGTCGTGGGCGGTGTACGTGTGGAACTTGTACTGGGCCACATGTGCCCAGAACACGTCCAGCTCCAGGTACACGTTCTTACGGTCCGTCACCTTCAGGAAGTACTCCAGCTTCCGGATGCCGGAGCTGCGGGTCGGCTTGCCCTGGACGTCGAGCGGGCCGCCGTCGAGCAGGAAGTCGTAGGCGGCGTCGTGGTTGTGGGTGTAGAGCTTGATGCCCTCACGGCGGGCGATGGCACCGAGGGTGTTCCACTTCTCCGCGGCGACGTCCCAGTCGGCCCGGTAGCGGGTGTTGGTGGGGTCGGCTCCGGTGCCCATGTGCTCCATGCCGAGGATGTTGGCGATCTCCAGGAAGCGCTTGAAGGTGTCCAGGTCCGACGGGGTCAGCGGCCAGGACGGCGGGATGAAGCCGTGGCTGCCCTGCGCCCGCAGCCCGTACTCGTCGAGCCAGGACCGCATGAGCCTCGCACCCTGGACGGTGCCCAGATCGGCGCCGCCGGGCGCGTTGGCGTGCTGGCCGTAGCCGGCGAACTCCACCTGGCGGTAGCCGAAGCGCGACAGCTGCCGGAACACCTCACGGAACCCGGAGGGCAGGTCGGAGGCGAGCGGGTCGCGGCCTATCGCGTCACGGACGGTGTAGAGGATGATGCCGCGCTTGTGCGGCGGGACCAGAGCGGAACGGCCCCGGTCCGCCACGGCGGCCTCGGATCTGTCCTGCGCCAGGGCGGGCGCGGCGCCGAAGACCGGGGCGGCTATCGCCGCGGCGGAAACGGCCGTGCAGGTGCTGAGGAAACGGCGGCGGCTGACGCCCAGTGCGCGGCGCAGGGCGTCGTCGGTGACGGCTTCGTCGTTGAACGCGGTCACAGTGGTTCTCTCTTTCGTTGTCGCGAGTGCTGCGGATGCGTGCCCGACGGCTGCCGCCTCAGGAGAGGCCGGCGAGCCGCAGGAGCAGGGACTTCACTTCGGTGGCCGCGACGCGGCCGGACACTGCGCGGGGGGTGGAGACCAGGACGAGCGGACCTTCGCCGTCGCTCGGAGGGCGGCGGCCGTGGCTGCCGCGGATGGGGGTGGGGTCAAGGGGTACGACGGCGAGCCGGTAGCGCATGCCGAGTTTCTTGCGGGCCACCGCCTTGGCCGCCTTGAGCCGCACGTAAGGATCCTCGGGATCCATGAACAGCTCGACGGGGTCATAGCCGGGCTTGCGGTGGATCTCGACGAGTCGCGCGAAGTCGGGGGCGCGGGCGTCGTCGAGCCAGTAGTAGTACGTGAACCAGGCGTCCGGCTCCGCCACGGCGACGAGCTCGCCCGCACGCGGGTGATCGAGCCCGTTGGCCTTCTTGCCGTCGTCGTCGAGGAGTTGCTCAATGCCGGGCAGATCGGCGAGGACGGCTCGGGTCGCCTCCAGGTCCTCCGGTCGGCGTACATAGACATGGGCGATCTGGTGGTCGGCCACCGCGAAGGCACGGGAGGCCATCGGGTCGAGGTACTCCATGCCGTCCTGCGTGTGCACCTCCAACAGGCCCGCGCGGCGTAGGGCGCGGTTGATGTCGACGGGGCGGCTCACGCGGGTGATGCCGTACTCCGACAGGGCGACGACGGTACGGCCCTCGGCGCGGGCGTCGTCCAGCAACGGGCCGATGACGGCGTCCAGTTCGGCGGCGGCCCGATGGGAGCGCGGGTCGTCGGGGCCGAAGCGCTGCAGGTCGTAGTCGAGATGCGGCAGGTAGCACAGCGTCAGGTCGGGCCGACGGGTGCGCATGATGTGGCGGGTCGCGTCGGCGATCCACTGGCTGGAGACGATGTCAGCGCCCGGCCCCCAGAAGTGGAAGAGGGGGAACGTGCCGAGTTTCTCGGTGAGTTCGTCGTGCAGGGCGGGCGGCCGGGTGTAGCAGTCGGGTTCCTTGCGGCCGTCGGAGTAGTAGATCGGACGGGGGGTGACGGTGATGTCGGTGTCGGCGCCCATGGCGTACCACCAGCAGATGTTGGCGACGGTGTAGCCGGGGTGTGCGCGGCGGGCGGCGTCCCAGAGTTTGTCGCCGGCGACCAGGCCGTTGTGCTGGCGCCACAGGAGTACGTCGCCGAGCTCGCGGAAGTACCAGCCGTTGCCGACGATGCCGTGCTCCGACGGGTGGGTGCCGGTGAGGAAGGTGGACTGCGCGGTGCAGGTGACGGCCGGGAGCACGGTGGACAGGTGCGCCTGCGAGCCGGAGGCCGCCAGCGCCTTGAGGCGAGGCATGTGGTCCAGGAGACGCGGGGTGAGGCCGACCACGTCGAGGACCAGGAGCGGAGTCGGGCCTGCGGCGTCGGAGGGGTGGTCGCTCATGGCAGCTCCTTCAGGCCGAGGTCGGTCAACAGGTCGCGGGCGAGGGTCAGTTCGGCGGCGATGCCGTCCACGAGCTGGGTCCTGGTGCGGGGGCGCAGTTCGGGCGGGAGCGCCTGCCAGGTGTAGGTCTCGACCTCGAGGTGACGCGTGCGCGGCACCACGCCTCCCACCAGCAGGGCCAGGGCCTCCTGAAGCACGTGCAGAGTGGAGGTGAGCGGTGGGGCGGGCGGGGCGTGCAGGGGGACGTGGAAGTGCGCGCGCCAGGGTGCGACGTCGGGCAGGGCATCGCCCGCAATTGCCTCGGCGAGGTCGTCGGTACCGCGCAGTCCACCAGGGGTCAGCGTGCGGGTCTGGTGCAGAAAGCGCGGTTCGGCGAAGGCGCCGAGGGCCTCGCGGACCTCCGGTCGACGGGGTTCCTCGGCATGCAGGGCCGCCGACAGCTGGGCCTTGGGGATGGCGACGCCGGCCGCCCCGAGCGCGGTCAGCGCCGTTGCCGGGTCCTCGAAGGACGTGGCGAGATGGCAGGTGTCGACGCACACGCCGATGCGGTCGCCGGGCAGGGCGGTGAGCGGTCCGATCGCGTCCGCGGTGGTCTCCACCTTGCACCCGGGCTCCGGTTCCAGGGCGATACGGATCGATTTGCCGGTCAGCTCCTCCAGCGCGTCGAGCCGCCCCGACAGCATGGTCAGCGCAGCACCCGCGGTGGCGGCGGCGCGCTCGTCGAAGCCGGTGCGCCAGGCGAGCGGAAGTGTGGAGATGGTCCCCTCGGTGACATCGTCCGGCAGCAGCGCGGTCAGGAGCCGGGCCAGGTCGGTGGTGTGCGCGAGACGTTCGGGATCGGCCCAGTCCGGCTGGTAGACGCGGTACTTGACCTCTTCGGCGCCGAACCCCTCGTAGGGGAATCCGTTCAGCGTGACGACTTCGAGGCCGCGCCGGTCCAGCTCGGCGCGCAGGCCGCGCAGCGTCACCGGGTCGGTGATCAGTGCCCGTGCGGCGTCCTTGGCGAGCCACAGGCCGATGCCGAGGCGGTCGCGTCCCAGGCTCTTGCGGACCGGCTCGCAGTGGTCGCGCAGTTGGGCGAGGACACCGTCGAGGGTTTCGGCCGGGTGGACGTTGGTGCAGTAGGCGAGGTGGACGGTGGAGCCGTCGGGGTGGCGGAAGCGCATGCCCTACTCGCCCCCGCGCAGGATCGAGTTGCCCTCGTGCAGGCTCTGCGTCTGCGGGACCGGGACGTCGAGGCGGAGACGGCCGCTGAGCCCGTAGAAGGCGACCGGGTTGCGCCACAGCACCCGCTCGACGTCGTCCTCGCCGAAGCCGGCCGCGAGCATGGCGTCGGCGACCTTGCGGGTCTTCAGCGGGTCGCTCTTTCCCCAGTCGGCGGCCGAGTTGACGAGAACCTTCTCCGGGCCGTACTCCTTCAGGACGGCGACCATGCGGCCCTCGTCCATCTTGGTGTCCGGGTAGACGGAGAAGCCGAGCCAACAGCCGCTGTCCTTGGCGTGTTTGACGGTCGTCTCGTTGAGGTGGTCGAGCAGCACCCGCTCCATGGGCAGGCTCGACTCGCGGACGACGTCCACGGTGCGGTCGAGACCGGCGAGCTTGTCACGGTGGGGCGTGTGGACGAGAGCGGGCAGGCCGTGGTCGGCGGCAAGCTGGAGCTGGGCGGCGAGCGCGGTGCCCTCGGCCGGTGTCATGGAGTCGTAGCCGATCTCGCCGACGGCGACGACACCGTCCTTGACCAGGTAGCGGGGCAGGGCGTCCAGGACCGGCATGCAGCGCGGGTCGTTGGCCTCCTTGGGGTTGAGGGCGATGGTGCAGTGGTGCGCGATGCCGTACTGGGCAGCACGGAAGGGCTCCCAGCCGAGGAGGGCATCGAAGTAGTCGAAGAACGAAGCGGGCGAGGTGCGGGGCTGCCCGAGCCAGAAGGAGGGTTCGACGACGGCGCGCACACCGGCGGCGTACATGGCCTCGTAGTCGTCGGTGGTGCGGGACGTCATGTGGATGTGCGGGTCGAAGATGCGCATCACAGCTCCTTGGGCTCTTCGCCCGTCAGGTTCAGCACGCGACCGAGGTCGTCGGGGACGTCACGGCCGGCGGCTGTTCGCTCGGCGGCATAGTCGGTGAGCATGCGGGCCAGTTCGCCGTCGCCGGCCGCCCGCTGCGCCAGGCCGGCGACGGCGTCGAGGGGGACGCCGGTGAACAGGCACTTCAGGACCGCGTGCCGCCAGGCGTGCGGTTCGAGGTGTGCGGCGGCGTACGGGCCGACGGCGGCGGAGATCAGCCGGGTGTCGTTGCTGCGCAGAGCGTCCTCGACGAGGTGCACGGCGTGTGGTCCTTCGACCAGGGCAGGCAGCGCCCGGAGCACGGCGCGGCGTTCGGCTGCGCTGCCGTGCCGGTAGAGCCGGGTCAGGGTCTCCAGTCCCGCCCGGGCCTCGACCAGGAGCAGCGCACGGACGGCGTCCGCGTTGTCGTGGCCGCAGTGCCGCCCGGCGGCGGCAAAGCGCAGCTCCCAGGGGTGGGCGAGGTACGGGGAGGGGGCCTGCGGTGGCGCCTGTGCCGCGGCCGCGGCGTCGGCCAACGCCTCGTCGAACCAGGCGCGCGCGGTGTCGTCGGGCAGTGCCGCACTCACGTCGTCACGGGTCCGGAAAGAGGGCTGCGTCATGATGCCGACGCTCCCTTCGTGCTGGTGGCCGGCACGGCCTGGAGGAACTCGAGGGAAGACCGGGCCAGTTCAGGCCCGGCGTGGGAGTGGCGGGGCAGTTCGACGACGGTCAGACCCTGGTAGCCGGTGTCGGCGAGGGCCTCCAGCACGGGCGGGAAGTCGATCTCGCCGTCGCCGAACGGCAGATGCTCGTGCACTCCGTGCCGCATGTCCTCGATCTGCACATGCCGCAGCCAGGGCGCGGCCGCGCGGACACACGCGGCGGGCGGCTCCGGCTCCAGGCACTGGCAGTGGCCGATGTCGAGGGTCAGGCCGAGGGAAGGAGGGCTGCCGAGCGAGGTGCGCAGGTGATGGAAGTCGGCGAGGGTGGCGAGCAGGTGGCCCGGTTCGGGTTCGATCGCCAGCGGCACATCGGCGGCCGCTGCGGCGTCGAGCACGGGCGCGAGTGCCTCCTGAAGGCGCTGCCACGCGGTGTCGTCGTCGGTGCCGGGCGGCGTGATGCCGCTGAAGCAGTGCACGGCGTGGGCTCCGAGGTCCGCCGCGACCTGGACCGCCGTGATCAGCAGCCGGGTGCGGGCGGCACGGCCCTCGGCATCCGCGTCGAGCAGCGACGGACCGTGCTTGCGGCGCGGGTCGAGCACGTAGCGGGCGCCGGTCTCGACGGTCGCGGTGAGGCCGAGGGCGTCGAGCCGATGGGCGACGCGGGCGGTACGGGCGGCGAGATCGGGTGCGAGCGGGTCGAGGTGCATGTGGTCGAGCGTGAGTCCGACGCCGTCGTAGCCCAGGTCGGCGAGCAGGCCGAGGGCGTCGTCGAGACGGAGGTCGGTGAGGCCGTTGGTGCCGTAACCGAGGCGGAGTCGCTGTCGGTTGCTCATGTGGGGCTCACCTTCCGTGCGAGCGCGCGGGCCATGGGTACGAGCCCCAGCACGGCGAGAGCGGTGACGTTCGCCCCGGACCGGGCGGCGAGTGTGGCCTGGAGCGGGATCAGGGCGCGGATCCCGCTGCCGACGGCGCGCTGTGTGAGGGGCGGGGACGGGTTGAGGGCGGCGTGCAGGCAGGGAAGGGCGGTGGTACGGACGTACGCGGCGGCCGTCAGTGCCGGGAAGATCCCTGTCGTCGTCGCCCGTGTCCGTGCCAGCAGCAGGCCGAGCGTGGTCGTCGCGCCGAGGGCGGCGAGGGGGGTGAGCGGGGAACCGCCGTGCGTCTCGTGCCGCGAGACGGCGGTGACGGCGTAGGTGTGGGCGGCCAGCGCCAGGGCGGGGGACGCAGTGCGGAGGGCGGCATCGGACACGGACGGAAGTCCAGGTCCGCTTGGTCGGTTTGGTCCGGTCCTCTGGTCCTGACGGGACATCAAGGCAAGTCCCCGTCCGCTCCCCTGCCCCTCGCGGGCGGCCGCTGACATGGTGGCCGTGGCGCCGAGCACGAGGTCCAGGGCGCGGGCCGCGGCCATCGCCGCGGGGGCCGCGGGGGTGTGCTTCAACCGGAGGTCGTACGCCCAGACGGTGGCGGTCAGTGCCGATGCCACCGCGAGTGCGGGGCGGCCCGCGCGAGCGGCGAACGTCAGCCCGGCCGCGGTCAGAAGGCCGGCCGCGCCCAGCGCCGCCGTCGGGGAGATACGGCCGGAGGGGACGGGTCGATGGGGGCGCTCGACGGCGTCCTCGTCGCGGTCGGCCCAGTCGTTCAGCGCCATACCCGCCTCGTAGAGGCAGAGCGAGGCGCCCACGGCGTACGCCGTGCCCCGGTTGGCCCGCAGACCGGTGGCCGCGGCGCCGGCGAGGGCGTCGCCGGGAACGGTGAACAGGGCAGAGACGCGGAGCAGTTCGGCCCAGTCCCGCAGCCGCGCCCGTCGCCCGCGCCCCGGTACGGCCCCCACGGGGCGCTGACCGTTCCCAGGCCGGGCAGGCTTCGGGGTGCGCACAGGCGCGGGCGGGGCGAGGCGGAGCAGAAGGGAGCGGATCACCGCGCCTCCCGCAGGCGGTCGGCGAACGACAGCAACGCGGTGAACTGCTCCGAGAGACCCGACGGGCCCGCGTCGGGGTCCTTGAAGTAGAAGCCCAGTTGCGGGAGCGGACCGGACAGGCCCGCCTCGTAGGCGCGGGCGACCAGGCGGGCCAGATCCAGGACCAGCGGTGCGGCCAGGGCCGAGTCACAGCCCTGCCAGATGGTCTGGAGGATCATGCGCGAGCCGAGGAAGCCCTCGAAGGCGATGTGGTCCCAGGCGGTCTTCCAGTCGCCGAGCACCGGTACGTCGTCGATGTGCACTTCGCCCTGCGGGGTGTGCCCGAAGGTGTCGGTCAGAACGCGTTCCTTGCCGGCGTTCTTCGCCGCGGCCGCGCCGGGGTCGGCCAGCGCGGCCCCGTCGCCTCCGCCCAGCAGGTTGGTGCCCGACCAAGCCCGTACCTCCAGGGCGCGTTGGACGAACATCGGGGCGAGCACGGCTCGCAGCAGCGTCTGGCCGGTCTTGCCGTCACGGCCCGCGTGGGGAAGTCCGCCGGCCGCGGCGGCGTCCGTGAGGGCCGGGGTGCGCAGCCCGGTGGACGGCGTGAAGTTGACGTAGGGGCAGCCGGCTCGCACGGCGGCGGCCGCGTAGAGGGAGCTGGGCGGCAGGCCGGTGCCGTCGAACGGCGGAGTCTCGGTGACCATGCCGGTGGGCGGATGCAGTCCGGCGGTGATGGCCGCGCATCCGGCGACGGCGGTGGTGGCCACCGAACCGCGGGCTCCGACGAACCAGACGCCGGTGCGTGGGGTCCGCTCGCCGGTCTGGGGCTCCGAGCCGAGCTGGGGCTCCGATGCGTTCCCGTCGTTGTTCACGGGCTGCCTCCCTGCCATGTCGATGTGCCGATGTGCTGTGGAGGACGGTGGGTGGGGGCTCGGGGGTCTCCCACCCACCGCCGGCATATGGGCGGCTTTGGCCGCGGCCTGGGAGGACTGCTCCGTGGTGGGCGCGGTTACGGCGTGCAAGTGGGCGGCAGAGGGCCGCCGGTGAGAAATGCGGGATACCTGGGGGCTCTTGGCCCTGCGCTGCGCGGGACGTCCTCAGTAAGTCGGTCTCGTGGCCGGGGTGCCGTACCACCTGATTGCGCCGTCAGTACCGAACCACTGTGTGGTTCCTGTGCACGAAAGGGACCGTAGCCCCGTTCGTCCTTGACGGGAACCCCTTGTGCACGAAGAAGGCGAACTTCTTCCAGGGCCAGGACAAAGCCGTATCGGGGCAGCCCGGATGTGCCCGGTGGCCTACCTGCCACCGGGCGGGTCGGCTGCGCCCCGCGCTCTCGCGTGGGAGCGTCTAGTTGTCGCCGCCTCCGAAGGCGGCATCGAAGGACGCCGTCGGGGGTTCGAAGTCGTACGCCTTCAGGCGGGTCAGCGCCTCCGGGGCGCCCTGGAGCCGGTCCATGCCGGCGTCCTCCCACTCCACGGAGATGGGCCCCTGATAGTCGATGGAGCGCAGCATCCGGAAGACGTCCTCCCAGGGGACGTCACCGTGCCCGGCGGAGACGAAGTCCCAACCGCGACGCGGGTCACCCCACGGCAGATGGGAACCGAGACGGCCGTTGCGCCCGTCGAGACGCTTGCGCGCCTCCTTGCAGTCCACGTGGTAGATACGGTCGCGGAAGTCCCACAGGAAACCGACCGGGTCGAGGTCCTGCCACACGAAGTGCGAGGGATCGAAGTTCAGCCCGAAGGCAGGACGGTTCCCCACCGCCTCCAGCGCCCGCTGAGTGGTCCAGTAGTCGTACGCGATCTCGCTGGGGTGGACCTCGTGGGCGAACCGCACGCCCTCCTGGTCGAACACGTCGAGGATCGGGTTCCAGCGGGTGGCGAAGTCCTCGTAGCCGCGCTCGATCATCGACTCGGGCGCCGGCGGGAACATGGCGACCAGGTGCCAGATGGCGGAGCCGGTGAAGCCGATGACGGTGTCGACGCCGAAGGCGGCAGCGGCGCGCGCGGTGTCCTTGACACGGTCCGCGGCCCGCCTTCGTACCCCTTCCGGATCGCCGTCACCCCATACCTCGCCCGGCAGGATGGCCTGGTGGCGTTCGTCGATGATGGCGTCGCAGACGGCTTGGCCCACGAGGTGGTTGGAGATGGCCCAGCACTTCAGGCCGTACTTCTCCAGGAGTTGCTGCCGGGACTTCACGTATCCGGGATCGGAGAGGGCCTTGTCGACCTCGAAGTGGTCGCCCCAGCAGGCGAGTTCGAGACCGTCGTAACCGAAGTCGCGGGCCAGTCGGCAGACCTCCTCCAGTGGCAGATCGGCCCACTGACCGGTGAACAGGGTGAACGGGCGTGGCATGGTGCCTCCGAGCGTGGTTCCTGCCGGATCTCTACCGGACTTCGGCCTCGACGGCCTGGACAGGGGTGTAGACGGAGTTCTTCTCGGCGCTCTCCTCCACGGCGGCGAGCACCCGTTGCACCTGCAGACCGTCGGCGAACGACGGCATCGGGTCGGTGCCGGACGCGATGGCCTCGACCAGGTCGCGGGCCTGGTGGACGAAGGTGTGCTCGTAACCGAGGCCGTGGCCCGGGGGCCACCAGCCCTCCAGGTACGGGTGCTCCGGCTCGGTGACGACGATCCTGCGGAACCCGGCCGTGGCGGCGGGCTCCCGGTGGTCGTGGAAGGACAGCTCGTTGAGCCGTTCGAGGTCGAAGGCGAGTGAACCGAACTCGCCGTTGATCTCCAGCCGCAGGCCGTTCTTGCGTCCTGTCGCCATCCGGGTCGCCTCGAACGTGGCGAGCGCCCCCGAGGAGAACCGACCGGTGAAGACGGCGGCGTCGTCGACGGTCACCGGCCCGCGCCGGGCGCCGCCGGAAGCGGTCAGGCCCGAGGAGGCACCGTCGAGACGGGGGCGCTCCTTGACGAAGGTCTCCAGCTGGGCGGAGACGCCGACCAGCACCTCCCCCGTCAGGTACTGTGCGAGGTCGACGATGTGGGCGCCGAGGTCGCCGAGCGCCCCCGACCCCGCGTGCTCCCGCTGCAACCGCCACGTCAGCGGGAAGTCCGGGTCGACCAGCCAGTCCTGGAGGTAGCTGACCCGCACGTGGCGCAGCGTGCCGAGCCTGCCGTCGCCGATGAGCCGACGGGCGAAGGTGAGAGCGGGCACGCGCCGGTAGTTGAAGCCCACCATGGCCAACTGCCCGCGCGAGCGGGCCGCTTCGGCGGCCGCGACCATGGCCTCCGCCTCGGCGACCGAATTGGCCAGCGGCTTCTCGCACAACACGTGCTTGCCCGCCTCCAGCGCCGCAATCGCGATCTCCGCATGGCTGTCGCCCGGTGTGCAGATGTCGACGAGCTGTACGTCGTCGCGGGCTATGAGGGCACGCCAGTCGGTCTCCGCCGCGGCCCAGCCGTGCTTGTCGGCGGCCGCCCTCACGGCGTGCGCGTCACGGCCGGCTATCGCGGCCAGGACCGGCCGCAGCGGCAGGTCGAAAACGTGCCCTACGGTGCGCCACCCTTGGGAGTGCGCGGCGCCCATGAACGCGTAGCCGACCATGCCCACACCGAGTGCGGGTGGTGCGATCCGGCTGTCCCTCTGTTCCATGCGGATTCCTCCTCGTCGGAGTGTCACTGACTCATCGCTGTCTTGGCGGGACGCGTGGCCCGGCCCGGTCAGATGAAGCCGGTCGGCAGGTACTGGTCGACGTTGTCCTTGGTGACCACGGCCGAGTAGAGCGTCAGCGAGGACGGGATCTCGAACTCGGCGAGGCCGCCGACGCCCTTGCCCTGGCCGAGCGCCCGGGCGAGATCGATGGCGGAGGCCGCCATCGTCGGCGGGTACAGGACGGTCGCCTTGAGCACGCTGTTGCCGGCCTTGATGGCGTCCATCGCGGACTTGGCGCCCGCGCCGCCGACCATCAGGAAGTCGTCACGGCCGGCCTGGTCGATGGCGCGCAGCGCGCCGACGCCCTGGTCGTCGTCGTGGTTCCACAGCGCGTCGAAGCTGGACTGGGCCTGGAGGAGTTGGGCCATCTTGGCCTGGCCGGACTCGACCGTGAAGTCGGCGGCCTGACGGGCCACCTTCTTGATGTTGGGGTAGTTCTTCAGGGCGTCGTCGAAGCCCTTGGTGCGCTGCTGGGTGAATAATTGTCAAGACCTGTGGACGGGAGCCGCACCGACCCAGTGGTGATAGGCGTCTACGTCGACGTTGCTGCCGC
>NZ_JAKEIP010000110.1 GCF_021474425.1 Streptomyces muensis | reverse complement strand
GGGGGGGGGGGGGTGGGTGGGCCGCCTATGCGGGGGGCGGGGTGTGGGTGTGGGGCGGGGCGGGAGTATGGGGAGTGCCACGGGGCGTAGCCCAGGGCAAACAGGGAGAAGAGCCCTCCGCAACGCCTGATCGCACGCGAGTGGACCTCACCGCGCAAAGGGAGGCCATGCGCGTTCCTCCACGCCGGCAGAATGTTCATGTGCCTGGTGCCGTCCCCTCATCCCCCGAAGTCTCAGCACGCATGTCCCGGCAGCTCAGCAAGGACACGAGGGCCGAGCTGGTCGTGCGACGCCTTCTCCATGCGGCGGGCTTGCGTTACCGCGTGGAGTACCCGGTACCCGGCATGGCTCGGCGCCGGATCGATGTGGCGTTCACCGGGGCGAAGGTGGCCGTTCTGATCGACGGCTGCTTTTGGCACGGGTGCCCGCAGCACGCGACACAACCGAAGGCCAACGCGCAGTGGTGGCGTGACAAGCTCGACCGGAACATGGCCCGCGACCGGGAGACGACGGAGCACCTCATCGCCGAGGGCTGGACGGTGCTGCGGTTCTGGGAGCACGAGGCTCCCGAGGAGGTGGCCGTACGGGTGGGGGCGGCCGTGGAGCGGCGTCGTGCGGAACGGACCAAGGGGAGGAAAGCATGAGTGGCCTGACCTTCGTCGACCTGTGCTCGGGTGCGGGCGGGCTCGCACTCGGGCTGGAGAGGGCGGGGTTCGAGCCGCGCCTGCTGCTGGACGACGACGAGGACGCCGTCCAGACTCTGCGGACCAATCGACAGCACTGGAACGTGCTCCACACCGACCTGTTGGGCTTCGACCCGAACGATCATCGCGAGAGCCATGACGTGGACCTTCTCGCGGCGGGCCTGCCCCGGGTGAAGTCGAGTGCGACCGTGAAGCGGTCGGATTCGGATGTGGAGGTGCGACTGCTGGAAGCCACCGTCTATCTCGTCCACGCGATCCGGCCCCGAGCTGTGCTCATCGAGAACGTTCCCGGGCTCGCCCACGCGGACGAGTATCAGGCGTTCCGGGACTTCGCCCGAGCCGAACTGGCCCACCTGGGATACGAGTTCAGTTGGTTCGTCGTCAACGCCGTCGACTTCGGCGTGCCGCAGAACCGCAAGCAAGGCATCCTGGTCGCCATCGGACGGCGATGGGCCTCGGCATTCCGACGGCCGGCACCCACCGTTCAGGAGCCGATGACGGCTGGCGCCGCGTTGGGGCCGAGCATGGCGTCACGAGGATGGGCGGACGCTCCTCGCTGGGCCGCCCAGGCGGATCAGCCGGCTCCGACACTGGTCGGAGGCTCGAAGAACCGAGGTGGCGCCGATCTGGGACCGACCGGGGCCAAGCGAAAATGGGCGACCATGGGTGTCAACGCGCACACCGTGGGTGACACGGTCCCTGGCCCGGACTTCGTCTGGGATCCCGAACTCGGCAGGGACAACATGGTCAAGATCACGGTTGAGCAGGCGGCGCTGTTGCAGGGCTTCCCGGCAACGTGGGAGATCGCCGGACGCAAGACCGCCCGGTACCGTCAGGTCGGGCACGCTACGCCGCCGCCCGTCGGAGCGGCCCTGGGGCGAGCCATAGCCGAAGCGCTGGTTGGGGATCCAGCACTCCCCGTGGCCGGCTAGACTTCCGCCACATGACCAGCACGGCGTCCCATCAACCCATCCTCGACAAGCCTTTCGTCCTGGACCTCTTCGCAGGTCCCGGAGGGCTGGATGTCGCCGGGCACGCGCTCGACATCCCGAGTCTCGGCATCGAGTGGGACAAGAGCGCGTGTCTCACGCGATACGCGGCGGGGCTGGACACCCTCCACGCCGATGTGAGCGCGGTACGCAGGGACGCCTTCGAGTCGCTGCCGCCGGAGATCAACGTGCTGGCAGGTGGCCCCCCGTGCCAGACGTACTCGGTGGCCGGGCACGGCGCCGGGCGCCAGACCCTGGACAGGGTCAAGGAGTACATGGAACGGCTGCTGGCGGGGGAACCCGACGAGGAGATCGACAAGGATCTGAAGACCCTCAGCGATCCACGCACCGCACTGGTCCTGGAACCTCTCCGCTATGCCATTCAGGCGACCCGAAGCCCTAACCGGGAGAAGCGCCCGTACGACGTCATCGTCCTGGAACAGGTCCGCGAGGTCAAAGAGCTCTGGAAGCACTACGCCAAGGTGCTGGAGGAGACAGGGCTCCCCGACGGGACCAAGTACAAGGTCGTCGTCGATGTCCTCGACACCGAGACCTACGGGGTTCCGCAGACGCGGGACCGCGCGGTGCTGATCGCTCGGCGTGAAGGGCTTGGTGAGCCCTCGCTCCCCTCGCCGACCCACCATTCCTACGGAGCCAAGGAATGGAACCGAAGGAACGGGAAGAACGAACAGGACCAGGCCGCGGGTCAGGTCCATCAGCCGACTCTCTACGACGGCAACGAGCCGGAGCCCGACGAGCACCGGGCGACAGGCGACGATCTGCTGCCCTGGAGGTCGATGGGTGATGTCATCGCGAACCCGGTGGGCTCACATCCGGGGCGCCCCACTCCGTTCCTGGTTCGCTCGAACTACGGCAGCTCCCGCCACCCCGGACGACGAGGCGTGCGAGGCGACCGGCAGCCCGCCTTCACCGTCACCGGCAAGATCAGCCGCTTCGTGGTCTTTCAACACCTCACCGAGAGCATCGTCCACGAGGGCGCACGGTTCAGCATGAATGAGGCGGGGATGCTGCAGAGTTTCCCGCCGGACTATCCGTGGTCCGGTACCGCGCAGGCCCAGCAGGTGGGCAACGCCGTACCGCCCTTGTTCGGTGCGCACCTGCTGAGCGCCGCGCTCGGGCTTCCCAGGCCGGGCCCGAACGACCTGCGGAAGCCGTGGCAGCCGGCCACGGAAGAGCAACGGGCCAAGCTGCGAAGCAACGGCTGCGGGGCCCCCGACGCCTGCACCGACAGGTGTCCGCAGGCCAAGGACCAGGTGCCGCCACCCTCTTCCATGCGCCCGCGCAAGACGAAGAAGGCGCCGGCGACGTAGTCGGCGAGCACGACGCGGACGGCGCTGCGGCAGCTCGCCACAGCGCCGGGTCAGTCTCCGCTCTTCCTGCCCCTGACGGGCGCGGTCTCGAACAGTTCCGTGAAGTAGCCGGTGAGCGCGGCCACGGATTCCTCCGGGACGGGGTCCTCGTCGGGCCCGTTCGGGAGTTCGTACCGCTCGACCGGTGGTGCCGATTCCGCTTCCGCGATCCAGTCCCGCAGCGCGGCGGGATCCCTGGGCTCGTCCGGTGCGAGGACGTCGTAGGTCAGGGTCGCTCCGGCCGTACTGATCGCCACGCACAGACCGTTGATCTCTCGCCCGGTGGTGACGAGCCCGCTCCGCAGGAGACGGACCAGGGCCTGGGCGGTGGGACGGTGGTCGATCACATCCATCCGCAGAACGGTGTGGACGAGGTCCTGATTTCCACAGGCGTCCGCGACCGGCCCGTAGTCCGGTCCGTTCCGGAACAGCTCAGCGGCCCACCACAGACGGGAGAAGCACTGGCGGTCCGCAGGGCCGCGGAAGCGCTCCGCGACGATGCGCCGTTCCGGCCTGTTCACCGTCGGCTCCGACAGGTGGCGCCAGGCGACGTAATCGGGGGCCACCGCCAGGGCGATGTGGTTCCACAGACGCTTGTCCGCAGCCTCTCGCCGCGTCAGGCGCAGCGTGGCATGGAGCCGGGGCGCCAACCACGCGTCGGCTCGGGTGCGGTCCTCCCGGAACTCGAACATGGCGTCTTCCACCAGGCTTCGGATCGGCTCGACCCACCACCTGGAGTCGTCCTCGGGGAGCGGCTCGACGACCTTGGCGAGATCGATACCGCCGTGGACCTGTTCGCCTTTGAGCAGTTCCTCGGTGAGGAACGGATCGACGGCCGAGGTGGCGAGCAGTCCCAGGCGCTCCGGTACATGGCTCGGTTGTGTGATCACGTCTCACTCTCGCGGTTCATCTGTTCCAGACTGCGGATGACATAGGCGAGCGCCTTGGTGGCGTCGGCCCGGCGGACCGCCGCGTAGTGGATGCGCGTCTGGAGCTCCACCCAGCCCGAGTCGCCGGTGCGCCGGCGGTGGACCTGTCGTAGGGCCTCCTCGACATGGACGCCGGGAACGACGTCCGGGAGCATCTCGCGCAATACCTCGCCCTGCCAGTCGGTCGGGAAGACCGGACCGGCGCCGGGTTCCACCTCCAGATCGCCGATGGCGCCGTGGAACACAGCGGTCCAGACATCGGTGGCCATCTGGGCGATCAAGAGGTCACGCACCTTGCTCTCGACACCCGAGCCGTTGCTGTCCAACAGGCCCATGACGCCCTCGACATCGGTGTTCACGAACACGGTGGGGACTCTGGCCGAGACGTCCACGATCCAGGGGGCGTCGGCGTAGGCCTGGAGCCACTCCCGGGAGCTTCTCTTGAACGATGCCGTCTGGACGTCGAGTTGGAGTCCACGGACCGGCTCGTCGGAGGCCGTGTCGACGAGCCAGCTCCGGTCGGTCTCGGCGATCGATCGTCCACGCACTCCGTCCACGGTCCCGACCGCGTACACGGCGAGGGAGGCTCGCCCCATGTGGTCGTCACGGAGCAGTTCCACCGATCCCGACCAGTCCCGTCCGTCCGGCGCGTCACGCGTGAGCTCCGCGGAGGTGCGGACATTGGTCTCGCCGTCCGTCAGCACGGCGAGGACACACAGATCGGACCAGGCCGCGTCCGGCGCGTTCGCCCCGGGCGGCAGCGTCGCCGAGAGGCCGATCGTGGCGCTGACCCAGTCGGTGTGGCCCGCGATGCCGAGCGCGACGGCCTGCTGCTGGGTCGAGTACGCGGTGGTCTCCAACTGGTCGCGGGTGCCGTCGGAGAGCTTGAGGGAGACCGAGGTCACCCTGAGCGTGATCGGCCGGTTGAGCCGCTTGTACGGGTAGATCTTCACGCGTCACTCCCCCTTGCCGGCACGGAGTTCGACGACGAGGCGGGTGAGGGTGGTCCTGACCGGGTGGCTGGTGACGTCGGTGGCTCCTTGGAACTTCGCACGACGTGTGCCGGGCGGGAAACGCAGGGTGCCGTCCTCCACTTCGCAGCCCTCGACCGCCACTAGCTCCGCCCAGTCCAGCTTCGGACGGCCTCCGGAACGCACGTCCAGTTGCGCGACGGGCACCATCGGGACGATCTCGTCGCCCCGTGGGATGCTCACTTCGGCGGTGATCCTCCACTCCCCGTCGTCGCCGACCGTCGCGTCGAGCTTGTCCAGCACCGGAACCACCGGCCCCGCGGGCGCTTTCGCCTTGGGCCGCGTTCTCACGGTCAACGCCTTGCGCACGGCCTCACCGCCTTCGCGGCTGCTGCGCTTCGGCCGTGCGACAAGTTCCCTGACCGCATTGTTGACCTCGGCGGTCAGCGCGTTGATCCGCCGGTATGCGGACGGAGACCAGCGCAGAGTCAGCTCCTCCGTCTGTCCCCAGCGGTCGTGCTCGGGCGGTTCCGCAGCGCGAAGGAACTCCTCGGCCTCCTTCGCGAAGGGGGCCGTTTCTCCGGCTGCCTCGCCCACCAGCAGAACGGCCTGGAAGGGGTTGGTCCCGATCGGCAACCTCTGGACCCCGGCCCTCTTGACGGTCATGCGGTTGCCGCGCAACGAGTGCACCTGGTTCTTCCCCCCGTCCGCATCCCTGTCGCCCTCGGCCTCGGTGACCAGCAGGACCGCCTGGTGCGTACCGAGCGTTCCGTGGGCGCCGCCGGAGAGCGGCAGCTTCAGCGGAACGCTCCGCGCCGCGACCTGCCCGGACTCGGTGAGACGATCCACCGTGGTGCCCTCGTAGTGCGCCCTCAGGGCACGCGTACGGGAGGGCTGTTCGGCCGACGGGTCCACCTGCTTCTCCGGCACGACCTCCTTGCCGTTCTGCAGGGCACGGACAGAGACCTCCAGCAGGGGGAGCCTGCTGCCGCCGCCTGTCATCGCGGCCCAGAAGTCACGCCCCAACGCCTCCACCAGACGGCCATGCATCTTGCGGATGTCACGTGTGTCCTCGTCGCCCTCCTCGTCACCGACGGACTCGTCGTCGGCGTCGGACTTCCCCTCCAGGCTGGCCACATCGTGTGCGCCGACGATGAGGAAGGACGTACCGGGCTCGTCGCTCTCCCTGTTCAGATGCAGGCGTGCCACGGTCTCCTCGTCCGCCCACCAGGAGCGGGCCACCATGGCACCGGGAGAATCAGGGTCGGGGCGCCCGAACCATGCGGGGCCCGCGTACGGCTCGCCGTCCACCTCGCGCCAGGGCAGTTCGAGACGGCCGATGACCCTTCGCTCGGTGCGTCCCTCGTGGGGCACGGACAGAGTGGAGTTGATGAGCACGAGTCCGAGGGCGCTGGTGGCCCACAGCGTCGCCTTGCCCAGACCGTACGAACCACCCGCGCCGGGCCCGGACTTCAGGCTCTCCAACTGACGCCTGACCACGGCGGCGAACTTGCCGTCCGCGTAGTCGTCGCCGATGAGCCCGGAAGCGTTGTAGTCGTCGACGCGCAGCAGGACCAGACGGCCCTTCTCGTACATGTCGCGCACCCCGGCGTCCACGACCCGGCCGACCTTCTGGTTGCCGGCGGCCTCCGAGACGGCGGAGTAGTGCGGAAAGAGGTCGTTCCAGAGGATCGCCTCGCGGAAGGCGTCCAGGGCCTCGCCGGTCAGCTCGTGCAGGGTGTAACGGACCCGAACCGGGCGGCCGTTCTCCGTCAACCGCTCGTCGAGGCTGTTCTGGCAGGTCTCGCGAGCCAGGACCTGCACGTCGGCGTCGAAGGCGAAGGCGGCGGCGTTGCCCAGGTCACGGCCGCCGTCGTGGTAGCCCGGGCGGTGGTACCAGGTGACGGGGAGGCCGGCCTGGGTGTCCGTGGTGCGGGTGTGCACCGTGCCCACATCGGTGCCCAGCGCCTTGGCGATGTCCATCATGACGGTCGGGCGGGGAGTCGACCTGCCGGTGATCCACGCGGACACAGCGGCCCGGGTCAGGTTGAGTTCGTCGGCCAGTTCGGCCTGCGTCTTCCCCGCGAGCTTGAGCTGTCGGGCCAGCCAGGGCCCGAACTCCTCGCCTGTCTCCACGCGCCGCCTGCTCTTTCCTCGGAGTCCCATGCTGATCGCATGTTGTGGACCATCAGGCTAATTTGACACGCACGGGAGCGTCAACCAACAGTTGATCGATCTCGATCGCGTGCATCACCTCAGCAAGTGTCCGACTTGCCTCGAATGATCAGGTTTCGACCGGGATGAACCACTTCCGCAAGCGGAAGGATCAACTCCCCCCAGACGAACGGGAGTTGATTGACACGTTCGAGTGAGTGCCGATAGCGTCGTTGACGATGGGGATCCCATCTCGCTCGCAGAACCCGAAAACGGGAAGCCCGGGCGGCCGTGGGGAAAGTGCGCCCAAATTCCAACCATATACCCGACCGACACCACTGCAAAGATCTCCCACGGGACGCCCTTCCGAAAAGGGCTGGCCACACAAGACGTCCATCCGCTAGCTTTTTTGGAGGGGTAGTAAGTCTCGACGGAAGCACCAAATCTCCTATTTCATTTCACACGGGGGACGTGTGCCTGAATGCACCCCTGTGCAATTGCACGATGCGACGACCGACAGGGGTGCACCACTCGATGAATGAACAGGACAGCGATTCGCTCGACTCGCTTCGGGATTCCAGCTCGTTCGAGCTGAGGATCAAGACCGCAGAAAGCATGGTCGAAGTTCTGGAGATTCTCCACGAGCACGACCTGTCCGAGGAGGATTTCACCAACAGGTTCCCCGTCCTGGCCAAGCTGTTCCAGGGGCTGCCGAACGAGACCGCTCCCCCTGGCTGACCCCCAGAGCCCCAAGCTTGTCCGGGGGTCTCGGTCTCGCAACAACCAACGTCTTCACCGCGAGTTCTCCGCTTCACGACGGCACTGTGGGATACCCCCCGCGCCATGACGAACGAACACGGGCCGGCCGACGACCGGCGGCCGGCCCGCCGCTCGAACCTTCGCCCGAACCTTTGACAGCCCAGGAGCGCAGAAGCAGTGCCGTCTTCGTCCTCTCCAGTAATCAAAACCGTTCTCGAACAGTCCTCGCGTGTCCTGCAGACATACGCCGTGGACCCCGGCCTTGTGGCCGAGCACGCCAATGGAGAGCGCCGTATCACCCAGGGCGGATATGGCGACCGCCAGCTTTTTGAGCTAGTCCAGAACGCGGCGGACGAAATGACCGGCGAGTCGGGCGGGCGCGTTTATGTCGTCCTCACAGAAACCCACCTGTACTGCGCGAACGAGGGTAGTCCGGTGTCCGCAGAAGGCGCTGAGACAATTCTTCGGATGAGCATGTCGAAGAAGCGTGGAGGCCAGATCGGGCGTTTCGGAGTGGGCGTCAAATCGGTTCTCGTGGTGACCGACGCACCGGAATTCTTCAGCAGCACCGGAAGTTTCGGATTCGACCGAGCCTGGTCGTACGAGCAGATCAAGGCCGTGCCCGGCGTGGCAGCGCGCTACGGCCCGGAGTTCGACGCCCCCGTGCTGCGGATGGCCCGACCTCTGGACGTGCAGGCAGAGCGCGCTGCCGACCACGTCCTGAACGAACTGCTGAGCTGGGCCACCACCGTCGTACGCCTGCCCCTGCTCCCGAAGGCCGACGACCGGCTGGGCCGGGACATGCACGGCGGTCGCGCCAAGGACCACGGCGAGCCCCGCGAGGAATTCCCGGCCGGCTTCCAGCTCTTCTCGCCCCACGTCGCGAAGGTCGTGCTGGAGGACCGCCGGCCCCGGCCCCTGGCCCGTCGGACTCTGACCGCCCGGCAGACCGGCGACCTGCACACCGTGGTCGAGGAGCGGACCGGGAAGGCCGTCGCCACCGACCGGTGGCGCGTGTTCACCACCACCCACGAGCCCGGTCCGAGCGCCCGCGCGGATGCCGGAGAGCTGCACGACCGGCTCTCGCTCGACCTCGCCTGGGGCGTGCCCACCCTGGAGAAGGATCCGGAGAGCGGTCTGTACGTCAGCCCCCGGTCTCGCGGACGCGGCAAGTTCTGGTCCTTCTTCCCGACCAAGTACGAGATGTCGCTGAGTGGCATCCTCAACGGCGCCTGGAAGACGAACGAGGACCGTCAGAATCTCCTCGACTCCTCCCCCTTCAACCAGGAGATGATCCGCGCGGCGGCGCAACTGGTCGTCGAGTCGCTCCCGGCCCTGGCGCCGGTCGAGGACCCGGCCGCCTACCTCCCCCTGCTGCCCGGCCGTGTGAAGGAGGCGATCAGTTGGGCGGACGAGTTTCTGACCGAAGAGATCTGGACGCGTACCGCGGTGAACGCGTCGCTGCCTGATCAGAACGGCGTGCTGCGCGTGCCGACCGAGCTGCGGGTGCACCCTCGTCCCAAGGACCCGAAGAGGGAATCGAAGTCTCTCCTGCGTTGGCTGCGGCTGTGGCACGAGTGCCCGGACCGTCCCGCCGACTGGCTGCACCCGAGCGTCGAGGTGGATTCCCTGCGCTCCGGCAAGGTCGAGCACATCCTTGGTGCGGCCAAACACCAACGAGCGGACGTTCGCGACTGGTTGGAGGCCCTCGTCGAGAGCGGCACCGCTCAGGCGTCCGCCACGGCGGTCCGCATCCTCGCCGACATGATCGAGGTCGGTTCCCCGTTCGTCGAGGAGGCCCGCAAGGCACACATCGTCCTCACCGAGGAGCACGGCCTCGTCGCCCCCGTGCACGGAAAGGTCTACCGCCGCACCGAGCAGGACGGACTGCGCGAGTCCCTCGTGTACGTGGTCGACGAGCTGGCCCAGGACCCCTCGCTGGCGCACGCGCTCGACGTCCTGGGCATTCGGGAGGCCGATGTCGAGGGTCGGTTCGACAGCGTTCTCGACCAAGGCTTCGATCACTACGGCGAATCGGACTGGGAGCGGTTCTGGGAGCTGTTCCGTCAAGCCGGTATCCGTAGGCTGGCCCACAAGGTCCTGGAGCGGGTGCCCACAGCACGCTCGACGCTCCGGGTGCGGACCGCCGGCGGTCGGTTCAGGCCGGTCGAGGACTGCATGCTCCCGGGCATCGTGGTCGATGCGAAGCGGGACCCGGGCATCGCCGTCGACATGGCGTTCCACTCCGACGACACCCCCTTCTTCTCCCAGGTCGGTCTGCGGGAACGACCGTCCGGCGGGGTCCGGCCCCAGGAGGGCGAGGCATGGTACGAGGAGTACCGCGAAGCCCTCCACGCCTCCTACCTGCGTCGCCTGGACAGTAGCGCCCCGCGCCCCGCGCTGAACCGGATGAAGGTCGAGGGTGCCGCGATCGGCGGCCCGCTCCACCTCTTCCGCGCACTCTCCGAGGAATCCCGCGCCGCCTTCCTGAAGGTGCTGCCCGACGACGCCGTGGTGGACAACTGGACGCGCCAGATCGGCGCGCAGACGGGCACTCGGCAGGCGGTGATCTCACCGATCCGGTGGATGCTGTGGAAGTACGGAACGGTCGCCACCTCCCAGGGGATCAAGCCCCTGAAGGAGGCCGTCGGCCCCCAGCTCACCGCCTACCGCGACGTGTTGCCGGTGGCCGAGATCTCTCCGGAGAAGGCCCGCAAGTTGCGGCTCCCGACCACCGTCGACGAGGTCCCCGCCGACCGCTGGGACGCACTCCTCGACGAAGTGACCCGCAGCGAGGACGACTCCTTCGTCGGCGCCACCTACGTGATGCTGACCCGGTTCGGCGCGGACTTCCCCGAGGACGCCCTGACCCGTTGCCGGATCGGCGACGCCTGGGGCACCCGCCCCGACAACGAGATCACCCTCGCCGTCGGCGCCGCCCAGTACCGCGCGCTGCGCGCCGAACAACTCCCTGCCCTGCTCGTCCCGACCGCCGACGACGCCGAGCTGATGATCGAGAAGTGGGGCATGCTCCGCTATGCCGACGTGATCAGCCTGGAGACCCGTGAAGTCACGGAGGGCGACCCCGTTCCGCTGGTCGAGCTGTTCCCCGCCCTGCGGCAGCGTCTGAACAGCGGGAACCGCAACAGCGCGGTGCAGCGGTGCAGCGAACTGGAGGAGGTCACCCGCACACCCAACGGGACGCATGCCTCCCCCGTGGACGCCGTGCGTCAGGACAGCACCGTCAAGGTCCGCGTTCCTCTGGACCCCGAGCCGATGCTGCGCCTGATCGACCGCGAACTCGGGCTGGGCCTCGGCGCCGCCGGTTGCCGTCAGGTCCTGGAGCACCAAGACCGCATGGCCCGGGACAGCGAGCTGAAAGCGGCGCAGAAGGCGGTGCGCGAGGCCGAGGACGTGGTGGCCAAGATCGAGCTGCTGATCGGTGCGGACGCGCTCCGGACCGGCCTCCCCGAGGGGTTGATGGAGGCCGAACTGCAGGCGACCGACGGTGTGGAGCCGTCCGGGCGCCGGATCGCGCAGATGGCGTTCAACGCGCACGGTGACGGAGTGCTCCAGCAGCACGTCCGGGACATCCAGGCACGCTTCCCCAACGCCCCGGTCGCATACGCGGGTTCGTCGGCGGCCGTCGCGTTCGTCTCGGAGCTGAGGCTGCCTGTCGCGTTCGCCGGTTCGAGGACCCCGTCCCCGCCTCCGTTCGAGACCGTCGAGGGCCCTCGGGACTTCCCGAGCCTCCACGAGTACCAGGAGGACCTGGTCCGGAACATCTCCACCATGCTCGACCGACTAGCGCCCCAGCGCGGCATGCTGTCGCTGCCGACCGGTGCCGGCAAGACCCGGGTCACCGCGGAGGCCGTGATCCGCTGGGTGAAGCGGGTCGGCGATCTCAAGGGCCCGCTGCTGTGGATCGCGCAGACCGAAGAGCTGTGCGAACAGGCCGTCCAGAGCTGGAGGTTCGTCTGGAGCAAGGTCGGCGCCGAACGGCCGCTCACCATCAGCAGGTTGTGGAGCACCAACGAGGTCGGGGACGTGGTCGATCACCCGCACCTGGTGGTCGCCACCGACGCCAAGCTGGAGCGGTGCCTGGGCACCGACCAGTACTCCTGGCTGCGCCAGGCCGCGCTGGTGATCGTCGACGAGGCGCACACCGCCATCTCCAAGCGATACACCGAGATCCTGAGTCAGCTGGAACTCACCCAGTACGAGACCGGTCGGCACCTCCTCGGCCTGACCGCCACCCCGTTCCGGAACCGCAACGAGGAGGAGACCCGCCGTCTCGCGGGCCGCTTCGGCAATCGGCGGCTCGACGAGGGAGTCTTCCCGTCGGGCGACCCGTATCGCGACCTCCAGGACTGGGGGATGCTCGCCCAGGTCGAGCACCGCACCCTGGAGGGCGGCCGTATCGAGCTCACCCGGGACGAGAAGACGCACGCCGATCGCATGGCCATGCTCTCCCGGTCCGCCGAACAGCGGCTCGCCGACGACCATGCGCGCAGTCGGCGCATCGTCGACTCGGTGGCCGAACTTCCGGACGACTGGCCGACGTTGCTCTTCGCCACCTCCGTCGACCACGCCAAGTACCTGGCGGCCATGCTCAACGACCGGGGCGTCAGGTCCGCCGCCGTGGACTCGACGACCAGCGCACAGGACCGTCGAACCCGCATCGAGAACTTCCGAAACGGACGCATCCGGGTACTGACCAACTACGGTGTGCTCACCCAGGGATTCGACGCTCCGGCCACTCGTGCCGTGGTCGTGGCCAGGCCGGTCTACAGCACCAATGTGTACCAGCAGATGATCGGTCGCGGACTGCGCGGACCGCGGAACGGCGGCAAGGACAGCTGTCTGATCCTCAACATCAGCGACAACATCACCAACTTCGACACCGACCTCGCCTTCAATGAGTTCGAGCACCTCTGGAGCCGGAAGTGACCGACGTCTACCAGGACAGCCCTCCGCTCACCCCCGAGCAACTGGCCGTGGTCGAGCAACCCTGGGACGCTCGTGTCCTGGTCACCGCGGGCGCCGGTGCCGGAAAGACCCACACCCTGGTACGTCGCCTCGACGCCCTGTGCGGCAACGAGGACCCCGAACAGGCCCTGGAAGCGGCCGAGATCCTGGTGCTCACCTTCTCCCGGGCCGCCGCCAGGGAGCTGCGCGAGCGGATCTCGCGACATGGGGAACGAGCGCATCGGGTGCGTGCCCGAACCTTCGACGCCTGGGCCTACGAGGTGCTTCTCCAGGCTCAGCCGGACGGCGAGTGGGCGGTGGTCGGCTTCGACGAACGGATCGCCGCCGCGACCCGGGCGATCGAGAAGGGCGCGCTGGAGACAGGCGACGCGGTGCCGCCGGCCCATGTCGTGATCGACGAGGTGCAGGACCTGTTGGGCGGGCGCCGCGAGTTGGTGGAGACGCTTCTCGACCGGTACCAGGACAGCTGCGGCTTCACCGTCGTCGGGGACGCCGCCCAGTCGGTGTACGGCTTCCAGATCGAGGATCTGAGCGAACGCACCGACGAGACCGGCCGGTTCTTCGACTGGCTGCGCTGCTCCTATCCCGACGACCTGGTGGAGTTGCGTCTCACGCGGAACTTCCGTGCCGCGACCACCGAGGCCGGGGTCGCACTGGCGCTCGGCCCTCGTCTCCAGCAGCTGAGCGATCCGGACGAGGCGGGAACGCTGTACGACGAGCTGCGCGATCTCCTCCTGGACCCGGCCAACGGAATGGGGGACATCGACGACGAGTTCACCCTGGCCGGCCTGCGGGACCTGTCCGACACGTGCGCCGTCCTCACCCGTGACAACCAGCAGGCCCTCGTGGTCTCCGGGCTGCTGCACGCGCACGGCATCGACCACCGGCTGCGGCGCCCGCTGGAGGAGCGTCCGGTGCCGTACTGGGTGGCGGAGGTGCTGCGCCGCACGGAGGCGACCGGCCTCACCGAGGACCGGTTCCGCGCTCTCCTCTCGGAGATCCCTCTGCCGTACGAACCGAATGCCGCCGCCCTGTGGACGGTGCTGCGTCGGGTCGCTCGCGGAGCGGGGCGCGGTGTGCTCGATCTGGACCGACTGCGGCGCGCGGTCGGCGAGGGAAGGTTTCCCGACGAAGCCGCTGACCCGGAGACGTCCCGGATCGTCGTCTCGACCGTGCATCGAGCCAAGGGTCTGGAGTTCGACCGGGTGATCGTCCTCACTCCACCGACCGTCGCGGAGCTCCGCAAGCGGTACGAGGAAGAGCTGGACCTCCCGGCCGAGGCCCGCGCCCTGTACGTGGCGATGACTCGTGCCCGTCAGGACCTGTACCACGTCGCCGCGCCCGAACTGCCGCACTTCAAGTGGGCCGGACGCCGGCGCCACGGCCGCCGTTACCTCGGGTCATGGCGGTCGTACGACAGGTACGGGATGGTCGCCGACGCGGGCGACGTCTGCCGCGACAACCCGCCCGGCCACGAGATGAACGCCGTGGCCACCCAGGAGTATCTCCTGGGACAGGTACGCCCCGGGGAGGAAGTGGTGCTGCGCAGGCGTCACGATCTGCCGATGGGCGACACACAGAGCCCGCCCTACGTCCTGGTACACCACGGACGGGAGATCGGCGAGGCGTCGTCCCGCTTCCGGGAGGACCTCTTCCAGGTGCAGAAGGTGAACCGTACCTGGGTTCCCTGGTGGCCCGACGAGATCCACGACCTGCGGATCGACAGCCTGGAGACAGTGACAGGCAGCGCAGCGGCCGGCGCGAACGCCGGACTCGGTGAGCGAGGTGTGTGGATCGCCCCGCGGATCATCGGCATCGGTCGCTATCGGAGAGCCGACAACCACGAGGAGCAGGGCGCATGACGCAGGTGGCAGGCCGACACTCCGAGCACTACCGGGTCCGGGACGAGGAACTCCTGGTGGGACTCCGTCGCGAACTCCTCGGCCCCTCCGAGGACGCCGAGCCGGACGACCGGGGCGAGATCCTCACCCAGGACGCGCCGATCGACCGCTATCTGACCGGCGTGCTGTATCCGCGTGCCGCGGACCAGGCCACGCAGGAACAGCAGGACGACGACGCGGGCGAACAGCAAGGCCTGGACGCCGCACCTCTGCTCGCCCGCGACGACGCCGAGGAGTCCGGCACCGCGCAGGAGGTGGGCGCCTCGGCGGACAGGCGTCCCTCCTCGATGGGTCTCACCTTCGCGGTCCGCCCGGCCATAAGCGGTTCGATCGTGGTCTCGGCCCGTGCGGCCGTCTACGAGCCCACCGACGCCGACGGCAGGCGCGTCCCGGCCCGCCGCGCCGAGGCGCGTACCACCGCCGACCAGCGGGAGCGGTGGCGGCGCAAGGAACTCGCCCTCCCTGATCAGACCATCGACGTGACCCGGCCGGATCCGAGGATGAGGATCGACCTCTCCCCGGAGGCCGCACTGCACCTCAACGTCCGACGTCTCGATCGGACCACCGACACGGTCACGATCACGGTCACGTTGATCAACACCCAGAAGGTCGGGGAGTGGGATCTCCAGGACGCCTTCTCCCTGTTCCAGTGCGGTCTGACGGTCCGGGCCGCCGATGGCTCCACCGCGTTCGTGGAGCGTCCCGCCCCCGCGGCCGGCCACGACCCGGAGATCGGCACGAGTCGGTTGCTGCACCGCCACGCCCCCACCTTCGCGGTCGGCCACGGCTGCGCGGCCGAGTGGGACTGGGCGCCGTCGCCGATCGGTGTGACCGAAGCGGAAACGCCCGCCGTTCCCGAGGTACGGAGCCAGTTCGTACCCAGCGTTGAGGTGCTTCTCACCGACTCCAACCCGGAGATCGACAGCTCGGCGCTGTCCATGCTGGGGCTGGCCGAGCAGTCCGAGGCCGAGGTCCTGGCCGCTCTGGAAGGGCTCGCCACGGGGTACGGGCACTGGATCGACCGCAAGTCGGCCGAGGCCGACGCTCTGACCGGCGGCCCGCACGAGAAGCCCGCGCGGGAGCAGGTGACGGCCTGCCGCGAGGCGCTCGACCGCATCCGTGAGGGCATCGAACTGCTGCGGACCAAACCCGATCTCATGCACGCCTTCCGTCTCGCGAACCGTGCCATGGCAGACCAGCGTGCCCGCAGCAAGTGGGTGAAGGACGGACGGGTCGGGGCCCCCGACCTGGCCGCAGGTCAATGGCGCCCCTTCCAGATCGCGTTCATGCTGCTCTGTCTGGCCGGCATCGACGACCGCGAGCACCGCGATCGTCGGATCTCCGACCTGCTGTGGTTCCCCACCGGTGGTGGCAAGACGGAGGCCTATCTCGGGTTGATCGCCCTCACGTCGTTCCTGCGTCGCATCCGCAAGGGTGTGGACGGCGGCGGCGTCACCGTCCTCATGCGCTACACGCTGCGGCTGCTCACCCTCCAGCAGTTCGAGCGCGCGGCGATCCTGCTCTGTGCCATGGAGCGCATGCGCCGCCGGACGCCCGAGCTGGGTCGTGAGGAGTTCTCCGTCGGCATGTGGGTGGGACGTTCGGCCACCCCCAACACACTGGCCGTGGCAGGCACGAAGCTCGACGAACTACGCAGGAACCTCGACAAGCGCCTCGCCACCGAGAATCCCGTCCAGTTGCACGCCTGCCCGTGGTGCGGGATCCGCCTCGACGCTCGGAACTACGAAGTCGACGAGGACGCCAAGCGGATGTACGTGCGATGCCCCGGCGCCGACTGCGACTTCACCGACGGCCTTCCCGTCCACCTGATCGACGAGGCGGTGTACGACGCTCGGCCGACGCTGGTGATCGCCACCGTCGACAAGTTCGCGTCGATGCCGTGGCGTCCGGCGACCTCCGCGCTCTTCAACCGCGACGACGACCCGGACGGCGGCACCCCTCCCCCGGATCTGATCGTCCAGGACGAACTCCACCTGATCTCCGGCCCGTTGGGAACCCTCACCGGCCTCTACGAGACCGCGGTGGACGCGCTCTCCGACCGGCCCAAGGTGATCGCCTCCACGGCGACCATCCGTCGCGCCGCCGACCAGGGACGCCACCTCTTCGCCCGCGAAGTGCGGCAGTTTCCGCCCGCCGGCCTGGACGCCCGCGACTCATGGTTCGCCGTGGAGACACCGCGCGAGGAGAAGGCGAGCCGACGCTACGTCGGCCTCCTGGCCCCCGGCACCAGCCAGTCCACCCTGCTGATCCGCACGTACGCCACCCTGTTGCACCGGGCCAAGCACGCGAAGACCGAGGACGAGGTGCGCGACGCGTACTGGAGTCTCGTCGGCTACTTCAACAGCCTCCGGCTGCTGTCCGCGGCCGAACTCCAGGTCCATGACGACGTGGTGGCCTATCTGGAGCTGCTCGCCGAGCGCGAAGGGGCGGAGGCCCGCTCGATCACCAACTACTCGGAGCTGACGAGCCGTATCGACGCCAGCGAGATCCCCACCCGCCTCAAGGGCATCGAGAAGCGGCTGCCCGACGACGACACCGTGGACGTCCTGCTCGCCACCAACATGATCGCCGTCGGCGTGGACGTGGACCGCCTCGGTCTCATGGCCGTGATGGGCCAGCCTCAGACGACCGCCGAGTACATCCAGGCCACCAGCCGGGTCGGCCGCGCCCACCCCGGCCTGGTCGCGGTCCTGCTCAACTCCACCCGATCCCGCGACCGTTCCCACTACGAGAGCTTCCAACACTTCCACTCGGCCCTGTACCGCGAGGTCGAGTCCACCTCCGTCACCCCGTTCTCCGCCCGCGCCCGCGACCGGGGGCTGCACGCGGTCATCGTCGCTCTCGCCCGCATCCTGATCCCCGCCGCCCGGCCCAACGAGGGCGCCGGCGAGGTCGAGTCGTACGAACACCTGCTCCGGGGCCGCATCAGGTCGATCCTCCTGGAGCGCGTGGGCGCGGTCGCCCGGGAGGAGACCGACGCCGTGTCCCGGACCTTCGACGAGTTCGTCGAGTGGTGGTGCTCCGAGGCCGACATCCACGGCGGCCTGCTGTTCGAGCCCCAGAGGGGCAGTCGTACCCCTTCGCTCCTGAAGGCGTACGACGACGAGTCCCCGGACACCGAGGCCTATTCCACGTTGTGGAGCCTGCGCGACGTCGACGCCGAGACCGCCCTGTTCATGGAGGGAACCCGATGACCCCGCCCCCCGCCCGCCGTCGCCGGACCGGCGCGAACGGCGCCGCTCCCGCCCACAACTTTCCGCGCCGTGGTGCGGTCCGCCGCGCCCAGGCGATCACCACGTACGGCGTCGGGTCGCTCATCGCCGTCGACCACGAGTCCTTCATCGTCTCCGGACTCGACGAGGCCGAGCAGAGCTGGAGCCGTGACGAGTCCCCGCGCATCCACGAACGGCGCCTGGCCCGACTGCTCGACGTCGACTACTTCCGGCTGCCGCCCGCTTCCGACGACACCAGCAGGGATGGCCTCCGGGTCCGGCGATTCCCCTTGATGCACTCCTGCCCCGAGTGCAATGACCTGCAACGGCACCGCGACTTCAACCCGCCCGCCGGGCGAAGCGTCTGCGGTACGTGCGAGGTCGACCTGGTCCCCTCCCGTTTCGTCGTCGCCTGCGAGGCCGGACACCTCGGCGAGTTCCCGTACTGGCAGTGGGTGCATCGCTCCACGGACCGCGGTACCACGACGGCCGGGCAGTGCGGCGGAAAGCTCAAGATGCGTACGACCGGGCGCACTTCCTCGCTCCGCTCCATCCTCGTCTCCTGCACCTGTGGGCAGGCTCCCGAGGTCTCGATGGAGGGTTCCTTCCGCAGGCGCGCGCTCAAGGACCTGGGTCTCAAATGCCGAGGCACCCGCCCGTGGCTCGGCGCGTCCGCCCTTGCTCAGGAGTGCGGGCTCCCCCTGCGCACGTTGCAGCGTGGTTCGTCGGCGGTGTGGCAGCCGGTGCTGAAGTCTGCGCTGTCCATCCCGCCTTGGAGCGACGGCCGCTCGGATCCACTCGCCGAACACTGGGAGCAACTGCGCGAGCTGAACAGTCGAGCAGAGGTGGAAATGTGCCTCAAGTTCGCCTTCAAGGGCGAGAGCCCCGTACCGATCGACGACGTCATGGCATTCCTCGCTGCTGAGCGGGAGGAAGACCCCGATGGCGACGAGGCCCCCTCCTTCGACCATGGTTATCGAGCCCTGCGCAACAAGGAGTACGAGCGTCTGTGCTCGGGCAACGACAAGAACGAGCACTCCCGTGACGAGCAGTTCGTCTGCGAGACCCCGCTGGGCGACCAGAGCGTGCTCGACCCGCTCGGCGTCACCGGACCGATGCTGGTCAAGAAGCTTCGCGAGGTGCGCGCCCTGAAGGCGTTCACCCGGCTCATCGACGCCGAGTCGGCCACCGACTCCGCAGAGATGCCGCTGTCCGAACGCCCCTTGCGCTGGCTCCCGGCCATGGAGGTTCGAGGCGAGGGAGTCTTCCTCCGCCTGGACGAGGATCGACTCGGCGCCTGGGAGAAGGCACCGGCCGTGGCAGCACGGGTCGAGCGGATGCGTACCGCCCATCAGCGGGCGCTGGAGCAGCGGGCCGACGACCCGAGCACTGTCGTTCCCTCCCCCGCCACCCCCCGCATGGTGCTGCTGCACACCCTGGCCCACGTCCTCATCAACGAGTGGAGCCTGGAGGCCGGCTACCCTGCCGCTTCCCTGCGCGAGCGCCTGTACGCCGCCGACGACATGGCGGGGGTACTTGTCTACACGGCGACGAGCGACTCGGCGGGCAGCCTCGGAGGTCTGGTCGCCCAAGGCGAACCTGATCGCCTCGACCGGGCGATCCGTTCGGCAGTCCACAGAGCCGAGTGGTGCTCTTCCGACCCGCTCTGCGTCGAGTCCGAAGCATCCGGCACCGGTGGAGCCAACCTCGCCGCCTGCCACGCCTGTGTGATGCTCCCGGAGACGAGTTGCGAGCACAACAACATCCTGCTGGACCGCGCGCTGCTCGTCGGTACCCCGGACGATCCTGACGTGGGCTTCTTCGCGCAGATGCTGGACCGCTGAGGTCCGACCGGCCGTAGCGCACAACCACCGATCCGCACCGTTCACGACCGATGCCTGTAGGACGGAGGCCGACCGCTGCACGGCGGCCACCGGGTAGCCTCCTGCCGTCCGGGGCCCGGATTCGGCGTGCATCGTCATCGGACTGCTTGGCGTGACTGGTCCTCGGCTCCCGCGATCTGCGCCTCGAAGTGCGTCTGTGCACGGTCCAGCACCTCGTCGGCATCGCAACCGTGGACTCTGAGCCAGTGGAGAAAGTCCGTGATGGCTGCGACCACTGCCGCTTCCGTCCGAGCGGACGTCATCCTGCTCAAGTCCGAACGGGGAGGCCACACCACAGCGCCATAGAGGCTCAGCAGGGCCTCAGCGCGCAGTACGCCGGGGCCTTCCAGATGGCCGCTCGGTGAGGTGAGGCCCGTTCTGAGTTCGCACCAGGTCACCTTCCGATCAGGGTAGAGCTGGACGCCCCACCGATCGGCGACCGCATCGACAATGGCCATGCCCCGGCCGGCTTCGGCGTCGGAGTTCGCGTCGATGAGCGTGGGAAGAGCGCGCGTGTCAGGGTCGTGGACCTCAATGCGCAGATGGGTGCCGTTGATGGAGACCGCGAGGGTCGCAGGGGTGCCGCGGCCGACGTGCGTGATGACGTTGGACGCCAACTCGCTGACGCAGAGCTGGGCGCCGTCGATGACGTGGTGCAGCCCCCAGATCCCCAGATGCAAGCGCATGACCCGGCGTAGCGCGGCAACTTCCACCGGTGCCGCAGTGAAGGCCAGATCCCACGGCTTGCGTGACATGCACGCTTCCTTACTCACGAAGACCCCTTTGCCGTAGCGACACCACATGACCAGCGGAGCGTCACGGGTGCTCACGATGCGTTGTGTTGCCGACCAGAGTGCTCGCAACACATCCCGCCATGCAATGTGCAGGAAGGGATTCCCACTTCCGAGTGATTGGCAAGCACACCCCTTGGCGCGAGACTGAACACCCGCTACCAGGAGGAGGGTTGGGATGGCCGGTTCACCGACGGCGCGACGTCGTCGTCTCTCGATCGAGCTGAAGAAGCTCCGCGAGAAGAGCGCGCTCACCTGCGCCCAGGTCGGCGAGGCTCTGGACTGGAGCGGCTCCAAGGTCAACCGGATGGAGACGGGCAGCGGCCGGGTCCAGCCGTCCGACATCGAGGCCCTGTGTCGGTTCTATGGAACCAGCGACGAACTGCGCGAGTTCCTCAAGTCGCTCGCCCGGCAGGCCAAGACACGCGGTTGGTGGCAGGTGCACGGCGCCGGCGTTCCCGAGTGGTTCAACATCTACATCGGCTTGGAGCAGGACGCCTCGACCATCCGGCAGTACCAGTGTGAGTTGATCCCCGGGCTCATGCAGATCGCCCCCTATGCGCGGGAGCTCCACACGACCGGCGCGCATCTGTCCGCCGAGGACATCGACAGGGCCGTGCGTGTACGTATGGAACGCCAAACCATGCTGACGCGATCTGACGCGCCAGATGCCTGGTTCGTCGTGAACGAAGGGGCCCTTCGCCACGTCATCGGAGATCGGGCAATCATGCGAGAGCAGCTCGAACGAGTCCTGGAGGCCGCAGACTTGCCCGCCGTCACGCTCCAGGTCCTGCCCTTCGATGCAGGCACGTATCCGGTCACAGGCTCATTCACCATGCTGGGCTTCCCTGCCCAGGAAGACCCGGACATCGTGTATCGAGACGGCATCACCGATGCCGTGTACCTGGAAGGCGCGCATCATGTTCGTGAGTACACCAAGGCCTTCGACGGCCTGCGGGCCGCAGCCCTGAGCCCTCAACGCTCCATCCAATTGATCAAGACGGCACTGAAGGAATACGCAAGTTGAGCATTTCAGCCGCCGATGGCAGCCACGATCCGGTGTGGTTCAGGTCGTCGTACAGCAACGGTGCCGGAGGAGAGTGCGTCGAGTGTGCGTTGACCGCGGACGACACCCTCGTGCGGGACTCCAAGTGCGACACGGGACCTGTCATCACTGTTAGTAACGACGCGTGGCACGCCTTCCTGGGTGGTGTTCTGAAGCAGGGACGCTCGGCGCAGTGACGAGGGAGTCTCTGCAGCGGCACTCGCTCGGCTGTAGGACACTCGTCCATAGGACAGCGGACAGCAGGGAGCTGACGATCGTGAGCGCACAGTACGAGGAGACGCACCGGCCGGCGGCCCTGCCGTTGAAGACCATCGGCGACATTCGAGCAGCTCTTCGGTCCGGACACGGCTTTCCGGGCGATCGGGAGTCCTTCGAAGCAGATCTTCAGCGTGCGCTGGAGGCTTCGTCGGAGACGGACCTCAATGCTGTCGTATCGGTGATCGTCGACTACCGGGGCAGGATCCGCCTCTACCAGGATCCCGACTTCGACATCGCCGTGCAGGAGGGCATCGACCTCGCGGCACGGCTGAAGCAGGAGGCACACGGCCGGTGAGCGCCGTGATCGCAGCCGTGACGTGCGGGCGGCCGATCAAGCGAAAGCCCCCGGAGCCGAGCAAGTCCTGGAGACACTCCGGCAGGAACTGGAACAGGTGCCAGGCTCGGGTCCTGCTCGGGCGGGTCGTCAGGACGGCACCGAAGTCCGCAAGACGAGGATCGAGCCCCGCGGTGGAGTGCCAGGGCCGACAGTGGCGTACGTGTACACACCAGCACCACCGCCTCCTACTGTGGCCATCGTCTTACCGCTGAGTAGTGCCGCGTAAGGCAACGTTCGCCCCGGCGGTGTCCTTGCTGGCTCCGGAACCGCTACGTGTCCGAGCCTGAACCTTGTCAGCCACTCCGGCCAGTGCACGCTGAACGTTCCCATCGGGAACGGATCCCGGTTGGCGCGTCACGGAGTACAGGCTGCGGTGTCAGCCGAGGTGCCGGGCGAAGAACCGCAGAGTGCTGTCCATCTCGAATGCCGGGACCTCACCGTGCTTGCCGGGGTTGGCGTGCAGCGTCTTCTCGGCTGAGGCGAAGGCGTCGAAGAGGGCCAGGCTCTGGGTCCGTGGCACTCGCTCATCGTCCCATTGCACGAGGAACTCCACCGGGACGGTAATCCGCGCGGCGGTCTCGGCCGGCACCTCAGCACCGCCCAGGCCCAACACCGCCGCCCGGACCCGGGACTCGGCGGCAATCAGCGGAACCCCGATCACGCAGCCCAGCGACACACCCCAGTAGCCAACCGGGCCCATCCCCACATGACTGAGCTTCTGGACCGCGTCGAGGACTCTCTGCCATTCCGGCACGATCTGGCGGACAACGAGGGCCTGGAAGCCGGCGATCAGCGGGGCCCGTTCCTCACCGGAGTCGAGCCGGGTCTCGTACTCGGTCGCGATCCGGGTGAACTCCTCATGTTCGGGCCGGTCACCGTGGCTGGGCGCATCGACCGCCACCACGGCGAAACCGCATTCGGCCACGAAACGGCGCGCATGCTCCACGACGCCAGGAGCCTTCTTGTTCTGACCGCCGCCGTGCCCCATCAGAATCAGGGGGCGGGTCCCGTCGGCATCTCGTGGCGTCCATAGCAAGCCAGGGATGTCGCCGAGCAGAAATTGCTGTTCAAAGATGCCGTCGGACGACGTCTCGGAGGTGAAGCGCATAGCGTTTCGATCCTTTCTGGATCCCTGCTGCGGAGCGCTTTCCGAGGGCCGTCCAGCAGAGATCGGTTTGCGCATCCGAACCAAGACGACGGCCACCGGCGTCCTGCCACGAACTCACCAGAGTCCGGGGCGCTTTGTCCCGGACTCGTGGACTGTCAGGCGACCGTCCCGCCCGCGTTGCGGATCAGCCGCTGAAGCACCTTCACCGTGGTGACGTAGTCCGCGTCGTCGATGCCCTCGTGGAGGGCGGCGCGGATCGCGGGGGCGTTGCGGGCCAGGTCGACGCGGGCCTGTTCCCCGTCCGCGGTGAGCCACAGCCGGTCGTCGGCGTCCTGGGTCAGCCAGCCGCGTGAAAGGAGCCCCTCGGCCTCCGCCGCCAGGTCGTCCTCGGGACGGATGTAGGAGGTCATGGCCTCCCGCAGCTCGGGCAGGGTCATCCCCTCGCCGTCGGGCGAGATGTCGTTCACCGACAGGTTGCGCAGGAGCCAGAACTGGGGCTGGGTGTAGCCCCTTTCGGCCTGCTGAGCCCGGGTGTACGCGATAAGCGCCTCGTAGGCGACACCGGTCCAGTACGCGGCCGGCTGTCCGGCGAGTTCGGCGTCGGAGATCTGCTGGGTCGTCATGGGATGTCCCCTCCGCGTACTTCAGTGTGAAGCCCGCACACCGTGCAGGTCATGCCGAGACCGTATGACCTCAAGTGCGGTTGAGGACAAGCTCGTTGTCGCCTGCACACGCGGTCCACCGACCAGCGCGGCCTGGGTGACATCGGCCTCGTCACTGTCGACGACGGACACAGCGGCGGGGACGCTCCGTCCCGGCCAACGCGACATGGACGGCTCCATCCGCCGCCGGCTGGATCGGGGATACGTCGCCCTCACCACACGCTCGGCCAGAGCTGATGCCTCCTCACTCGGCAGGTGTCGGCTGGGGGTCCGTGCCGCCTTCCGGGGGATGCGGCGCAAGCTGATGGGCACTCATGGGCGTGCTCCATATGGCAGTCCCGATGAGCGCCGTGGGAGAGATCGGATTAGCCTCCGAAATGAGCGCAATATGGATCTTTTGGTGTGCGCTCTACTCGACCCAAGGAGGAGAAATGCGCAAGCTTCAGAGGGCCGCTCTCGCGGCCGCGATGGTCGGGACCCTGAGCCTCATAGCCACCGGCACCGCCACCGCACAGCCCGCCGATGGTCACGGTCACGGGCATGGGCACTGCAAGTCCCACGACCTGAACGTCGACATTCTCGGTCAGGTCGGGATTGCCAACGGCCTTCTGGCCAACCTGGCCAATGGCGAAGGCAGCCCTGGAGCGCAGTACAACGATGTCGGCTCCGACTGCCACCACTGAGGACGGCGCATCCGTCGTGTAGGTCGTCGTTCACCCAGAGGGCCCCGGTGCCCGGGCAACAGCCCGGCGCCTGGGCCCTCTTCGCTACCAAAGTCGCGGGTGCCATAGACCATCGGCCGATGACGGGCCGTACGGGTCCTCGTCAGACTCGGAGCGATGTTCGGCGGTAGCGGTAGCGGTAGCGGTAGCGCGGAGCACGAGGGGCATGAGGTCGGGGGACATGAGGGATACGGGGCGTTCCGGGGGGACGAGTGCGGGGGGTCGTACGGATCGTATGGAGAAGGTGGAGAAGGGCGATCCGGTGAGCGGCGAGGTCAGCGTGCTCAAGGAGTCGGCCTGGTATCTGATGCTCGTGTGTGTGGCGTGCGGGGCCGGGGCCGGGTGGCTGGTCACCCTTCTCGCCCACTGGCTCGTGACGCTGTCGTGGGCGCCGTTGCAGGGGCCGGCCAAGTTGCTCACGTCCGTGCCGGAGCCCTGGCTCGGTGTCGGTGGGGTTGTGGTGGGGGCGGGGTTGGGACTGGTCGTCGGGTTCATCGCGGTGCATGAGTCGCTGTCGGTGAGTGTGTCGCCCGGGCGTGTGGTTCTCGGCGTCAGGGACTCCTCGCAGGAGTTCGGGCGCGACGAGGTCGCTCTAGTGGTGCGGGACGGCAAGGAGCTCGTGCTGCTCGGGCCGGAGGGGATGGAGATCGCGCGGGAGGGTTGCAATCTGTCCTGGGCACGGCTGGCCGAGGTGTTTGTCGAGCATGGTTACCGGTGGGCGGATGAGGATCCGTATCGGGAGGAGTTCCGGCGCTGGGTTCCGGGGATGCCCGGGCTGCCCGAGGGGGCCGATGCCTTGCTCCGGGCTCGGGAGGCGGCTCGGAAGAAGGAGGAGAACTCCGCGGATGCCCGGGAGCTGCGTGGGGAGCTGTTGCGGCTCGGTGTCGTCGTGCGTGATGAGAAGCGGCGGCAGTACTGGCGTGTGCCGGTCGGGGGATGAGGGGTGGGGGTCGTAGCGGCGTCGCGTCGTATCGGCTGAGAGGATCGCGTCGTCCGTGGAGGGAGAAGGGGGATGAGCGTGATCCTGCTGGTGCTGGTCGGCGTTCTCGTGCTTGCCGTCGGAGGGTGTGTCTGTGTCGTGTGGGCGTCTCGGGGTGGGCCGCGGTGGGTGCGTGCGGTGGCCGCTGTGACGCTGGGGGTGGGTGAGCTCGTGCGGCGTTCGGGGAGTTCTCGTCGGGGGTCCAGTTCCGACGCCTCGGTTCTGGGTGGCTCGGACTCGGGGTCGGGGTCCGACTCCAACTGATTCGAGTCCAGTCGATTCGAGCCGATTCGAGTCGGGGAGGGTGGGCTGCGGCTTGGCCGCCCTCCCCCGTTGACCGGGAGTCGGTCCGGCCTTCGGTCAGTTCACGCAGTTGCTTCCGGGGTCCTCGGGGAATGGCTGCGGTGCCTGCGGTGACTCCTCGGCTGGTGGCTCCACAACTGGTGACTCATCAACCGGTTCTTCAACCGGCACTTCAACCGGCCCTGGCTCTACGGGAGTTGGAGTCGACGGCTCCGGCGAAGGCGGCGCGGGCGCCTCGACCTCCGGGGCTTCCGGAGCGCTCGGTGTCTGCGGCGCATCCGGTGCCTCCGGCGCGCTCGGCGCCTCAGGCTCCGGGTACCCGGCCCCCGGCCCCGCGCCCGGATCCTCCGGATCGGGCGCCTCCTGCGCCGGCACCTCCGGCTGCTCCCCCGCCGGCGGCTCAGTCACCGGCACGGCAGGACTCGGCGCGGGCTCCTCGACCACCGGAGGCTCCTCGCCCGGCAGCTCGCCCCCAACCTCCGGACCAGGCCCAGCCACAGTCCCCGTCCCCGTCCCCGGACCAGGCTCGACCTCAACCACCGCCCCGTCG
>NZ_JAKEIP010000109.1 GCF_021474425.1 Streptomyces muensis | reverse complement strand
GCGTCAACGTCCCCAGCCGCGGCGCTCCCTCCCCCGCACGGAGCCGAAGTGCCGGCCGCTCGCCCCGGCCCGCCAGGATGAACCCCCAGTCGTCCGGCGCCCGCGTCGGGCCCGCCGAGCGGTCGGGCCCGCCCGTGAAGCCGGAGCCACGGGCCCCGGTGTGCCCGCTCCCGCCGGTGCCTCTGACGCTGTACCGGGCGGTGCGCAGCCCCGCGGCGCGCAGTGTCGTGTCGACGGTCCAGAAGACGCGGGGCCGGGAGGAGACCGAGCCGGCGTGCACGGCGAGGCGGCCGGTCGGGGTCAGGGCGCGGCGGGCGAGGCCGTAGAACTCCTGTGAGTACAGCTTGGTGCTGGCCGTGATGCCGGGGTCGGGCAGATCGGAGAGGACGACGTCGTACGTCGCCCGTGGTGCCGTGCGCAGCCACTGGAAGGCGTCGCCCGTCATGACGTGGACGCGGTCGTCGTCGTACGCGTGCCCGTTGAGGGTGGACAGGGGAGGGTCCCGGCGGGCGAGGCGCACCACCTCCGGGTCGACCTCGACGACGTCGACCCGGTGCACCCCGGGGTGGCGCAGGACCTCGCGCAGCGCCAGCCCGTCACCGCCGCCCAGGATCAGCACGCGGGTCTGCTCGCCGCTCATCGCGGGGTGGACCAGCGCCTCGTGGTAGCGGCGTTCGTCACGGCCGCTGACCCGTAGGCGACCGTCGAGGAAGAGGTCGAGGGGGCGGCCGTCGGTGCCGCCGGTGATGACGACCTCCTGGAGGCCGGTCTGGAGCGCCACGCGTACGTCCCGGCCGTACACGGCCTGCCGGGCCGCGCGCTCGAAGTCGTCGACGAGGACGGCGGCCGCGGCGAGGACGCCGAGGACGGTGATGTTGGCGATCACCAGGAGCCAGCGGGCGCGGCGGGTGAGGTCGCGCCGGAACAGGCCGAGGACGAGCACGGCCCCGGCGACCGCGTTGACGGCGCCGGTGATCAGGGCCGAGGTCAACTGGCCCAGCAGGGGCAGCAGTAGGAAGGGGAAGGCGAGGCCGCCGACGAGGGCGCCGACGTAGTCGGCGGCGAACAGGTCGGCCACCGCGCCGCCCGCGTCCTGGCGCCGGATGCGCTGGATCAGCTCCATCAGCAGCGGGATCTCGGCGCCGATCAGCAGGCCGATGGTGAGGGAGAAGGCGACGAGGAGCCAGCGGGGGCCGTCGGCCCACAGACCGCCCCAGTCACCGGTCCAGGCGAAGACGGCGTACAGGGCGAGCGCGCTGCATCCGCCGACCAGGGCGAGTACGGCCTCGATGGCGCCGAAGCCGGCCGCCGCGCAGGGGCGCAGGCGCTTGGCGACGAGGGAGCCGATGCCCATCGCGAAGACCATGACGGACAGCACGACGGAGGCCTGGGTGACCGAGTCGCCGATCAAGTACGCGGCGAGGGCGACGAGTTCGAGTTCGTAGACGAGTCCGCAGGCGGCGCAGACGAAGACGCCCGCGAGGACCAGGAACCGTCCCGTGCCCGGCCGGACCGGGAGCCTCGCGGGGCCGGCCCAGGGCGGCGGGGCTCCGGGCGGGGCGGGCGCGTGCGGTTCGATCACGTTGCCGACGGTACGTTACGCCTGCGGCACGCTGGGTCACCCACACGTGTGGTGTTGCCGAGGGGGACGTTTGCGTCAGGACCGCAGGGATCCCGCCCGGTGCGCCCGGTGCCGTGGCGTGGCCGCGACCGTCCGCATCCCCACCCTGGTCCGGGTGGCGACCAGTTGCCCGTCCTGCGGGTAGGCGTGCCAGGTCCGCCAGTGCATCTGCCCCTCGTGGTGCTGGGCGAGCATCGCGGTGAAGGCGTGCGGGCTGCCGGGGAACACTCCGGCGAGGCCGTGCGGGTGGTCGGAGACGAGGGCCAGCAACTCCTGTGCGCGGCCCGCGAACTGACCCGGCGACAGCAACTCGACGCGGGCCGCGAACTCGTACTCCCAGTCGCCCGCCCGCTTGGCCACGCCGAGCGGCAGCGGTGTGCTGCTGCCGGGCATACAGGCCACCGTCTCCGAACAGATGCCGCGCTCCTCCTCCAGGAGCACCTGGTGGGACGCGCCGAGCAGTCTCAACTGAAGCTTGGTGCCGGTCAGTTCGAGGTCGAGCGTGGCCAGCGCGGGCAGCGGTTCCCGCCCCAGGGCCCAGGCGAGGTCGGCCGCGCGCGTGTCGGTGTAGGCGGTGTTCAGGGTCGTGAGCATGGGTCGGCTCCGCAAGCACGCAAAGAAAAGGAGGAAGGTGTCGGTCTCCGGCGGCGCACCCGGCCGACACCGGGAGGGACGGCCCGGTCAGCCCGGTCGGCCGGTCAGAAGGGGTGTCCGCGGGACTCCGAGGGGCTGCGTTGGTGAATTTCACTGAATCATGAACTGTGGCGCCGCCACAGCGTTTTTACCCAAGTTCGTAGGCTTTCCATCCCTCAGAGGGCTTATCAGCTCAACTGTTCAACTCCGGCGTGCGCCGGGGCGCGCAAAGCGGGGCCGGTCCCAGGTACCGGCCCCGCTCCGTCCGGATGCGGTTCCCCCTGCTCGGGGAGCTCAGCTGCCCCGTGTCAGCTGCCTCCGCCACCGCATCCGCCTCCGCCCCCGCAGGACGACCCGCCTCCGCATGACGAGCCGCCCCCGCAGGAGGAGCCTCCCGAGCCGCTGTCTCCCCCGCCGGCCCACCAGCTGCCGCCGCTCGATCCCCCGCTGTCGTACGAGTGCGACCGGCTCCGGTGCGAGCGGTGGCTGTAACCTCCGCTGCGGCGCGCGACGGACACGACGATCACGACGAACATCACTGCGACCAGCGCCCCCACGATGACTGTGGTCATGGCGTCAGCCTCCTTCCGTTCCCCCGAAGCGGCCCGAGACGTCCCCCCGTGGGCGCCTCCCGCTCGGTGCGTGGGGGTCAGATGCCCGGCCGTCCGACGACCCAAAGCAGAGTTGAGGAACTCCAGAGCTTGGGCGCAGGATGGCCGGCATGACCTCCACCTCCCGCCCTCTGCTCAACCGCCGTCTCGCCGAGTTCGGGACGACGATCTTCGCCGAGATGTCCGCGCTGGCCCTGAGCACCGGGTCCATCAACCTGGGGCAGGGCTTCCCCGACACCGACGGGCCCGAGGAGGTCCGTGAGGCGGCCGTGCGGGCGCTGCGGGACGGGCGCGGCAACCAGTACCCGCCGGGTCCCGGCGTCCCCGAGCTGCGCACCGCGATCTCGGCGCACCAGCAGCGCCGCTACGGGCTGTCGTACGACCCCGACACCGAGGTCCTGGTCACCGCGGGCGCCACCGAGGCCATCGCGGCGGCCCTGCTCGCGCTGCTGGAGCCGGGCGACGAGGTCATCGCCTTCGAGCCGTACTACGACTCCTACGCGGCCTGTATCGCCATGGCGGGCGGCACGCGCGTGCCGGTCACCCTGCGCCCGCACGAGGGGAGCTTCCGCCTCGACCTCGACGAGCTGCGCGCGGCCGTCACCGACCGTACCCGGCTGCTGTTGATCAACACCCCGCACAACCCGACCGGCACGGTCCTCACCCGTGCGGAGCTCGCCGCTGTCGCCGAGCTGGCCGTCGAGCGTGATCTGCTGGTGGTGACCGACGAGGTGTACGAGCACCTGGTCTTCGACGACGCCGAGCATCTGCCGCTGGCGGGCTTCCCGGGGATGCGGGAGCGGACGGTGACGATCGGGTCGGCGGGCAAGACGTTCTCGTTCACCGGCTGGAAGGTCGGCTGGGTGACCGCGGCGTCCGGCCTGGTCACGGCGGTGCGGTCGGCGAAGCAGTTCCTGACGTACGTCTCCTCGGGGCCGTTCCAGTACGCGGTCGCCGAGGCGCTCGCCCTGCCCGACGGGTACTTCACGGCCTTCCGGGAGGACATGCTGGCCAAGCGTGACCTGCTGGCGGCGGGTCTGACGGAGGCGGGTTTCGAGGTCTTCCGGCCCGCGGGCACCTACTTCATCACCACCGACATCCGCCCCCTCGGCGAGAGCGACGGCTTCGCCTTCTGCCGTGCGCTGCCGGAGCGTGCCGGGGTGGTCGCCATTCCCAACGCGGTGTTCTACGACCACCGGGAGGCGGGGGCGCCGTTCGTGCGGTTCGCGTTCTGCAAGCGGACCGAGGTTCTGGACGAGGCGGTGAAGCGGCTCAAGTCCCTGGCGGGCTGAGCCCGCGGGCCGGCAAAGGTTGTCCACAGCCTGTGGACGAAGGTGACGCGTACGACAAGAGCCCGGCCCGGCACGCGGCCGTGGCGGCCGGTGCCCTGGCCGGGCTCTCCCATGTCCTGCTGGGGCGGCCGGCAGGCCGCCTTACTCGTCGTCTTCCTCGGGCTTGTCCGCCTCGTTGATCTCCTGCTCCAGGCCGAGCTGCTCGACGAGCCACTTGTCGAACTCGATGGCGGCCCGCACCCAGCTGACCGTCGACGAGACGAAGTGCTCCAGGCTCACGCCGGTGCCGATCAGCATCTGTGCCTCGCCGATCAGGCGGACGGTGCCGTCGTCGTGCGTGTGGCTGTAGACCTTGGGCCACAGGGTCCGGCGGTTCCAGTCGTCGATCGACTCGAGCAGCTGGGGCTTCTCGTCGATCTTGTGGGGCCGGTCGTAGAACGTCCGCACCGAGAAGACCTGCTGGTCGCCCTCGCCGCGGAACATGAAGTACGTACGGAACTGCTCCCACGGCGCCGCGAGGTCACCCTCGTCGTCGACGACGTACTTCAGCTCCATCTGGTCCAGGAGCTGCTTCACGAGGTCCTGATCCGGGACGACGGGGCCGGCCGGCTGTTGCGGCTGCGGCTGCTGGCCCCCGAAGTTCGGAATCGAGGACGGGTCGATGGTCACCGTGATTTTCCCTTCGTACGGATTCAGTCATCCTCCCCCATGCGGGGTGGGGGGTGGCAACCCCCGTCGGCCCTGTCAGCCCTGGGCTGACACGATCCGGTCACCTGCGGATGACGGTGCCACGACCGGCGCGCGGCGTGATCGCGACATGCGGATGAGGAGAGAACTGCGGTGGCTGCTGTGGGGGCTGTGGCTGGTGTGCCTGGGGGTCGCCATCTGGTTCGTCGTGGTCGTGATCATGTTGTGGACGGACGACATGCCGCTCGACCGGCTCCAGAACTGACACCGGCCGCCCGCCGCCCCGGCCGGGTACCCCGGATCACAGCGTCTTCCCGCTCGCCGGCCCGACGATCAGACCGTCCCCGAACGCGTCCACCCGGACCGTGTCGCCGTCCTTGACCTCGCCGGAGAGGATCTCCTTGGCCAGGCGGTCGCCGATGGCGGTCTGGACGAGGCGGCGCAGGGGGCGGGCGCCGTAGGCCGGGTCGTTGCCCTCGTCGGCGAGCCAGGCCAGGGCCTCGTCGGTGACCTCCAGGGTGAGCCGTCGCTCGGCGAGGCGCTTGGCGAGCCGGTCGATCTGGAGCCGGGCGATCCGGCTGAGCTCGTCCTTGGTGAGGGCCGAGAAGACGACGAGGTCGTCGAGCCGGTTGAGGAACTCCGGCTTGAAGGAGGTGCGGACCACCTCCAGCACCTGTTCCTTCTTCTCGGCCTCGCTCGTGACCGGGTCGACGAGGAACTGGCTGCCCAGGTTGGACGTCAGCACCAGGATCGCGTTGCGGAAGTCGACCGTACGCCCCTGACCGTCCGTCAGCCGTCCGTCGTCCAGCACCTGGAGGAGGATGTCGAAGACCTCGGGGTGCGCCTTCTCCACCTCGTCGAGCAGCACGACGCTGTACGGCCGCCTGCGCACCGCCTCGGTCAGCTGGCCGCCCTCCTCGTAGCCGACATAGCCGGGAGGCGCGCCGACCAGCCGGGCCACGCTGTGCTTCTCGCCGTACTCGGACATGTCGATGCGGACCATGGCCCGCTCGTCGTCGAAGAGGAAGTCGGCGAGGGCCTTGGCGAGTTCGGTCTTGCCGACGCCGGTCGGGCCGAGGAAGAGGAAGGAGCCGGTCGGGCGGTCGGGGTCGGCGATGCCGGCGCGGGTGCGGCGTACGGCGTCCGCGACGGCCTGCACGGCCTCCGTCTGCCCGATGAGACGGCGCCCCAGCTCCTCCTCCATGCGCAGCAGCTTCTGCGTCTCACCCTCCAGGAGCCGCCCGGCCGGAATCCCGGTCCAGGCGGCGACGGTGTCCGCGATGTCGTCGGAGCCGACCTCCTCCTTGACCATGGTGTCCTTGGCGGCCTCCTCCTCGGCCTGCGAGGCGGCCTCCAGGTCCCGTTCCAGGGTGGGGATCTCGCCGTAGAGCAGCTTGCTCGCGGTGTCGAAGTCGCCGTCGCGCTGGGCGCGTTCGGCCTGTCCGCGCACGTCGTCGAGGCGTTCCTTCAGCTCGCCGACCCGGTTGAGGGACTCCTTCTCCTTCTCCCAGCGGGCGGTCAGGCCCCGCAGTTCCTCCTCCTTGTCGGCGAGGTCGCGGCGCAGCTTCTCCAGGCGCTCGCGGGAGGCCGGGTCGGTCTCCTTGCCGATGGCCAGCTCCTCCATCTTCAGCCGGTCCACCGACCGCTGGAGCTCGTCGATCTCGACGGGGGAGGAGTCGATCTCCATCCGGAGCCGGGAGGCGGCCTCGTCGACGAGGTCGATGGCCTTGTCCGGGAGGAACCGGGAGGTGATGTACCGGTCGGAGAGGGTGGCGGCGGCCACCAGCGCGCTGTCGGCGATCTGGACCTTGTGGTGGGCCTCGTAGCGCCCCTTGAGGCCGCGCAGGATCGCGATGGTGTCCTCGACGGTCGGCTCGGCGACCAGCACCTGCTGGAACCGCCGCTCAAGAGCCGGATCCTTCTCGATCCGCTCCCGGTACTCGTCCAGGGTGGTGGCCCCGACCATGCGCAGCTCACCGCGCGCGAGCATGGGCTTGAGCATGTTCCCGGCGTCCATGGCGGAGTCGCCACCGGCACCCGCGCCGACGACCGTGTGCAGCTCGTCGATGAAGGTGATGATCTGCCCGTCGGAGTCCTTGATCTCCGCGAGCACGGTCTTCAGCCGCTCCTCGAACTCACCGCGGTACTTGGCGCCGGCGACCATGGCGCCCAGGTCGAGCGCGACGAGCCGCTTGTCCTTGAGCGACTCGGGCACGTCCCCCTTGACGATCCGCTGGGCGAGCCCTTCGACGACGGCGGTCTTGCCGACGCCGGGCTCACCGATGAGGACGGGATTGTTCTTGGTACGGCGGCTGAGCACCTGCACCACGCGCCGGATCTCCTGATCCCGCCCGATGACGGGATCGAGCTTGCCCTCGCGCGCGGCGGCGGTGAAGTCCGTGCCGAACTTCTCCAGCGCCTTGTACTGCCCCTCGGGGTCGGCGGTGGTCACGCGCCGGCCGCCGCGGGCCTTCTGGAAGGCGTCGAGCAGCTTCTTCGCACTGGCCCCCTGCTGGGCGAGCACCTCACCCGCGCGTCCGCCCTTGGCGGAGATGCCGATGAGCAGGTGCTCGGTGGAGAGGTACTCGTCGCCGAGTTCCTTGGCCCGCGCCTGGGCGTCCGCGATGACGGCGAGCAGCTCACGGTTGGGCTGCGGGGGCGCGACGGTGGACCCGGTCACGCTGGGCAGCGCGGCGAGCGCCTTCTCCGCGCCTGCGCGCACGGCGGCCTGGTCGGCGTCGACGGCGGCCAGCAGGTCGACGACGTTCTCGTTGTCCTGCCCCTGGAGCAGAGCGAGGAGCAGATGGGCGGGGGTGAGGTCCGCGTGGCCCTCGGTCAGGGCCCGGTTGCTGGCCGCGTTGATCGCGTCCCGGCTCCTGTTGGTCAGCTCGGCGTCCACGTTGGCGTTCTCCTCCTGGCGTCAGCTTCTCCCAGTACTGACTGAGTCAGCGTACACAAAGTTGAGCCTATTCCGCTCAAGTCCGGTTGGGGTCGGTCGCGGGTGGTCGGGGAAGACGTACGGCGGCTAGGTTCCCGTTCATGGCCACACACCCCCAGGACCCGGGCGCGCCGGACGCGCCGTACCTCACCTTCTGGCAGGAGAAGCACGTCTGCACCCTGACGACCCTGCGCCCGGACGGCACCCCCCACGTCGTACCCGTCGGAGTCACATACGACCCCGAGGCCCGGCTGGCTCGAGTGATCACCAGCAAGTCGAGCGCGAAGGTACGCCATGTACTCGCCGCCGGCCCCGACGGGGCCCGGGTCGCCGTCTGCCAGATGGAAGGCCGCCGCTGGGCCACCCTGGAGGGCCGCGCCACCATCCGCACCGAGCCGGAACAGGTCGCGGACGCCGAGCGCCGGTACGCGGAGAGGTACGGGCGGACTCCGAGGCCGAATCCGGAGCGGGTGGTCATCGAGATCGCGCTCACTCGGGCCATGGGGCGGGGATGAGGTCGGGAGGGCGGGGGGCGTGCGCCCAGGGCTGGACCGCCGACCGCGGGAACAGCGCGGCAACGCGGGCCACCCTGCCTCGAACGGCCGAATACCGGGTGACCGGTTTTGGCCACTGCCTCAACCGGTGGATACGGGTAAATGTCCCCGTAAAACTGCAGCGGCGTCACCGTGTTCAGGTCACGGTGACGCCGCTGCGGGGGGAAGCGCCTGAGCGATCTGTTACGACGGGGGAATCGCGTCAGGCACTGCGGGGGGTGGCTGAGACAGTCCTTGGGGCCGGGGCCTCCGGTTCCACCAGGCGGTGGTCGCGCTGATCGAGGTTGACGAAGATCATTCCGTACCGGATGGCACACCGTACAGGCTGCGGCGCCCCCCGAGGCCGCCGCAGACACCGGTACGCCCGGACGTCCTCGTCCTCGTCCCGGGTGACGACGACCGGCTCGCCGAAGACGGTCACCATCAGTGAGTCACCGGGGTGGGGGATCGCGGTGACCAGGTCGATGAAGTGCCAGCCGGAGCGGTAGGCGGTGGCCATTTCTCTGCGGAAGGAGCGGTCGTCGGGAGGAGTGGTCATCTCGATCAGTCCCACCTGGTATCCATCGGGACGACCGAACCGTCGTCACCGTCGGCCGCGATGACAACAGACTGGACATCACCCATCTTGTGCACGTCACTCTTCGCACCGGAGAGGCCCGCCAGCGTTCCGAAGGCCACAACGGCGGAGAAGGCGGCAACAAGTACCGAGCGAAGCATTCTCTTACGCATAGTCGGCTTCGTCCTCACTTGAAGGTCCCCTCTTCCCCCGTCGGATAAGACGATGGCTCATTCAGGCACGTCATGGCCACACGATCGGTGCATCATGTTCCTGCATGTTCAGGACCCTGGGGGGTGGAGATTTGACAACAAATCGGACTAAGGCGACACATCCCCATGCGGTCACCGAGCTGTGTGAGGAAGGGAGCCGCCTCTACGCGAGCGCCCTGCGCAGGGGACGCATTCTGCGGGCGGATGTCGAACCTGCTCCGTGTCTGATGGAGTTCGCCCTCCTTCACCCCGATCCTGACGACGCCCAGTGGTTGCGCCCGGTTCCCCCGTCGGTCGCCCTGGCGCAGCGGCTCAATCCCATCGAGCGGGAGATCACGGACCAGCGGCGACTGTCCATCGCAATCGCCGAAGCCTTCGAGCCATTCATGGCCCTCGGCGCCCAGGACGCCGCCCCCACCCACGCGATCACGGTGCTGGAGGGGCTCGACCGCATCAACACGGCACTCGACCTGGCGACCGCCCAGTGTCAGATCGAGGTGCTCGCGGTGCAGCCGAGCGGCCGCCGCAGCCCCGAGAACCGACTCCTGGAGGCCCTGGAGCGCGACAAACCACTGATCGACCGCGGGGTGCGGATCCGGACCCTCTATCAGCACACGGCCCGCTACATACCCGATCGGCTGGCCTATATGGACCGGTTCGCCGACGGCAAGGTGGAGTACCGCACCATCGACGAGCTCGTCGAGCGCCTGATCATCTGCGACGAGACGGTTGCCTTCATCCCGATACGGGACGACCGTCAGGTGGCCCTGGAGCTGCGTCACCCGGGCCTGGTCCGGTATCTGATCAAGGTCTTCGAGTTCATGTGGGCGCGCGCGGTACCACTTCGGGCGGGCACGCCGTACGAGACCGATCCGGACGGCATCACCGACATCCAGCACTCCATCGCCAAGCTCCTCGTCGAGGGCCATGTCGACGAGGCCATCGCGCGCCGCCTGGGCATGAACGTCCGCACCTGCCGAGCCCACATCGCCAAGCTGGCCACGGCCCTGGGCAGCGGCAGCCGGGCCCAGCTCGGCTATCTCATTGCCCAGTCAGGGATTCTGGGGAAGGATCACTCACCATCGGGGGGAGACAACCGCCCGTGACCGAAGCGCACAGTCACCCGGCCGAAGAGGTCTGTGCGGACGGCCTGGCGCTGTATGCCCGTGCCCTGCACGAGGGCTCCGTGTCGGAGCAGGAGGCCGTCCCGGTGGGCTGCCTGCTGCGCTCGGGACTGCTCCGCCCGGACCTGGACGACATGCGCCGGCTGCGCCCCCTCGCCCCTGCCCTCGCGCTCCCGAGGCTGCTGCGCAACGTCGCCGAGGACATCGCCGAGCGCCGTCGGGCCGAGACGCGTCTGGCCGAGGCGTTCGAACCGCTGCTGGCCTTCGACTCGGAGCACGCGCACACGGCCGAGGTCGGTCTTCTCAACGGCTTCGACCGGATCAACCAGAACATCGCCGAGGCACTGGCCGACGCCTCGCACGAACTCCTCGCCATCCAGCCCTACACCGGCACGAACAAGCCCACGTCCCGCCTGGCTCAAGCCCTCGCCCGCGACCAGGCCCTGCTCGACCGCGGCGGTCGTATCCGCACTCTCTACCAGCACACGCAGCGCCACTCCCCCGCTGTGACCGCCCGTTACGAGCAGTTGAACGGCGACGCCGAGGCGCGCACTCTCCACCAGGTCACCAAGCGCCTCCTCGTGATCGACCGCACGGTCGCCTTCATCCCCGCCAACCCGGACCGCACGCTCGCCCTCGAAATCCGCCACCCGGTCCTGGTCGACTATTTCGCCGTCATCTTCGACCTTCTCTGGCAGATGGCCACCCCCATGCACCCCCAGGCTGTCCAACCGCCCACCCTGAACGGCATCACGCCCCGCCAGCAGGCCATCGCCGGCCTCCTCGTCGAAGGCCACGCCGACGCCGTGATAGCCGACCGCCTCGGCATGAACATCCGCACCGCCCGCTCCCACATCGCCAAACTCGCCGCCACCCTCGGCAGCGAGAGCCGCGCCCAGCTCGGCTATCTCATCGGACAGTCCGGGATCCTTGATCAGGCAGAGTGAGTGAGGGCTGGGGCTCGACGTCGGCGGCGCGTGGGGGTCTGTCCAGGCCTGCCTGGGCGATGCGGACGCCCAGTTGGGTACGGTTCGCCGCACCGAGCGTCTCCGAGAGCCGGGCGATATGGGCCCGGCACGTGCGGACGCTTATGCCGAGCCGTTCCGCGATCACCGCGTCCTGGTGGCCCTCGGCGAGCAGTGCGGCGATGGACTGTTCGCGGTGGGAGATGCCCTCGATGCCGGTGTCCGGCAGCGGTGCCGTCAGGGGGATCGCGAGGCGCCAGAGGCGTTCGAAGACCGTCACCAGGTAGTGGACCAGGGCCGGGTGGCGCAGTTCCAGGGCCATCGTGCGGTCCGCGTTCGCGGGGATGAAGGCGACCGTACGGTCGAAGACGATCAGCCGGTCGATCACCTCGTCGAGGGTGCGGGCCTCGACCGAATCGCCCATCAGTTCAAGGTAGTTGAGCAGGCCCTGGCCGTGCCGGGCGACGTGGGTGTACAGGTCCCGCATGCGTACGCCCCGGCCGCGCAGCTCCAAGGCCCGGTGCAGGCCCTCCGTGAGCTCGTGCTCCGGGCGGATGCCGCCCGGCTGTACCGTCAGCACCTCCGTGGCGCACGCCTGGGTCGCCTCGTCCAGCGCCGCCTGGATACGGGAGGAGCCGTCCAGCACACGGATCGCCACCCCCTCCGCGCCGACCGCCGGCGACTGCGACCCGAGTCCCGCGTACCACTCGAAGGCCGCCACCGCCGAGCCCATCCGCCGCTGGCTCGCGCTGACCTCGTCGTACACGCCGCGCAGCAGCCGGGTCATGACCTCCTGCGGGGAGGTCGGCACCAGCCAGTCCATGTCGTCGGGGTCGGGGTGCAGCAGCGCCAGCTCCAGCAGGCAGGGCACCGGCTCAGCGTCCCGGCGCGGCACGCGGCCGCGTCGTACGGCCCGGGAATACACGCGATCCCCGGCCTCGCAAAGCCGGTCGGCACCGTGTGGATGCTCCTGAGTCCCGTGCCCGGCCATCGCCCATCCACCCCCGGTTCCTGCCTCTTCGCCGGCTCGCTCACCTCCGGAGCGCGGTGCCGACATCCCTGCGGGACACCCCTGCCGGGCGGGGCCCTGGTCGACAGGCCCGCCGTGCTGGACCCGCCGTCCTGCGGTTCGTTCGCGCTTCCGCAGCGCAACTATGCGCGGACAGGCCGTGCTCCGCAACACGGCTCACGTGGGAGTGGCGGCCATTAACTGCCTTTACATCCCGCTATTTCCAGGCCTCCGCCAGCCGGCTTGCAACAAGCTGATGGTGGGGCCCACCTTTTGCTCCGTGGCGAGCCCAATCATCGGACCGCCGGCCGGCCTGCGACTCGCGTGTCCAGGCACCCGGACGCCCCCCTTCCGCGTGCATCTCCCGGAAATCCCCCAGAGATCACCGCGTTACGAACCCGACTTAACGTCTGGCCATGGCGGACATATTTGACGCATACGCGTTGGCCGACGCGTGGGACGAGATGTTTGAGCGGCCGGGTGAGGTCAGGGCCGCCTATGAGCCGGTGCTGGCTGCGCTGCAGCCGATCGAGCCGAGTGAACTCCGGTTCCGGGCCGACCAGATGGCCCGGGCGTTCACCGACAGGGGCGTGACGTACGCCTTCGCGGGCGAGGAGCGGCCCTGGCCGCTGGACCTCGTGCCCCGCATTCTCGACGCCCTCGAATGGGATCTCATACAACGCGGGGTGAGCCAGCGGGTGCGTGCCCTGGAGGCCTACCTCGCCGACGCCTACGGGCACGCCCGCGCCTTCGAGGACGGCGTCGTGCCCTGGCGGCTGCTGCTCAACTCCCCCCACTTCCACAGAGCGGCCCATGGGGTCGAGCCACCGGGCGGGGTGCGTATTCATGTCGCCGGGATCGACCTCGTACGGGACGAGGCCGGGGACTTCCGGGTGCTGGAAGACAATGTGCGCGTGCCCAGTGGCGTCTCGTACGTCATCGAGAACCGGCGTGCCATGACCCGGATCTTCCCCTCCCTCTTCGCCGAGCAGCATGTGCTCCCCGTCGACGGGTACGCCCAGCGGCTCCTCGCCGCCCTGCGCGCCGCCGCGCCCGACGGGACCGACGACCCGCGCGTGGTCGTCCTCACCCCCGGGCCCAACAACGCCGCCTACTTCGAGCACGCCCTCCTCGCCCGGCTGATGGGTGTGCAGCTCGTCGAGGGGCACGACCTCGTGTGCCGCAACAACCGGGTGTGGATGCGGACCACCCGCGGTGAGGTTCCCGTTCACGTCGTATACCGGCGGCTGGACGACGACTTCCTCGATCCCCTCCACTTCCGCCCCGACTCGGTGATCGGCTGTCCGGGCATCATGGGCGCCGCCATGGCGGGCACCGTCACACTCGCGAACGCCGTGGGGAACGGCATCGCCGACGACAAGCTCCTCTACACCTACGTCCCGGATCTCATCCGGTACTACCTCGGCGAGGAGCCGATCCTCCCCAATGTCCAGTCCTACCGTCCCGACGAGCCAGGACAGTTGGACGCCGTCCTCGACCAGATCGAGCAGCTGGTCATCAAGCCGGTCGACGGCGCCGGCGGCCAGGGCATCGTCATCGGCCCCAAGGCCGACCGCGACACGATCGAACGCACTCGCAAAGCCGTCATCGCCGACCCGCGCGGCTTCATCGCCCAGCGGCCCGTCGCCCTGTCCACCTCCCCCACCCTCGCGGGCGAGCGCATGGCACCGCGCCACATCGATCTGCGGCCCTTCGCCGTCAACGACGGCAACGATGTCTGGGTGCTGCCCGGCGGTCTCACCCGGGTCGCCCTCCAGGAAGGCAACCTGATCGTCAACTCCAGCCAGGGCGGCGGCTCCAAGGACACCTGGGTGCTGGCCGAGGGCCCGGCGGAGTCCCCCGCACCGGTGAGCGCGAGCGATCCGCTGGACGTCGCGCCGCGTCAGCTCGGACCCGACGGCACCCCCACCGTCGTACAGGAAGGGGCTCACCAGCAGTGAACGACGTGATCCTGTCCCGGATAGCCGAGTCCCTGACCTGGACCGGACGGTATGTCGAGCGGGCCGACGCCACCGGGCGCATCCTCGACGCCTACCTCCACCGCATGCTGGAGGATCCCTGGCGCGACGAGGACGTGGCCTGCCGGTCGTTGTACGCGATCCTCGGCATGGACGCCGGTGGTGCGCCGGTGGACATGCAGCAGGTCCTCGACCAGCTGGCCTTCGACGCCCGTTCGACGGGGTCGATCGAGGGCGCGCTGGGCGCCGCCCGGCTCAATGCGCGCAGTGCTCGCGAAGCCGTGTCCTCGGAGATGTGGGAGTGTCTCAACTCCACCTGGCACGCGCTCGCCGACCAGCGGATGGCCGCCCGGCGTACGGGCCCGTACGCTTATCTGGAACTCGTACGACGCCGTGCGGCCCTCTTCTTCGGGCTCGCCGACTCCACCATGAGCCGGGACGACAGCTGGCGCTTCGTGGTCCTGGGCCGCAGCCTTGAGCGGGTGGACATGACCGTACGGCTGCTGTCGGTACGGGTGCTGGACGCCGCGCACGCGCCCGACTGGCCGACCCTGCTGAGCGCGTCCGGTGCGGACGAGGCGTACGCGCGCGTGTACGGCGGCTTCGGCGACACCCCACGCGTTGCCGAGTTCCTGCTGCTGGACCGCGACTTCCCCCGCTCGGCGCTGCACGCGCTGACCACGGCGGAGGAGTGCCTCACGGCGCTGGGCCGCCCCCGGCAGGACCCGGCGCGCCGCCCGATCGGCCGGATGCGCACCCGTCTCGAGTACCTGGACACCCACGCACTGGAGGACCAACTGCCGCTGCTGCTCAAGGACTTGCAGCAGGCCTGCATGGCCTCCGCGGACGCGGTGGCCGACCGGTTCTTCCCGTACCAGGGGCCCGTCGAGTGGGCCCAGGAAGGAGCGTGAGATGACCACCGCCCAGGGCACTCGCCGTCTCCGCATCAAGCACATCACCCGCGTCTCGTACGCCCAGCCGGCCGCGTCCTCGCACAACGAGGTCCGGATGACCCCGCTGACGCTGCCCGGCCAGACCACCCTGGACGCCCGGGTCACCGTCAGTCCGGCGGCCACCACCTGGGCGTACTGGGACTACTGGGGCACCCAGGTCACCGGCTTCGACCTGATGGACCCGCACGCCGACCTGACCATCACGGCCTCCAGCCTGGTGGAGACCCACCCGCCCGGCTCACTCCCCGAGGCGCCCGCGTGGCGGGAACTGACCGAGAAGGTGGCGTCCTCCCGCCTGCTGGAGTTCGCGGGGCCGACCTCCCGTACGACCGTCCCCGACCGGCTGGTCGAGACGGCGCGGGAAGCGGCGGCCGGTCTCGATCCGCACGAGACGGCACTAGCGGTGTCGGCGCTGGTCGCCGACCGGGTGTCGTACCTTCCCGGCACCACGAGCGTGAACACGTCCGCCACCGAGGCCTGGGAGCAGTGCGCGGGCGTCTGCCAGGACATCACCCATCTCACGATCGCGCTGCTGCGCGGCGTGGGGCTGCCCGCACGCTATGTCTCCGGCTATCTGCACCCCGAGCGGGAGGCGGAGCTGCACCGGCCGGTCGCCGGGCAGAGCCACGCCTGGATCGAGTACTGGGCGGGCGACTGGTGCGGGTACGACCCCACCAACCGGACGCGGGCCGACGAGTCCCACGTCGTCGTCGGCCGTGGCCGCGACTACGACGACGTCACCCCGCACAAGGGCATCTACCGTGGCGTACCGGGTGGGCCGCCGGAGGTGACGGTGGAGTTCACGCGGGTGGCGTGAACGTCCGGGGCCTCGGGGCGGGCCCTACTTGCTGAGGCCGATCCGCGTGCAGTCGGCCTTGTACTTGGTGGTGCAGATCTCCGACAGCTTGTAGATCCCGTCGGCGACGACCGTCTGCTTGATGTTCTTCTGGGTCAGGGCGACCACGGGGACCAGCAGGGCCGGGACGCCCTTGTCGGTGGGGCTGTCGACCTGGTCCTGGGTGAGGGAGTCGAACTGGATGTCCTTGCCCTGGACCTTGGCCACGGCCATCTCCGCGGCGCTCTCGGCTTCCTGCGGGTACGACTTGTACACGCTCATGTACTGCTCGCCGGCCACGATCCGCTGGACCGCGTCGAGTTCGGCGTCCTGGCCGGTGATCGGGGGCAGCTCGGTGACGCCCGCGGCCTCCAGGGCCTTGATGATGCCGCCGGCCATGCCGTCGTTGGCGGAGTAGACGCCCTTGATGTTGTTGACGCCGACGTCCTCGATGGCCTGGGCCATGTTGGCCTCGGCGTTCTCCGGCTTCCAGTCCTTGGTGTCGTAGGACTTGGCGATGCCGACCGTGCCCTTGAGCTCGGAGAGCGCGCCGGCCTTGAACTGCTTGGCGTTGGGGTCGGTGGGCGAGCCGTTCATCATCACGATCTTGTCGGACGAGTCGACGCTCGAACCGCCCATGGCCTCCAGGAGGGAGCGGCCCTGGACCTCGCCGACCAGTTCGTTGTCGAAGGAGACGTACGCGTCGATCGGGCCCTCGGCCAGCCGGTCGTAGGCGATGACCGGAATCCCGGCGTCCTTGGCCTTCTTCACGCCGGACGCGATGGCGTGCGCGTCGACGGCGTCCAGCAGGATCACATCGACCTGGTCGTTGATCATCTGCTGGAGCTGGCTCGCCTGCTTGGTGGCGTCCGCGTCGGCGTTCTTGTAGACGACCCTGCCCTGCTTGTCGGTGAGCTCCAGGACCTTGTTCCGGATGATGGGGAAGTCGAACTTGTCGTAGCGCGTGTTCGCCGTCTCCGGCAGCAGCAGGCCCACGGTGATGTCGTCGCCCTTGGTGGGGCTCGCCTCGCTGCTGTCCCCGGTGACGCCCAGTGCCCCGCACGCGGCCAGCGAGAGGGTCATCGTCGACGCGGCGGCGACGGCGGTGGCGGTACGGCGCAGGGGGCGCAAGGGACGCATACAGGAGCTCACTTCTGGTGCCTTAGGAACACGGGCGCGCCATTGCGCCCAGATGTCTGAAAAGACAACGCGCCGACAACCCTCACCGTCAAGCGGAACTACTTAACGAGTGCGCAACGCCACGCTCCGCTGTGCATGTAAAGACATGAAGGAACGTCTCCAAACGTCCGTTACATCCCCTCCACCGAAAATCGATCAAGGAACTGGTTGAGAACTGCACAACCAATGTCATTCCTCGCGAGTCGTGATCACGACAGCCCGCTCGGCGCTGTCCCGTACTCGACCAGAGGATCGAATGAACCCAGCCAGACGCGCGACCGCCGCACCTGCGACGACGGTCGCGCTCGCCACGACGGTCGTGCTCGCCACCGCGGGCACGCTGCTCACGACGGCCTCCCCCGCGTCCGCCGCCGTGACCTGCGCCTCGCCGGTCTTCAAACGGCAGTTCTTCGCGAACACGGCCTTCTCCGGCACTCCGAAGAAGACCGACTGCGACAGCGTGATCGACCAGAACTGGGGCACCGGCGCCCCGGCCTCCGGACTGCCGAGGGACAACTTCTCCGTCCGCTGGACCGTGACCCGGGACTTCGGCTCCGGCGGTCCGTTCTCCTTCGCCGCCTCCGCCCAGGACGGCATCCGTGTCTACCTCGACGGCAGCCGCAAGGTCGACCTGTGGAAGAACGTGTCGACGACCGTCAAGAAGACGGTCAACGTCACCATCCCCTCCGGCAGGCACACCCTGCGCGTCGACTTCGCCAACTGGACCGGGACCGCGAACGTCAAGTTCGCCTACACGCCCCGCACTTCGGCCACCGTCGACAAGGTCAGGCCGCTCACCCCGGCCGGCACCACGGTCACGTACGACAAGGCCACCGGCAGGGCGAAGCTGACCTGGGCGAAGAACAAGGAGATGGACCTCGCCGGGTACCGCGTCTACCGCCGGCTCAAGGGCGCCGCGTACGGCGGCACACCGCTGGCGACGACCGCCTCCACCACCCACACCGACACGACGCTGCCGGTGACCGGGGCGGCGTACTACTACGAGGTCCGCGCCTACGACAGGGCGGGCAACGAGTCGGCCGGTACGGCGGACCAGCTCGTCACCACCGTCGACCGCACCGCGCCCGCCGTGCCCACCGGGCCGACCACCGCCTCCGAGGCGGAGGGGCTGCGGGTCGCCTGGAGCGCGGTGCCGGGCGCGGCGTCGTACCGGGTGTACCGGGCGTCGAGCGCGAGCGGCACATACGCCCGGGTGGGCAGCACCGCCGAGGTCTCCTATCTGGACACCTCGGCCGCGGAGGACACGACCTACCACTACCGGGTGACCGCCCTCGACGCGGCAGGCAACGAGTCCGCCCGGTCCGTCGCCGTCAGCGGCGAGCGCCGGGACCTCACCCCGCCGTCCGCCGTCACCGGGGTGACCGTCACGCCGACCGAGTACGGCTTCCGGGTGCGCTGGGACGCCAACCCGACGGCCGACCTGGCGAGCTACGTGGTCCGCCGGGGCGAACTCCTCGGCGACGAGGAGGAGCAGGTCTGCTCCCTGTACCCCGGCTTCCACGTGTCGGCGGACACCACGTCGTACGACTACGCCGTCCTCCCCGACGGCGAGGAGAGCTGCTTCATCGTCGACGCCGTGGACGACGCCGGGAACTCCTCCTTCCGCTGGACCGGCGAGGCCCAGGTGGTGGTCGCGACCGAGCTCGACACGGCGCCGGGCGTGGCGACGCCCGACGGCTCCCCGCTGACGCTGGAGGCGACTCCGGCCGAGGGGGACGAGGGCAACCGGCTGACCTGGGGCGGGCTCGGCGAGGACGCCCCCGAGGCCGCGGGCGGCTACCGCCTCTACCGCTGGAACCCGGACAGCTCCGCCTACGAGAAGATCGCGGACGCCGGTGCCGGCGCGTTCGAGTACTTCGACACCGGGGCCGCACGTGGCACCACGTCGTACTACTGGGTGACGGCGGTGGCGGCGGACGGCACGGAGTCGCTGCCCGCCGCGGACTGGGCGGTCACCGCGCCGGCCGGCTGACCCGCCGCGGCGGCCGTACAACCAAACGGCGTTCCCGCTGGTCTGTTCGGCGACGGTTGATCATCGCCGTCGCCGAACAGGACCGAAGGACCGCATGAACCCAGTCAGACGTACGACCGCGGCCACCGCCGCCGCCGTCGTGCTCGCCACCACGGGCGGCCTGCTCACGGCCCTCGCCACGCCCGCGTCCGCCGCCGTGACCTGCACCTCGCCGGTCTTCAAGCGGCAGTTCTTCGCGAACACGGCCTTCTCCGGCACTCCGAAGAAGACCGACTGCGACAGCGTCATCGACCAGAACTGGGGTACGAACGCCCCGGTCTCCGGGCTGCCGAGGGACAACTTCTCCGTCCGCTGGACCGTGACCCGGGACTTCGGCTCCGGCGGCCCCTTCTCCCTGGCCGCCTCCGGCCTTGACGGCATCCGCGTCTACCTCGACGGCAGCCGCAAGATCGACCTGTGGAAGAACACCTCCACGACCGTCTCCAGGACCGTCAACGTCACCATCCCGTCCGGCAAGCACACCCTGCGCGTCGACTACGCCAACTGGACCGGCAGCGCCCGCGTCAAGTTCGCCTACACACCGCGCACTTCGGCGACCGTCGACAAGGTCAGGCCGCTCACCCCGACCGGCACGACGGTCACGTACGACAAGGCCACCGGCAAGGCGAAGCTCGCCTGGGCGAAGAACAAGGAGATGGACCTCGCCGGGTACCAGGTCTACCGCCGCCTCAAGGGCGCCGCGTACCCGGGCAAGCCGCTCGCGACGGCCGGCTCCGCCGCCACCTCGTACACGGACACCCCGCCGGCGACCGGCGCGACGTACTACTACGAGGTCCGCGCCTACGACAAGGCCGGCAACGTCTCCGGTGGCAGCACCGACCAGCCCGTCACCACCGTCGACCGCACCGGCCCGGCCGCGCCCACGGGGCTCACCGCGCACGGTGACCTGTGGGGCATGATGATCGAGTGGGACGCCGCGCCGGACGCGGTCTCCTACGAGCTCTTCGAGAAGGACCAGGCCACCGGCGCCCTCACCCTCCTCAAGCAGCTCACCGGCACGTCCTTCATCCACCACGTGGGCCACGACGAGACCAAGCACACGTACCTGGTCCGGGGCCGGGACGCCGCCGGGAACGCGGGCGCGTACTCGACGCCCGTCACCTCCGACGGCATCGACCGTACGCCGCCGGACGCACCGCAGAACCTCCAGGCGACGGCCACTTACGACGCGGTGCGGCTGCACTGGACCATGCCGGAGGGCCGCCTCTCCGACGAGATCAACAACGACGCCTACTTCACCGTGCTGCGCTCACCCGGCACCACGCTCGGCGCGGACGCGGTGGCCGTGCCCTGCACCGTGAACACGACGCTCGACAGCGCCGCCGGCGAGTACTCCTTCGGGTGCTCCAGCGACGACTTCGAGTTCGACACCACCTACACCTACGGCGTCGTCATCACCGACTGGCAGGGCAACCGTTCCGCGCCCTCCAACCCGGTCACCGTCACCACCTCCGACCGCACCGCCCCGCTCCCCCTCACCGGCCTGACGGCCACGCCCCGCGCCGACGGCACGGAACTGCGCTGGAACGCCCCGGCCGACGACGACATCGCCTCCTACCGCGCGCTGCGCGGGGTACGGCAGGACGACGGCACCGTGAAGTGGATCGGCGAGCTGGCGCACTGCGTGGACCGCGCCAAGGACCCGCTGGCCATGCTCTGCATCGACATCCCGGACGGCGAGACCTACGTCTACACGGTCATCGCCGAGGACGTCTGGGGCAACGAACTCTCCGCGAACGACCCGTCCGTCCCCACCGTCACCGCCACGGAACTGAACATCGTCCCGGGCGAGCCGATCGGCAAGGACTTCGAGTCGGGCGGTCCGCTCTACGGCGGCGGAGGCTGGACCGTCGCCGAGGCGGCGCAGCCCATCCAGTGGCACTGCTCCGGCGACGTCTGCGCCCAGATCACCGAGTACCGCGTGAGCCGCTGGAACCCCGAGACCCGGACCTACGACCCGCTGGGCACGGCCTCCCCGACGACGAACTACTACCAGTCCTTCAACGACACCACCCAGCCGCTGGGTTCGGTCTCCTACTACCGCGTCGTCGGAGTCCTCGCCGACGGCACGGAGACGAAGGCCGCGCATCCCTGGAGGATCCGCCCGAACCTGCTCTGAGCCGGTGGCCGGCCCTACCGCGTCGCCGCGATGATCTCCTCCAGGTCCCTCACCGCCGCGTGGACGCCCTCGGTGAGCAGGACGGCCGTGGGGTTGAGGAGGATCTCGTCGACACCGGCGGCGTGGTAGGCGGCGAGGGTGTCGGCGATCTCGCGCGGGGTGCCGGTGACGACGACGTCGGCGCGCAGGAGTTCGGTCGCGGGGTCGGGGGCGTCGATGTCGACGCCCGCGCGGCGCAGCATGTCCGCGTAGTGCGGGGCGCGCAGGTGGGTGCCCGCGGCCGCCTCCGCCAGGCGGCGTGGGTCGCGGCCGGGGCGGGTCACGGCCACGTGGACCGCCGTGGCGATACGGGGGCGGGTGGCGCGGCCCGCCTCGGCGGCACCGGCGGACAGTTGAGGTGCGAGGGTGCCGCGTATGTAGTCCGGCGGGGTCATCCAGGTGATCGCCACGTCCGCTGTGGCGCCGGCCGTGCGGGCCATGCCGGGCCTGAGCACCCCGGCGCCCACCTCCACCGGCGCGTGCGGGCCGACGGGTGGCAGGGCGGCGTGCAGCCGGTGGTACGGCCCGTCGTGCGCCACGCTCTCGCCGGCCAGCAGGGCCCGTACGGAGGTGACGTACTCCCCGACGGCCGTACGCGGGCTGCGGTACGGCTCGGGCGCGAGGCCGTTCGCGAACTCGGGGGTGCCGATGCCGTATCCGGCCACGACCGGCTGTCCGGTGAGCAGCGCGAGGGAACGGGCTTGGAGCGCGGCCTCGTAGGGGTGGCGCAGCGGCAGGAGGGTGACCGCGGTGCCCACCGGCACGGTGTGGCCCATGCCGGCCAGGTGGGCCAGTACCTGGTGCGGTTCCGCCCGGAAGGACTGGCACAGCCAGAGGCGGCGGGCGCCGGTGCGGGACACCAACTCCGCGAAGGGGGCGACCAGTTCGGGGTGGTCGGGCTGGAGGGGGTAGAGGACGGCCGGAAGGCCAGGTGCGGGTGTGGGTGCGGGTGCGGTCACTGTGTGGGTCCTTCGGGCGCCGGTGTGTGGTCGAGGGTGGCCACCAGCGTGCGGGCCGGGGCCAGGAAGTGCGCGGCCGCCTCCGCGATGTGATCGTCCGTCACCTGGGCAATCGCGTCCGGGTAGCGGGTCAGCCAGTCCAGGTCCAGGCCGCTCGCCGCGAAGCCCGCGAGGGCGCTCGCCTCCTCCGCCCGGGTGGCCAGGGCGAAGCGCGTGAACCCGGCCGCGTACCGGCGGGCGCGGTACGCCTCCCGGGGCGTGGGCCCGCTCTCGGCCAGCTCGGCGAGACAGGCGGTGACCTCCTCGGCGAGCCGCTGTCCCGTGCCGGGTGCGCCGGCGCAGTCGATCTCCAGCCAGCAGCCGGCGCGGTTCTGCCGGATCCGGGCGTCGACGGCGTACGCGAGCCCGTGCCGTTCGCGCAGCCGCCGGGTGAGCCGCGAGGAGGCGTGGCCGCCGAGGACGACCTGCGCGAGATGCAGCGCGGTGTGACCGGGCTCGGGAGCCGGGACGGCCGGGCCTGCGGTGAGCAGGAGCGCCTGGTCGGCCGACGGATCGTGCAGGGCGAGCCGTCCCGGCGCGGGCTCGCGGCGCGGGAAGGGGGGCAGGTGCAGCCCGGACGGGCCGCCCGACCAGGCGCCCAACTCCTCGCGCACCCCCGCCAGTACGCGTTCCGTGGACTCGCCGCTCAGCACCAGGAGTACGGCTCCCCCGGGGACGATCACGCGGTGGTGCAGGGCGAGCAGGTCCAGCTCTCGCGCTGCGGTGCCGGGGTCGTCGTCGACCAAGGGGTGCGAGCCGCCGAAGGCATGGCGGAGCTGGGCTCGGCGCAGGCGGATGCGGGGGCCGGGGGGCGGTTGTGGCGTGGTCGTCCTCGGAGCGGGGGGCGGTCCGTAGGACGGGCGGAGCAGCAGGTCGGCCAGCAGCTCCAGCGCGCCCGGCAGTTCCTCCCCCGGCACGCTCACCGACAGCACCAGCTGCTCGGCGGTCACCACGGTGCTGAACTCCGCCCCGAGGTCGGCCGCCCGGTCGGCCACGGCCTGCCGGTCGCGGACGGTCGTGGCGGTGCCGAGGCGGGCCGCGAGCAGGTCCTGCGCGGGGCGGAGAGCGGGTTCGGTGCGGGCGTACGGCAGGACGAGCCGGAGTTCGGCGAGAGGGGCGCCCGGGATGTGCACCAGGGCGGTGTCCAGGCCGTTCGGCAGGATCGTGCGGAGGGTTTCGCGGGGGGCGGCGGGCTGCCGTGGCGCCGGGCGGGTCGGCGAGGTGACCGTCATGGGGCGACTCCCTCCAGGGTGTGGACGGTGCGGGGTGCGGCGAGCAGGGCGCGGGCGGCGGACGACACGTCGGCGGCGGTGACGGCGGCCAGACGACGGGGGATGGCGTCGGGTCCCGCACCGTCGCCGTCGCCCTTGCCGGCGCTGGAGCTATCGCCGTCGCCCTCGCTCGGGAAGAGCAGCGCGGCGCGGCCGTGGGTCACCGCGCGGGCGGTGAGCGAGTCGGCCTGGCGGTGGCAGGCGGCGCGCAGCACGGTCACCGCACGGCGCAGTTCGGGTCCGTCCGGCGGGGCGGCCGCCAGCGCGCCGAGGGCGTCCAGCCAGAGGGCCGCGGCCTCCTCGGTGCCGACGCCGGGTGCCCGGCCGAGCAGGACGAGCGCGAGGTCGGGTGCCGCCGAGGCGAGCCACTGGCCCTGGTAGCCGCACATCACGCTCGCCGCGTCCACGGCCCCTCGCTCGGCGGCCAGTCGACGCAGCCGACCGCGGCGCAGGATCTCGCAGAGGACGACCTGGGCGAGGTACGGGCCGAGTCCCCGGCGTGGATCGGCGAGGGCGTGTCCGACGGCGACGCCGTTCCTGCCGTAGGGGATGGCGGGCCGGGGTTCGTCCCCGCCGCGCGCACGCCCTACGACCCGAGCGGCGGCCCGGGAATCCCGGTCCCCCCGGCCGCACGCCTCTCGGCCCCACGCCTCGAACTCCCGCTCCACCAGCTCCCCCACCAGCCCGGCGTCCACATCCCCGACCACGGACAGCACGGCCCGCTCGGGCCGGTAGTGGCGCCGGAAGAACGTCTCCGCCTCCCCGGCCGTGGCGCGGCGCAGTTCCGCCGTCGTGCCGTAGGCGTCCCGCGCCCCGGGGTGGAGCGCGGTGAGCACGGTGTCCCACAGCCGGCTGCCGGACCCGGCGGCCCGGATCTCCTCGCCGATCACGGCCACCTCGGAGCGCACGGTCTCGGGCGACGGCTCGAAGCGGAGCAGCCGGCGGGCCTCGTGGGCGAGGACCTCGGGCAGCGCGTCGGCGGGGACGACGGTGTGGAAGACGGTGTGATCGCGGTGGGTCTCGGCGTTGCACATGCCGCCCACCTCCTGGACCAGGGCGACGAAGGACTCGTCGTCCCCGGACCCGGACGCGGACTCGGCCCCGGACGCGAACCCGGGCGACTGGTCACGCGGGAACATCAGGTGCTCAACGAGATGCGCCATGCCGTGCCGCCCGACCGGATCGTCGTCACCGCCCGCGGCCACGGTCAGCGCCACGGCCACGAGCCCGCGCCCGGGGGCCTCCTCGGTGACCAGCCGCAGACCGCTCTCCAGCCGGAGGCTCACGGCAGCGGCCGGTACACGGAGACGCACATCTTGCGGCTGTCGCCCCCGTCGAAGGGCTGCTCGCGCCAGCCGGCGTAGCGGGCGGACAGCTCCAGGCGGGCGATCCCGGCGAGCAGGTCCAGCTCGCTCGGCCACAGGTAACGCATGACCGTGGTCGCGGACTTGGGCGGCTCGCCGTCGAGGAAGAGGGTGTTGTGCACCATCATGTTCTGCGAGGCGGGCAGCACCCCGATCGACTCGATCATGGCGCCGCGCCCTGCGACCGGGTACGTGTTGATCTCGTTCTTCTTCTGGACGTGGTAGTCGCTGGGGTCGAACGTCTCGATCACGACGTGTCCGTCCGGCGCGGTGTGCCGGGCCACGGCGTGCATGAGGGCGATCTGCTCGTCCGGGGTGACCGCGCAGCACAGGGAGTTGAAGGGCGCGAGGACGACGTCGAAGGTACGGCCCAGGTCGAGGGCGGCGAAGTCGGCGTGCACGGGCGTGATCCGGCCCTCGGGGTCCTTCTCGGCGAGCCGGGCGAGCATGCCCTCGGAGGAGTCGACGCCGTGCACCCGGAAGCCCTTGTCGGCGAGCGGCAGCGCCACCCGGCCGGTGCCGACGCCGAGTTCGAGCACGCTCGCGCCGGGTGCGGTGAGGGTGAGGAGGAAGTCGGCGATGTCCTCCAGGTCGGGGGTGGAGGGGTAGATCTCGTCGTACACCTCGGCTATGGCGTCGCTGTAGGCGGTGGTCAGGGCGGTGCCGAGCCCGCCGGCCCCGGCCTCCGCCGGGATGTCCGCCGGGGTGTCCGCCGGGGCCTCGGTGGTCGTCGTGGTCATCGTGCGTCTCCCGGGCGGGTGTCGAGGTTGTTCTGGGGGTTCAGCGGGTCGATTCCGGCCTCGTGGAAGGCCTGTACGACGAACTCCGCACGCGTACGGGCGTCCGGACCGTCGGCCAGGGCGTGTGCGATGAGTCCGGAGGCGAGGGCGAAGGCGCGGTGCTGGCCGAAGCTCATGCCGTTCTGGCCGGGGCGCGGGTCCTCGGGGTCCCAGGCGGCGGCGACACCGGGCGCGAGTTCCTCGGTGAACACCGAGGTGGCAGGGCCGGTCAGGGTGCCGGCGTGCGGGGCCACGGCCGCCGCGACCGCTTCCTCGCCGGGACGGTGGTCGCCGTGCAGGTAGACCACGACGGCGTCGCGGCGCGGGAAGTCCTGCGGGTCGGAGAGCACCTTCGCGTGGTACCGGGCGCCTGCCGCCTCCAGCGCGTCGAGCGCGGCGCCCCAGAGCGCGACGGCCGCGTCCGCGTCCCGCGCGTGCAGGAAGAGCCGGCGTACGGCTCCGGCGGGGCGGGGCAGCGGGCGGGAGCCCATGACGTAGAAGAACCCGGGGGACAGCGCGGGCCGCGCGGCCTCCAGCGCGAGTTCGACGTACTCGCCGGGCGCGGGCGGTGTGGCCGAGGCGAGCAGCCGGTCGGCCGGTACGCGTGCGGTGACCTCCGGGAGGCGTACGACGAGCTGGTCGCCGTCCGGCCGCGACAGCACCTCGACGAGGCGGCCCCGGGTGGGCGTGGTGCGGTGCGGTACGGCCGCGGCGAGCCGCTCCTCCAAGGCCGGGTCGCGCAGGGTGCGCCGGGGTGGCGGACCGTCGGGGAGGGCGCCGCCCTGGTGGCGGCCGGCGTGGAGTTCTTCGTACAGCGCGTTGGTGAGCCGGCCGCGCAGGTCGCGCGGGCTGTCGGCGGTGACCGTACGCCCGGCGACGGTGGCCTCGCGGGCACCGGGTGCGACGGTGACGACGCCGAGCGCGGCGGCCAGCCGGGCTGCGAGGCCCCGGTGCCGGACGTCGGGGGACGCGTCCGGCGCCGGGGAGTCCAGGAGGGGGCGGGGCGGTCTCTT
>NZ_JAKEIP010000108.1 GCF_021474425.1 Streptomyces muensis | reverse complement strand
GTTGGGGGGCGGCGGCGGGCGGCTGGGCAGGGGAGTGCTGCGGAGGCACGCCGAAGCCGCCCGAGGTGTCCTGGCCCTGCTGCGGGACGCCGTAGCCGCCGGACGTGTCCTGGCCCTGCTGGGGAACGCCGTAGCCACCCGACGTGTCCTGGCCCTGCTGGGGTGCCGGCTGCTGCGGGTAGCCGTAACCGCCGGCCGCGGGCGCGCCCGGCGCGGACTGCTGTTGCGGGAAGCCGTAGCCACCCGTGCCGGGGCCGCCCTGCTGACCGGCGCTCGGCGTGCCCTGGGGCGGGGTGGCCTGCGCGGGCGGCGCCGGCTGCTGCTGGGGCACGCCCTGGGCGGGCGGCTGCGCCGGGGGAGTGTGCGGTCCCGGGCCCTGTGGCGCGGCGCCGGGCGGCCCGGTGGGCGACCCGACGGGCGAACCGGTCGGCGGGGGCGGCGTGGGCCGGCCGCCGTCCTGTTGTCCACCGGACGAGGAACCACTTTGCGTACTTTGGGCGTACCAGGCGGGAGGTGTGTAGACGATTTCGAACTCGCCGGTGAGATCCACCTCGTGATCGTCCCCGTCCGAGGAAGGGCTCCCGCCGTTGTACTCGGACCGATCCCTGTTCACTGCTTGCCTCCTGGTCAGCCACTGCTGCTGAGCTGGTCGTCGTCGCGGCCGGGCGGACCGAGTGGCTAGTCCCACGCGACTGCGATCGTCACCGCACCACCAGAAGCCTAATCACTCGCATGGCGGGACGGAAAAGCCCCCATGGGGGCGGACGCTATAGCCCCGGGTGTGTGGACGGAAGGGCCTCATGGTGCGTACGGAGGCCCTGTGGCCGAGCCCTCGCACCACCCTGTGGCCGAGGCCTCGTACTCCACGTGGCCGAAGTCTCGTGACGCTACGTGGCCGAAGTCTCGTAACTCCACGTGGCCGAGGCCCCGTTCGCGCCCCGCTCCCGGGACGACGACCTGTCAGTCCATACGACGGGCCACGCCGAGCAGTCCCGTCTCCGCATCGGTGGGTTCGGTCATGACGAACTTCTGATGCTTGCGAGTGCACCACAGGGCGACGCCGTCGTGAAGGGTCGGCAGGTGCTGGAGTTGCTCCTCCGGGATCCCCAGGGTGTCGCGTACGGCCTCGGTCTCGTAGGGCGAAATGCGCTGAATCCCCACCAGATGGGCCTGGGACAGCCAGCGCGGCGCGTGCTCGCTGACGTACGGCAGCACCGTCACCACGGCCTGCCACGGCACCGACGTCACCCGGCCGCGCGGCGGTCGGATGCCGCAGTCCCGGATCAGCACGACCGGGCTCGACACCGACGGGCCCTGCGCGGGCACCCGTCCCACCGGATACACCGTGACGCACTGCTGGCCGCCGCCCGCCGCCTGGGCCAACTGCTGCCAGGCCTGCGGACGGCCGGTCTCCACACCCACGCGCGCACCCGTCGCGGCGGCGCGCAACGCCAGCACCTGGGCGAGCCACAGTCCGCCCACGAGCACGACGTCGAACGCGGTAGGCCGGGACAGGCCGAGCACGGCGGGCTGCGACTCCGGGTCGGTGCCGATCAGTACGCCGTCGTCACCGATGGGCATGCTGATCGCCGCGAGCTCGTCGACGGTGACGACATGGCGGTTCCGCCGCGGGCCGCGCAGCCCGAACCCCGGGCTGAAGATGCGCCGTTGCTGCTGCGGTGCCTCCGGCTGCCGGCCGATGATGGGGATCATGCCGGTGTCGGTGGGCGAGGCCACATGGGCCGGAGTGCGTCCGGGGGCCCGGCCGCCCTGCTGCCCGGGGGGCATGGTCGAGGCGGGGTGGGACATCAGTGCGTACCTCCGAGCGGCAGAGTGGCGAGGGCTCCGGGGACCTGTTCCCGGTCGAGACGGACCAGGCCGACCTTCGCGGCACTCGCGGCCCGCTCCAACTCCCGCCCCACCTGGCCGAGTTCACTGTCACCGCGGGCGGTGACCCGGACGTGCCCGGTGAGGGCGACACCCCGGTTGCCGGCCTTGCTCAGGGTCATGCTGAACGTCGTGGCGAGCACGGGCAGCGAGGTGAACCGCGTCACCAGCTCGGGCAGTGCCACACCGCCACTGCCCAACTGCGGCCAGCGGGACACCCAGTACGTGGTGTGCCACCGGTCGTCGACCCGCCAGGTGCGCACCGCCTCGACCGTACGGCGCTGCGGTGTGCGCCCGTCCTGGGAGTGCTGGGCGTTGGCGCGCGGGTTCAGACAGCTGGACGTCGCCAGCGCCTGCACCAGCTCGGTCTCGTCGAGGATGGTCGCCTTGAACCCGGCACCGGCGAGCCGGCTCGCCAGCTGGTCGGCGACCCGCAGCAGGGCGCGCTGCGCACCGGGAACGCCGTCCCCGCGCGCCTTGACCGCCTCAGGGCACAGCTCCGGGTCGAGCTTGAGGGCGACCCAGGTGAGGCGGAGCGCGGGGGAACCGGCCTGCGCCTGGAGAGGGCCGTACGAACGCGCGGCCAGCGACTGCGAGGGCAGATGCGGCGCGGGCGCCGGCTGGGTGTGCTGCACGACCTGGACGGAGGCCAGACGGATCCCGTCGACCTCCAGGGCGTCCTGGACCAGCCTGAGCGGCAGCTGCCGGTCGCCGGCCGCCGGACGCAGCGGCTGGTCTCCCGGCTGGACGAAGAGAACGGCGGTCAGGAAGGAGCCGTCGCCGATCATGCCGATCGAGCGGTCGTCACGGGAGACGAAGGAGTACGTCCGCAGCGCGGGGTCGCACTCCACGACCGGGGCCAGCATCGCGTCGGTCCCCGGCGGAACGGGCTGCTTGGCGTCGCGTCGGCGCTGCCGCAGCGCGCGCGAGGTCTCGTACCACTCGGGCAGCGGACGGCGGCCCCGGCGCAGGACCGCCAGGAGCAGCAGCAGCGCGGCCACGACAGCGGCCGGGATCAGCAGCCAGGACTGGTCGGCGGCCCAGGCGGCCAGCATGACCGCCGCCGCGAGCTCCACCAGGATGAGCTGCTGGAGCCGTACCGGACCCAGACCGCCCGGGCGGGGCAGCGTGCGCGGCGACGCGGCGGCGGGGGCGGCGGGCGTGGCTGACGTACGTCTGCCGCCGCCCGGACCTCCCTGTTGCTGCTGTGCGCGGCGTCCGCGCCGAGTGCTCGTAGCGCTGGTCATCCCCCGGGACATCCCTTTCGCGAAGTAGTGGCCGTGGGCCGGGCCGGATCCTCTGTGTCCGAGAGGTCGAAGAGGTCGATCCCGGCGACGGGCCAGGGGCACCGATGGCCCTCAACATCCATGCGGGTGGCTCACGGTACCCGCTGCGGAACACCGGGCGACACAGGGGACACCCAAAACCCAGGTGGTCAGCCTGTCATGGACCGACCCCGCATGGTGGAGCGCTGTGGTGAAGCTCTGTGAAGATGCGGGGGCGGCCGCACACCTGATGGATCGTCGCCCGGCGGCGCAAGGCATAGTAGGGGCCTGCGTGACGGAGCCGGCCCTAGGTCGTGTCCGGCCGGTCCGGACAATGCCGGCCATCGCGGTCGCGGTCGGACATCGCACCACGCAACACGATCGAGCATCACAAACGGGAGACACGGGGACCATGGCAAAGCGTCGGGATGAGCTCGCCGCCTACACGTTCGCTCGCAAGCGCACCGTCGCGGCGTTCCTGGCGCCATCGCCGGGCGGCTCGGAGGAAGGCGCTCCGCGTCCCATCCGTACGGTGATGCCCAGCCTCGGTGTGGGCCTGGTGCTGGTCATCGGGTTCATCGCGTGGGGCGTGATCAAGCCCACCGCGCCCAAGGGCTGGGACACTCCGGGCGAGTACATCATCGTCGACAGCGACTCGACGACGCGGTACGTGGTCCTCGACCCGGACCCGAAGGACGGCAAGGTGGAGAAGGTCCTCCACCCGGTCCTCAACTACGCCTCCGCCAAGCTGCTGCTCGACAAGGGCAAGGGCAGCGTCCTGGAGGTCCCCGGCAAGGAGATCGACAAGAGCGGGATCCGGCACGGCGCGACCATCGGCATCCCCTACGCCCCCGACCGGATGCCGTCCAAGGACGACGCGCAGAAGCCGAAGACCTGGGCGGTGTGCGAGCGCCCCGTCGAGGGCGCGGCCCGCGCGATCGACCGGGCCGTGTTCGTCCTCAACGCCGACGACGCCAAGGTGCTCGACAACGCGGGGAAGGTGGATCCGCGCGAGGCGCTGTACGTCCGCGACTCCAGGACCCAGGTGGACTACCTGGTCGACAGCAAGGGCACCAGGTTCCAGCTCGGCGGTCCGGCGCTGGACAAGCCCACGATGGAGAAGCTGCGCGCCGCCGCCATCGGTACCACGGCCGCGGGTTTCGAACCGCAGCTGGTGAGCTCGGAGTGGCTGAGCACGCTCAACGCGGGCGACGTGATCACGTTCCCGACCATCGAGGGCGCCGGGGGGCCGACCCAGGTCCAGGGACTCCCCGCCGACGCGTCGGTGGGCCGGGTGATCAAGACGGAGGACACGCAGGTCACGCAGTACTACGTCGTCCTCAAGGACAAGGTCGCCGCCATCACGCCCTTCGTCGCCGGCCTGGTCAGGGCGGCCTGGAGCCAGGACGAGAGCGCCGACATCAAGCTCGCGACGCCTCAGGTCATCGACGCCAACAACGGTGACACGCCGTCCTTCTACAAGGACAAGGGCTGGTTCGAGACCGTTCCGAAGCAGGCCAACTCCCCTGCCTCGGCGACCGCGGAGGCCCGCACGACCTCGTGCAGCGTCTACGGCGGCACCATCGGCCAGGGCAACAAGCCGCAGCTCGCGGCCTGGGCCGGGACGGCGTACCCGAAGCGGATCGTCGCCGACTCGCTGAGCGCCTACGTCTCCTCCGGCTCCGGCCTCCTCTTCACGGAGATCACCGGTACGGCGGCCGGTGGCGGTGGGCAGTACCTGCTGACGGACACGGGCCTGCGCTACTCGCTGCCGAAGACCAACGACAGCGCGGCGAAGGGCAACGGCGGCGACTCGGCCTCGGGCGCCGCGGACTCCTCCGGCGGCGACGCCAGTGAGACGGACAAGGCGCGCACGCGGCTCGGCTACGAGGACGTGACGAGCCCCGCGATCGTGCCGCAGACGTGGGCCGCGTTCATCCCGAAGGGGCCCATGCTGGACACCGGCAGCGCCGCCCAGGAACAGAGTCAGTGACCCGCCAACGGTCGTACGTGCGCACGCACTTGAGAGTAAGACGGCGCGAGAGTCACAGGATGATCGCTCAAGTGTGTGAGCCGTGTAACTGATTGGTCTTGCCTGTGGTTGAGTGACAGGCTGACGATAGAGTGTTTGCAGCGCTCAAGCGTGCGAAGCATTCGTCCGGGCACCGGTACAGGTTTCCCGGATCAACGACGACATGGGGGAAGGTTCATCATGGCCGGCCAGTTCCGGGTAACAGAGGACGAACTCACCAAGCTCTCGGGCGACATCAACACCGTGAACGGTCAGCTGCAGGGCGAGATCCGCCGCCTCAACGGAGTGATCGACCAGATCGCCGGCGGCTGGAAGGGCCAGGCGGCCCAGTCCTACCGCCAGCTGCAGGATCGTTGGAACCAGGACGCGAAGAGGATGAGTGACATCCTCAACGACATCAAGGAAGCCGTGGACTCCACGCGGAGCAACTACTCCGCGTCGGAAGAGCAGCAGAACGCCGAGATCAGCAAGATCATGTCGGACTTCGGCTGATCGAGCCGTACCGGCTTGAAGGGCTTCGGTCCTTCCGGACTCCGGACCCTTCAGATCCCCCTGATCTCCACCGACTTCCTTCGATTTCATCCTGAAAGGGACTGACGATGTCGATCCTCGTCAATTACGCAACGATCACCAACGCGTCCACGGACGTGAAGTCCACCGCCGGCCGCATCAAGCAGCAGCTCGACGACCTCGAGGCCGCCGTCAAGCGCGTCGCCAGCACCTGGGAGGGCGAGGCGCAGGAGGGCTACCAGCGCAAGCAGCGCGAGTGGGACAAGACCGCCGCCGACCTGCACGCCACCCTGCTGAAGATCTCGACGGCGCTCCAGAGCGCGGCCGAGAACTACCAGGCCACGGAGAAGAGCAACTCCGCGACCTGGAGCTGAGCCCGTCGGCGGCCCAAGGGGCATGAGATGAAGAGATTCGGCCCAGCCGACGCCACAGCGTCCGCTGGGCCGTCCTCTGCTTCGGGGGCCTCCACAGCTTCTACGGAACGGCCTGCACCCCCTACAGGGATGCACACAGCAAATTCCGCAAACATTCACACGCGTCGCAACACCCGCGACACACACATGACCCAGCTTCGAAGGAAGCAAGGAAGCCCTGGGGGCCTGAAGAGATGAGGGGCCTGAACTTGGTGGGCCTGGACGTGGCGGGGCTGAACGCGGCGGGCAGGACGGCCCGCTCGCGCAGCCGCGCCGGCCGAGGCGGTGGAACCCGCGCACTGCAGCGGGCTTTCGGCGTGCTCGCGGTGACGGGGATCTGCCTCACGACGGCGCCGCCGGCGATGGCAGGAGCGGGGGTGCCGGGGGATTCTGGGGTGCCGGCTGGTTCGGTGGTGCCGGCGGATTCTGGGGTGCTGCCCGCTGGTTCCGTGGTGTCGGCTGGTCCGGCGGTGTCGGCGGATTCCGCGATGTCGACTGCTTCGGCGGTGCCGGCTGGTTCGTCGGCCTCGGCTGATTCCGAGGTGTCGGCTGGTTCGGTGGCTCCCACCCGCCTCGCGGACTCGGGCAACACCGCCTCCGGCCGTTCCGGCTCGGGTGACTCCGACAGCGCCCGCTTCGGCCTGGCCGACAGCTCGGAATGCGTCTTCGGCGGCGACAACATCAAGTCCACGCCCTGGTCGCTGCAGCGGATCCTCCTGGACCAGCTGTGGGAACAGGCCACGGGCAAGGATGTCAAGGTCGCGGTGATCGACACGGGTGTCGACAAGTCCAACAAGCAGCTGACCGGCGCCGTGGCAGGCGGACGGTCCTATGTCGGTGGCTCCGGCACCCAGGACCTCGAAGGACACGGCACCCGGGTGGCGGGCATCATCGCCGCCCGCCCGTACAAGGGCACGGGCTTCGTCGGCATCGCCAAGGACGCGGACATCCTCTCCTACCGCTACACGGGAGGGGAGGGGGAGAAGGGCCAGGGCAACGCGGGAACCATGGCCGACGCGATCGGGGACGCGGTCGCCGACGGCGCGAAGATCATCAACATCTCGTCGGACACCCAGAACAAGCAGGACGACGACACGCTGCGGGGCGCGGTGGAGAGCGCGGTGAGCAAGGGCGCCCTCATCATCGCCGCCGCGGGCAACGACGGAGCCGACGGCAAGTTGGCGAAGACCTACCCCGCCGCCTACGACGGCGTCCTGGCGGTGGCGGCCTCCGACCGCAACGACGAGCGCGCCCCCTTCTCACAGGCGGGCGACTTCGTTGACGTCGCGGCACCCGGCGTCAGCATGGTCTCCACGGTCCCCCTCGGCGGCCAGTGCACCGCCGACGGCACGAGCTTCGCTGCGCCGTACGTCGCGGGGGTCGCGGCCCTGCTGAAGCAGAAGTACCCGGAGTGGAACGCCGCCCAGATCGCCACCCGCATCGAGGAAACCGCCCAACGCCCGGGCCGCAAGCCCAACCCCTTCATCGGCTGGGGCGTCGTCGACCCGGTCGCCGCGCTCACGGACGAGTCCGAGCCCGGCGAGTCCCCCGAGCCGGACCCACCGGTCGCGGCCGGCTCGGGAACCCGCGTCATCCCGATGGCCGTGACCATGGGGGAGAGCGAGGCGGAACGCGAACGCCGGGTAGCCATCTATGTGTTGGGCACGGGGCTGGCTCTTGCGCTTGTGGTTGCGGGGGGTGGGGTTGCTGTGCGGGACTGGCGTAGTCGGCGGGGTGAGTCCACCGGGCGATTTGGATCGGCTGGGCGAGCTGCCTCGGCTGGTCGGTCCGGGTCGTCCGTCAGCGGGGTTGGGCGATGATTGGGCACCGAGTGGGTGCTGACAACTTGAGGAACAGGGGAGAGGACAACGGGGTATGAGTAACGGGATGCGGGTTGATCTGAGCGAGCTGGATGAGGTCATCCGGAAGCTCTGGCGCCTGCTGGACGACATGGACAAGGCCGGTACCACGTCGAAGTACGACACCACAATTCCAGAACATGCCTTCGGTCAGACTTCAGGTGAAGTGGAGTTCCACGAGGCCAAGAATCTCCACGCGGCTCAGACCCAAATGAAGACCAAGATCGAGAGCATCATCGAGACGCTCCATGGGCTGATCGACGACTTCAGCACGAAAACCTCGAAGGTCCGGGACAGGTACAACAACGAAGAGGCCGAGGTCAAGAAGAGCGTCGGGGGCGACTCGGGCGGATCTACCAAGGGCCAGTTGGCAACGAGCTAGTTGGGTTCCGGAAAGCACTGACGAGGGGAAAAGAGTATGGCCGACAGCCCGCAAGACTTCCAAGCCAACAACCAGGTCCAGGAAAACCAGGACAAGGCTAGGGCGACAGAGCAGCAGAACAACCATGACCGCCTGATTGAGTCCGACAAGGTCTCGCGTAACAGTGTGCCTTACAACCGTGCGACCGAGAACGGGGAGACGCCGTTCGTTAAATACTCGGTCAACGGCTTGCGCAAGATGATCATGGATTCCCAGCCCGGAAAAATTTCGGAGGTTGGAACCCACTGGAAAATGGTCCACAACATCCTGTCCGGCGGCGACGGTGACGGCGCGACTGGCGGTGTGGACCAGGTATCCGCGAAAGACAGCGTCGCGGGCATGTTGAAGAGCGCGGTCGATGCGGTCCTCCAGCACTGGGAAGGCGATGCGGCCCGAGCCTTCAAGCGCCGGGCGGATGAGATCGCGGTCCAGATCCAGAATGGGTCTGCGCACGCCAACTTCACGGCGGAGCAGCTCTTTGCGATCAGCAAAGACCTCGACGCCGCCAAGGCCAAGATGGCAGACATTCACGAACCGTCCAAGCTGGAGAGCGCGGGCGACAAAATGAATGACAACGCCAACCGCGATGACTCCCAGGCGCACAAGGATCTGGCCGCGGGCGTCAGCGCCGGCACTGTTGCCGAGGCGAATGAGAAGAACTTGTCGCTGGGCATGGAGCGCCGACTGCAGGCCATGGCGGTGATGGAGCAGTTGGCGGCCAACTACAGGGTTTATGGGAAGAACCTCAGGCAGTCCGGCGAGAATCGAGATGACAAGAAAGGCATCGAGCCCCCCAACACCAATGTGACGATGCCTCCTCCTATCCCGATGCCGGGACCGTCAGCTGGCGGTCCTGGTGCGGCCCGTGCAGGCAACAAGCCGTGGAGCGCAGGTTCGACTGCCAGCATCAAGCCAGCTCCCACAGTGCCTCGCGATGCTGGCATCACTGGGGGTTCCCAGCTTCCCCCCGCCAAGACAAACGTGGACAGTATCGCCCCGGGCCTGACAGGGACCGGCCCCAACGCGGGCACCGGCGGTGTCGGCGGTGGCGGCGGCGGTCTCGGCACAGGCGGAGCTCAGAGCTCAGGCATCGCGGGTGGCGGAGTGCCCGGTCTGGGTGGCGCTGCCGCGCGCGGCGGGATCGGGGCCGCAGGCGGTCGTAGCGGTTTGGCCGGTGGCGGAGCGGCAGCAGGCCGTGGTGCCGGAGGCCGAGCCGGCATGGGCGGCATGGGTGGTGCCGGAGCAGGCGCGGCCGGTCGAGGCGGTGCCGGAGCAAGCGGTCGTGGAGCGCTCGCGAAGTCTCGTGGCGGCGTGGTTGGTGCGGCGAAGGGGGTCACGGGCAAGGGTGCCGGCGGCGGTGCTGGCTTGCACGGCAGCCGGGGCGGTACTCAGCGCGGCGCCATGGCCGGCGGAATGGCCGGTGGCACCGGCCGTAACGGTCGACGGTCTGAAGAGAACAGCCAGGGGGACCGTCCCGACTACCTGGTCGAGGACGAAGAGACCTGGATCTCGGAAGAGGACCGCAACCGGAACGTGCCGCGAACCATCGAGTAGGCAATACGAGCGAGCCGCACGGAGAATGCGTGCGGCTCGCTCGCATGAAGACTGGCGGAACCAGTCATAGTCGAGTGAGGAGCAAGGAATTGAGTTTCAAACGCGTCTCGTCAACGGCAGGGGTCATGGCTATGACGGGAGCTTTGCTCCTCACCTCAGCTCCCACTGCCTCAGCGGACTACATCCGTGATAGGCAATGGGTCATCGACGTCATCGATTTCAAGAAAGTTTGGGCGGAGTCACAAGGCGAAGGCGTAACCGTTGCCGTCGTTGACACGGGAGTGGACGGAAGCCATCCCGATTTGACCGGACAGGTATTGAAGGGCATGGATGTCACCGGAAGTGGTGATGCCCAGGATGACACCAACGGTCATGGAACCGGCATGGCAAGCCTCATCGCCGGTCATGGACACGGAACGAATAGTTCTGCGGGCGTTGTTGGCTTGGCACCCAAGGCCAAGATTCTTCCAATCAAAGCATCTTCTACAGGGGACGATTACCGCGGCGATCAGTGGGCGGAGGGAGTCCGATACGCAGTTGATGAGGGTGCAGATGTGATCAATCTGTCATTTGCTGACCCTTCTGCTGTGCCTGACTCCAAGGGAGCTGAGGCAATCGACTACGCGTTGCAGCACGATGTTGTTGTTGTGTCAGGAACGGGAAATGACGGAATTACAGGTGTGGAGTACCCGGCCAAACTTCCAGGTATGGTTGCGGTCGGCGCCATCGATGAGTCGCTGAAGGTTTGGAAGAAATCAAATTTCGGTCCCGGAGTGACGCTGGCTGCTCCAGGGGTGAATATTGCCCGAGCAGACACAACCGAATCTAGCGGATACGCGGAGGGCAGTGGGGTCTCCGACGCAACCGCCTATGTCTCCGCAACTGCCGCACTGGTTCGGGCCAAATATCCGGATCTGACCGCAGGCCAGGTCATCAACCGCCTCATCAAATCAGCCACGTTCCTCGATGAAGACGTCAAGAAGGTACCTGACGAGCAGTATGGCTACGGCATCATCCGCCCGTACGCGGCACTGACAAAGGACATCCCCAAGGGCCCCAAGCAGGGCCCCCTCGCCCAGTCCTCGCCGTCCACGTCCACGAATTCCGGCGCCGCCTCCGACGACAACGACAGCACGAGTCAGGTCGCCAAGAAGAAGAAGTCCTCCTCGGGCAGCATCCTTCTCATCGCCGGCATCGCAGGCGCCGTGGTCGTCCTCGGCATCCTCTTCGCAGTAATCCGCAGCCGCCGCAACGGTGGCAGCAGCGGCTCCGGCTCCGGCAGCGGAACTCCTTCCCACGGCACGGGATACCCGCCCCAGCCCCCGACGGGCTATCAGCAGTACCCCAACACGGCTCCCAACCAGGGCTACCCCACACCTCCGGGACAGTCCCCGCAGCAGCCAAACCCCTACACCCAACAGCCCCCACACCAAGGGCAGTAGGAGAGCAATTTCCTCGTGGGGAGTGGTGAACTGGAACCACCGGAGCTGAATTCTCCAGGTGCGGTTGATGAGATGGCATCGCGTACCGCGAACCGTTTCGTCACCGCCCTGTTCGAGATCGCCATCGTCGCACCTTGGCTGCTCCTCGTCAGTTCGATCATGTCTGGCAAGTTCCTGTGAACGACAGCGTTGGATCTGATCGGTAGGAACATTGGTCTTCTGGACATGCTGCGCGGGTACCGCGCTGACAGTCGTGCCCTAAAGAGGCCGGGGGGAGGTACTCACGCGACAGCCCTGTTGTTCTGCCTCGGCGTACTCGCGACTGTGCAGTGAACTAGATGCCAAGAACGAGAAGGGATCCTCCCCAATGGGCCTCGTGGTCCTTGCAGTTGGTGTTGTCGGCCTAGGCGCCGTTATTGGCGCCGTTGTCGTCTTCGTCGTACTGCGCAGCCGGCGCAACTCTGCGAACGGAATTTATCAGCAGCACGTGGGCGGCTATCCACACCAGCAAGCGATTCATCCGACCGCTCAACAGCCGTATCCCACCGCACTTCCCAACGAGGGATACCCGGCGCCTCCCACACAGCACGCGCAGCACCCCAATCCCTATGCTCAACAGCCTCCTTATCAGGGGCAGTGATTTCCGCTTGGTTGCGCCTGGCCGCCAAGCGTCATCTGCGACTTCAGGGCACATAGGCTGAGCGTCGAATTTCGTGATCAAAAATGCTTCCTGCTGACTCGCACTCATCCCGTCCAACATTCAAGGAGTAATGTACTTCATGGGGGAGCACTTCAAGACGGACATAGACCAGCTGGGACAGTTCCTCAAAAGCCTTGAGGGCTGTGTCAGGGATCTCGATGAAGCGCGGACCGCTCTGGCTCACGTTCGTGCCGACCAGATCGGGACCAAGCGTCTAGACGAGGCGTGCGACGGATTTCAGGAGCGCTGGAAATACGGATCCGAGCAAACTAAGAAGATGGTGGAAGCTGTCAGTGAGGGCGTGAAGTCCAATAAGAAGGGCTACGAAGAGGTCGAGGAAGCCTTGGAGAAGGCCTTCAAACACATGGCGGAACAGGCCACCTCAGGTGGAGGCGGCGCGAAGTAATGGCAGCGAACCCCTATCCCGATCTCGGTTGGAATCCCGTACCTGGCATCCCCAGTGAAGTCAACGCCTTGAGGCAAAAGGTTGCTTCGGCTGCCACCGCGCTCCGTAGCTGTCATACGCAGCTCAACAAGCTGGTCGGTGAGAGCAGCTACTGGGAGGGAGACGCGGCGAAGGCGTTCCGGGAAGCTATTGACGGTGAACTGCCGACTTACATAAAGAACGCTGCCCGTTCCTTGGAAAAGGCGGCGGCGCAACTGGGCAACTGGGACGGCTACCTTACGTCCAACCGTGACCTGGCGCAGAAGTACAACGATGCTGCGGCTGAGAAGAGGTCAGCGATTGCGTCGGCCAAGGAACGTCATGCCCAGGCCGAGAAACACCCGGATCTAGGGCTCGCCGGGCAACAGTTCCCGTCGCAAGAGGAGGCCGACGCGGCGACTGCGCGGCTGCGAGCGGCAGAGCGCAGTTTGAACGACGCCACCATTGCCCTGAACAAGGCCAATGGTGAGTACGACGATGTCATCGCGAAGGCGCGTGAGTTGGAGACCACTCATGCGGACAACGCTGAGACGGTGGCGAAGTCTCTCGACGACGCCACGGACAAGCTGGCCCCGAAGGAGCCTGGCTGGCTGAGCAAGGCTGTAGATGCCATTTGGGACGGCATCAAGGCAACTGGTGAGTTTTTGCTTGAGCACGCGGGCACCATTGGTGCCATCGCTGGTCTGCTTGCGCTCTTCCCTACGCCGCTGGCGCCGTTGTTCGCGGGCATCGCCTTGGTGGCCAGCGCGGCTTCCATGGCCAAGAACTTCGCCGACCCCGAATTCAGAGATGCGTTCCTGCCGTGGGGGGATAAATTCGGGTGGAATATGGACACTTTCTCTGCATATGCCTCCTTCGGTTCTGACGCGCTAGGCATGATTCCCGGGGGAACGGCGCTGGGCACGGCAGGACGGGAGATCGCCGACGGCCTGCGGATGGCTGACAACATGGGTGTGGCAGTGAAGAATACTGAAAAGGTGACCGAGTTCGCGCGAGAGTTCGGCCACGTCTTTAAAACGACTGCCAAGAGTGACGTCGATGATGCTTGGGCAGCGGCTGGTGCCAGCGCCACCGGCTCTGCCAAGTTGCTGGGCAATATCAGCGCCAACGGACTGAACGTTGTAGCGAACTCCATCTCTTCCCTCGAAGCCGAGGGCGTCGTGTCGAAGGAAGGCAGCGCTCACAACGCCGCAGAGGTCACCAAGGCTGGCGCTGGCCTCTACGGACTTGCAGGGATGCTGAAGCTCGTATGACGTATACCGCCACAGATCTCGAAAGGCAGATTGCCGAGTGACCGAGCTCATGACAGGGCCAGCGAGCGAGCGGGAGCCAGCCTTCTGGTATGCGATTCCGCATGGCTACATGCAGTTGGATCTCAACCCGCCGGTGGAGCAGATCGAAGGGCTGGTCCGGCAAGTACTGAACCTGCCGGACGAGATGCGTTACCGTGCGGAAGAAGTCCTGCGGTTTTACGCCGGTGTGGTTACCTCGTTGAATGCGAATCGAGTACAAGCCTGTCTGATCGGTTCGCATCCGGACGATGCCGGGGGGATAGCCTTCTCCGTGCTCACCGTCTCGACAGTCCCGGCGGCCGGGGTCAACGCCAAGCTAGTGATCGCCAGCCTGGCAGGCACGGCAGCCACTAACCACGACGAAGGCATGCGACCCCTGGAGTTGCCGTGCGGTTCAGGTTTCATCGCAGAGAAGAAGCTTGTCACCACCGCACCGGGCCGGCCGTCGGAGGGGAGTGACACTCCTCCGCAAGGGCAGGTCTGGCAGGGGACGGTCGCACTGACCGGAACCGGTACTCCCGACATCATCATGCTCCAGCTGGTGACTGCCTCAGTCGACCTCGCCGACGACTATAGGAATATCCTGCTCGGGGTTGCGCACACGGTGACGTTCACCGACCCTTCGCTGCCTGCAGCCGGGAGCAGTCCGGAACCCGAGCATGGGACCGTAGCTGCCATGGTGCGCAGCGACTTCGGGTGAGGAAGGAGACCCAGTGACGAGCCCAACGGAGGCACCCGATGTGGAGCAGGTGCTAAAGCACAACAGGCGCGCATGGGCGAGGCACGTAACAGGACGTACCGCGCTCGGCTTGGCTCTAATTTCATCGTCGTTCCTACTGCATGCAGCGGGAGCTCCGGACTCCTTCTTGACGGCACTTCCTGTACCTGCCGGGTTTTTCGTCCTGCTGTTTCTGATTCTCCGCACCCGGCATGGGCGACGCCTCGCCGCCTGCGAGAGAGTGCTGCGCACCTACTCCCTTGAATACCGCACGCGGGTGGACAAGAAGAGCGAGCAATGGCGGCTACTCGGCAGTGTGTTCACCGTCAAGGTCTCCACTCGTGGTCAGCATGGCGCACCACTGATGCGTGCGGTCAACGCGTCAACGGTTCGCCGCTGGCCCAAAGGCGCTGAAGAGAGAGGTGCTTGGGTTGCGGGTGATTTCCCCTTTGGCGGCGTCCTGATCGTCCCCGGCACCGGTGACATGCTGTTCATGCAGCCATCGGACTGGCACAAGTTCGCCGACGAGCGTGAAAGGGCCGATGCCTTGCGAATCGAGCGGGCGCAGCAGGCTGGGCTCACCCACCTGGTGGAGAAGGAACCGAACATGACCTACGCGTATTAAGGCGTCTCGCGCGAGGCTGTGTTCGGGCAGGTCAGACGGTGTGAGCTGGATCAGGGTGGCACGGGCTCACGTCCTAGGTCGGTCGGCGTACGGACAACAGCCGCTTGTGTGGATACGGCTGACGCCGAGGATGGAGGGCGTCAGCCGGACTGGCCTGCTGCCGCGAGTTGCCGACCCCGGTTGACCCGACCGGCGACCTACGAGGCAGCGAGCTCGCACCAGACGTACTTGCCCCGATTGCCGTTTCTGGATTGTGGCTGCCACCCCCATACGTCAGCACAGACGCTGACCAGCGCAAGGCCGCGGCCTTCCTCCGCATCGACCATGTCGCCCAGCTTCGACGGAGGTTCGGGTGGCTCCGGGTCGGAGTCCCAGGTCCCGATACGCAGCGTGCCCCCGCGCCAACGCAAGCGCAGGGCGGCGGGGCCCTTGGTATGGCGTACGGCGTTGGAGGCCAGCTCCGTCGCGAGGAGTTCCGCGGTGTCGACGAGACGGATCAAGCCGTGCATCGTGAGGATCAGGCGGACGGTACGGCGGCAGACGGTGACGGCGCGTGGGTCGTTCGGGATGTAGAGAGAGTACTCCCAGGGTTCGCTTTCGGGCATGACGGGACTCCTGTCGAGAGGAAGGGGAGTTGGTCAAGACTGCGGGAGTGCGGGCGGTGGCAGTGCCGCAGCCGTCATGGCATGACGGAGTGGTGCGCTTCCGGGGCTCTGAGGTTCCGCAGCGTGTGCGTTGCTTCACCGAAGGTAGGTCTGAAACTTAGTACCGTGCAAGCTGTTCACGTAATCTGACGCCCGAACGGGGCAACTACGCCAGCGAGTTGAACCAGGGAGTTTGAACATGGCGACACGGCGACATCCGACAGCTCGGCAGACGCGCCTGGGCGCTGAGCTGCGCAAGCTTCGCGATGCCGCAGGGCTCAAGGCCACCGAGGCGGCGACGCTACTCGGGGTGAGCTCTGTCCAGATGAGTCAGATCGAGTCCGGCGTCGCAGGCGTCAGCGAAGAGCGCGTACGTCGTCTAGCGGCTAACTACGCTTGCTCGGACTCCGAGTTGATCGACGCCCTGGTGTCCATGGCCACTGACCGGACCCGCGGCTGGTGGGAGGACTACCGGGGCGTCCTCCCTGCTGCCTACCTGGACCTTTCCGAACTGGATCATTACGCGACGTACCGCCAGGACGTGGCGGTCATCCATGTGCCCGGGCTCTTCCAGACAGACGCGTATGCACGCGCCCTTTTCACCTACATGAATCCGGAGTTCCCCAAGGACGAGGTGGAGCATCGGGTGACCCACAGGATGAGGCGGAAGGTCATTATCGAAGGCCCCGACGCAATTCCCTACGACGCCTTGATCCATGAGGCGGCTCTTCGTATTCAGGTGGCCGGCCGTGACGCCTTCCGGGCTCAACTGGCCCGCATCCTGGAGCTGTCCGACGCGGAGCACGTGACTGTGCGCGTCATCCCGTTCGGCCTGGACGACTTCGCAGGTGCTGGAAGCGCGATGGTATACGCCGGTGGAGAGGTGGCTTGCTTGGACACCGTCGTGCGCGACGCACCGCACGGTACGGGCTTCATCGACTCCGAAGCGCAGTTGGAGCACTTTCGAAGGCTCTTCCGTAGGGTGAAGGAAGCGTCGCTCACCCCAGAGCACTCACGCGACCTGATCAACCAGGTGGCCAAAGAACTGTGAGGACAGCCATGACCGCCCCCGCCCAGTGGAAGAAGTCGTCCTTCTCCGGCGGTGGTGAGGGCAATGACTGCGTTGAGATAGCGAACCTTCTCACCCGGGTCGCGATACGCGACTCGAAGGCTCCGGCCCAGGGCGGGATCTCCTTCTCGGCCGGTACCTTCGCGGCGTTCATCAGCATCCTCAAAACCGACACCGGTTGTGAAGCCGACAGGCCGTAGCGTGTCGATGGCTGGACCAGCCCGGGTGTGCAGCCAGAGTCGGCACGTAGGCCGCAATTGAACCACCGGTGCCTCGCACACGAGTCGAGCCAAGGGTAGGGCTCTTCGCTCGGGAGGAGTTTCCTGAGGAGGCCGTCTAGGTCTGTTGCCTACCTGGAAGCCCGCCCGCGCCGGCTCCCCGGTCTCGCAGACGCGCAGGGCATCTGCTGCCCCACCCGTTCAACAGCCCCGGGCGCCTCGTCGCGGATTTCCTGTTCGCAGAACTTTCACGACTACAGGCGACGTGGACTGCGGCGTTCATGGCGAGCAGGCGTCGCACCATCAGGGCGGGAACCTTCACTGAGATCGTTATGCGAGCTCCACGGGAGGGGCTACGCCTTGCGCCTGCGAAGGTCATAAGCTGTCGTGAGACTAGCGGGGGCGCTGAAGGGTGCGCGAATGGCTCTAGTTGGGCTGCGCAGCAACCTGGGTTGCGAGTCAGTCGAGATGCAGGCTCTGTCACGAGAGGCCGGACCACCCTTCGTGCTCCCTCGCAGATAGCTGTGAGAGGGAAGAACCGATGTCTTATCCCACGCCGCCGGGAAGCGGTAACCCATATGGGCAGCCGTCCCCGCAGAGTGGTTGGCAACCGCAGTGGCAGGGGGCAGGCCATGCGCAGCCGCCCGCCCCGGCGGCGCCTCCGGGGCCGCCGCCGACCCAACCGGGGCCGTCTCAGTACGGCGCGTACGCCCCGCCCGGGAGCCCTGTCCCGGGGAACCCCATGCCCGGGGCGCCTGTGCCCCCGTCGGGTGGGGGCAGCACCGCGCGAAAGGTCATCGGAGGGCTGCTCACCGTGTTCGGCGTGCTGGGCATGCTCGGTGGCGGTGCGCTGGCGGCTCATGCGTACAGCAATAGCCAGCAGTCGATTCCCAACTCCGCCTATGGGCCGACGCTGTGGCGCAACGAGACCACGGACCGGCTCTTCCCGGCGACCGTCGGCGAACCGCCCAGCTATAGGTACGACGCGGCGGACAAGCAGGTCGCGCAGTGGAGCCGTATGGGCATCTCCCAGGACACCTCGTGCTCCGAGGGCCTCAGCGGAGAGACCAAGGAGACCGCAGAGCGGCTCGGTTGCGAGGCCGTTCTGCGTGCCACGTATGTGGATCTCACCGGCGAGATGGTCGCCACCGTCGCGATCATCGTGCTGCCCAAGGGCACTGCCGGCCAGGAGATGGGCGAGTACTTCGACGACCAGGAGCATGCGGACGTCCCTGATGCCGCCGTGGTGCCGTTCGCGGTGCCGGGCACGCTCGCCGCGAAGTGGCAGGGGAACAGGCGCAACGGCATGGGCGGAGAGGCCCTTGGGGGCGACTCCTTCCCCTATGCCATCGCTGTCACGACCGGCGCCGTCAACGGCCGGACCTCGGGCAACCTGCCCGGCGAGTTCGGCGACTACGGCGCGAACGGCGAAGACAGGAAGCCCTGGATGGACGCTGCGAACGCCCTCAGCGAGACCTTCCACACCCATCTCGGGAACCTTGAAAGGTGAGCCCCGCAGTGAAGTTCCGGACCATACGCGCGACCTCGACCGCGGTCGCTCTCACGGGGCTGCTGTGCACGCTGGCCACCGTGCCGGCTCAGGCAGCCACCACGCCGGTTGGCTGGGAGGGCCCGGCACTCGGTCTGTCGGCGGCCCAGCAGTTGAGCCAGGGCGACGGAGTGACGGTTGCGGTCCTCGACAGCGGTGTGTACGCGGACCATCCAACACTCAGGGGAAAGGTCACCACCGGGCCCGACTACTTCAAGGACGGGCTGAAAGCAGGCGACTCGAAGTGGGGGCAGCACGGGACGGCCATGGCCTCGGACGTTCTCAAGGTGGCCCCGAAGGCCAAGATCCTCTCTGTTCGCGTCATCGATGACAAACACGAGGAGGAACGCACCCAGGAGGAGCTGGAGGAGTCCTTCAGGAAGGGCAACAACCCGATCGCGGACGGCATCAACTACGCGGTCAGGAACGGTGCCGACGTGATTTCCATGTCGCTCGGAAGCGACAACCTGTTCAGCTCCTACGACGAGGACGAGGCTGCTGCCCTGGCCTACGCCGCACGCCAGGGCGTGACGGTGCTCGCCTCGGCCGGCAACGCGGGCGACGTGCTCAACGGCGCCTCGTACCCGGCTGGTTACGCGGGCGTGATCGCCGTCGCTGCCACACAGCAGAACGGCACACGCGCCGAATTCTCCAGCGTGCACACCTACAACGATGTGGCCGCACCCGGAGTCGACATCATCAGCGCGACCAACACCGGTGGTTACAGACAAGGCAACGGCACTTCACCGGCTTGTGCGCTGGCCGCCGGTGTCGTGGCGCTCATGAAGGCGAAGAATCCGAAACTGACCCCCACCCAGGTGAGCGGCGTACTCATGGCCACCACCCATCGCCCGGCGGGCGGCGCCAGTGCCCTGCTCGGCTACGGCAGGATCAACGCGGCCGCGGCGGTGAAGGCTGCCGGGTCCCCTCCCAAGGACGGGACTGGGCCGGTGGCGTACAAGGGCAAGGAGCACCTGGCTACGCCGGACGGCACTCCGAAGACGACGCATCCCGAGATGGAGCAGGAGGTGTGGCTGACGGGCCTGATCGCCGCCGGTGTGGGGTTGGCGGCCCTGGCCGGCGGTGTGCTGCTGGCGTGGTCCGGTCGGCGGAAGCCACCTGCGCGGACGCCCGTGATGCACCATCAGGGCCCTTTCCCCGGCTGACTCTCTGCGCCCTACGGCGAGGCCTCGTCGCCAGATGGCACGTCCTGGTGACGAGGCTTGCTCCTCCCATTCCGACGAACGAGCCGGAGCCCCGTCACACGAAGAACACCACCAGCAAGCTCACAACAAGCCCAACCACCCCCACCCCCACCAGCACCAGGCAAGTACGGAACAACCCCTGCGCGGACGCCCCGCCGGAGATGAACCCCGTGACGGCGCCGAACGTGCCGATGGCGAGGGAGATCAGCGCACCGAAGAACCATGCACAGCCGACCGCGATGGCCCCGACCCACCCGTGATCCAGCTTGTACGAGGTGTCCCCGGTCTTGATGGCCTCGATGACATAGCCACGCTGGTGCAGCGCATCGCTCTTGAGTTCGGCGTTGAGGTCCTTGACGGAGCCGTCGGTGGACGTGAAAGTGCCGTAGCACCAACGGGTCTTGGTCTTCTTCCGCGAGCTGCTCGACGTGCTGGAGCGGTACTTGTAGTCGACGGTGCAGGTGTCGACAGTGAGCTTGCCCGGGGTGGCCGTGGCGTAGGTGTACGGGCCGAGGTAGGCGCCCAGGGCCAGGAGGACGAGGCCTACGAGGATCAGGCCCGCGCCGATGAGGCGGCCGAGGCTGGTTCGGTCGCCGGGGCCGGCGGAGTCGGGCGCGGCGTTCCCTTGTACTTGGGTCATTGAGGGTTCCTCAGGAAATGGGGGGACGGAGCGGTCAGAGGACGAGGGCGCAGACCAGCGCTGCCAGGGCGCCCAGTGCGAAGAGGCCGCCGAGGGCGGGGCCGGTGACGGTTCGGGCGGGCAGGCGCTGCCAGGAAGCCGAGAGGCCGGGGCCGCCGCGGCCGCCGAAGCCGGTCAGGAGGCAGAAGATGCCGACGGCCAGCACGGAGAGGCAGAACGCGAGAATCGCGGCGTCGTCGCCGGGGCCGCGGTCCTGCGGTTGCTCGAAGGTGTCGTCCACCTGGATCACGGGGATTTTCGAACCGGATTCGAAACGCGACGATGTTTCCACCACCACGTCTTCGTAGGTGCCTTTACCGTCCTGCGCGCTCCAGTTTCCGGTGCAGCTGAACTTGAGTTCCGTAGAACGCCTGTGCGTGCCGTAGTGGGTCTTGGTGTGTGTTTCGCATGAAGAAATCGTGAGGGTTCCCTCGGTGCCGTCACCTGCGAGTTCACTGCGCAGTTCCGGAATGGTCACCGCGGCGACGACCGCGGCCACGAGGAGCAGTCCCAATCCGAGGAGTCTGCCCATCCACAGACTCCCCGTGCTGCCGTAACGCGGCTGTGTAGTCACCACTTTTGGCGTCCCCTTGAATAACTTGACGATCTCTTGACTGCTGGGTTTGGCAGGGCTGTGCGCCAGGAGTCTAAGGTATCGGTCTGTCGTCCAATATGAACTACGGCAAGGGGAGTTCGGGGGAGAGCCATGGAGTTCGACACCTTTAACGTGGACACGGATGTACTCCTGCGGCAGGGCGGGAAGTTCACCGACCTCGGAGGTGATTTCTCGACCGCGTCCAAGCGGCTTCAGGACGCCCTCGAAGCACTGGGAGAGCCCTGGGCGGATGCGGACTTCGGGGAGATCTTCGGCCAGGTCTACACGCCGATTCGCGACGGGATCTTCACATCGATGGACAGCCTCGCGGAACGGCTTCAGAAGATCGGTGACAACCTTCAGGGTATGGCTCGCACCTACGACGCGTCGGATGCGTCGAACAGTGGGCTGATGGACAACATCTCCGGCCAATTCTGAATCTTCTCCGGTTGATTCCGAATCTCCGGCCGATTCCGGATCTCCGGTGCTTCTGATCAACCAGCCAACTCCAATTAAATTCGGGGGCTATTCGCATGTCGCTCACACTTCCCGGTGAGCTTGTCTGGGTACTCGACCTCCTCGGCTACACCTGGCCGGAGGTCGACGAGGAAGCGCTGCACAAGGTCGCCGAGACCTGGCGGGCCTTCGGCGACGAACTCGAGGAGATCCAGCGGGAAGGCGAAGGCCTCGCCCGTACCGTCGTCGCCCACAACTTCGGTACGGCGATCGACGGATTCAGCAAGGACTGGGGCGCCTACACCGGCGCGAACGGCGAGGACCGTTATCTGCCGGACGCGAAGACCGCATGTGAAGTGATTGCCTTCGCTTTCGACGCGGCCGCGGTGGCGGTACTCGCGGCGAAAGTGGCCGTCATCGCCCAACTCGTCGCCCTCGCCTTCGAGATCATCGCGGCGCAGGCGGCGGCTCCCTTCACCTTCGGACTGTCCGAAGTCGGTGCGCTCGGCGCCACACAGGCCACCCGGCTGATCGTCCGGGAGCTGCTGGACCGGCTCAAGCGGGAGGTCATGGAGGCGGTCACCAAGGCCATGGAGCACGCGACCATGGACGCGGTGAAGAAGATGGCCAAGGAGCAGCTCGAGAAGATCACCAAGGAGAAGGTCAAGCAGTTCGCCAAGGACCAACTCAAGGAGCAGGGCAAGCAGTTCGTCCAGGAGAAGGTGGTCGACGCGGCCAAGGAGAAGGCCACGGAAGCCGCTGTCGGAATGGCGCAGAACATCGGCCAGCAGAGCATCGAGACGTACTTCGACGCGCGGTCCGGCATCGACCTCGGCGAGACGGCGGACGTGGCCAGGACGGCGGCCGGCGAGTACGTGGACGGCCTCAAGAACGAGGTCACCGGCGGCGAGGGCTCGACCGTCGCCGACTACGTGGATCCGGCGACGCACGTGAACAACGCCGTGGACGCCGCGACGGAGCGTGTCACCACGGCGGCCGGGGATCGCGTACAGCACGGCGTGGACGCGCTGGCCGGACAGGGTGCCCAGAGTGCGTCGGCGTCGGACGGGGCTGCGGCGGCCACAGCCTCCGGGGCGGGGTCCGGGTCCTCAAGCGGCGCCCAGTCCTCCAACAGGCCGGCGGCTGCCGCCTCCACGGCGAGCTCCGGTTCCTCGCAGTCCTCCGGTTCCTCCGGGGGCGCGGACGACTGGGCGCGAAACGAATTCGGGTGACCCGGACGGTGCACGGCATCGGTCGGCGGTAGGGCGGGCGGCGGCGAGCCGCACGCCCAACAAGCTCTCGCTGTCAGGGCGTTCACGCCCTCACACACCCGGGCAAGCAAAGCCCCGTACACCTACAGCAAAGGCCCGTGCGCTACATTCGTGGCAATGATCATGTGCAGCGCGAGAGGCCTTTTTCGGTGAGCAGGGCGGGCCGCGACCAGGAAACGCCCGCCGACAGGGCGAGGCCGATGGTGCCGGCGGGAGACGTGCTGGTCGGTCAGCACGCCGTCTCACTGGCGGCCAGGGCGCCGCGGCCCGGCTATTTCCGCCGTCCTCGCGCTCTGCGATCCGAGCGCCGCACGCTCGGCAGCTGGCTGATGCTCCCCGTGAACGGGATCGCGCGGCTGTGCGCCGTGAACTGGAATCCGTTCGAAGGCTTCTTCGAGGCAGCCATGTGGCGTGAGCCGAAGAAGCCGAACAGACCAGGTGAGCCCTTCCACGGCGGCTGGGACAGCATGGCCGGCCACCTGGCCCGCGCCCTCCTCCCCCGGACCAGGAACAGCACGGCTGTGATGCTCCAGCTGACCGACCGCCGCCTCCAGCTCGTGTACGTCTCCCGCGCGCGCTCCTTCACCGGCGTGCGCGGCCCGGTCGAGGTGGGATGGGTCACTGAACTTCGCAATGTGAGCTATGTCCGTGACCGGAGCGATGTGGCGGGCGGTGACCACGAGATCGGCTTTGCCGACGGTTCGTGGTGTTCGGTCCACTTCTGGGGTCACGGCTGGAGCCGAATGGCGTCGGCGTTTCCGGTCAGATTGAGCCATCTTGATCCGATTCCTGGTTGACCGGGAAAGAATTCACGGAATTACGGAATTGCGGGCATAGGCGAATCGATCCGCTCCCGGGGCGAGTGTTGAAGCGTTCGCAAGTGCGTTGGTAGGTTCACGCCGGTCGAGACACGCCGACCCTCCCGATGAGGTACCCCTTGGACAGCGCCCGTGACAGTTCCGACAAGCGCGTAGACGACTCCGAATTCCTGGAGATGACCCAGCAGGACCCCGCACAGGCAAAGATCCTGCGGCAGTCCCTGGAGCATCTCGCGTCGGGGCTGGGAGGCAATGCGCTCAAGGAGATGGCCCAGGAGGTCCTCTCCGGGCGTATGGGGCTGCGCGAGGCGGCCAATGTGTCGGCGTACGCCGAGGAGGCCGTGCAGCAGTCGGCTCCGCTCGCCGAGAAGTGGGCCGCCATGTCCGACCGCGAGCGTGAGGAGCTCGCCGCGGAGGGGCAGCACCGGCTCGAGGAGGAGCGGCGGCAGCTCGAGGAGGAGCGGCGGCGCGCGGAGTCCGAGAACCGGTCCGACACGAAGTCGCGTCACGACGGGCGCGGCTGGTCCTTGTACTGAGCCGACGCCGGCCACGCGTGGCCGTGGCTGTCGGCCGCGGCTGTGACTGTGGCCATGGCGGTGGCTGTCGGCTGTGGCCGCGGTCGGTCCGGCCGTACGGCCGACGGGTCAGCGGCAGCAGGTGATGGGGGAAGTATGGACTTTGATGTGAATCCCGACGCGCTCGACGGCTTCTCGAAGCTGATGGGGCGTGCCGCGGAAAGCGGTGAGAAGGCCGTCGAGTACGTCGGCCAGCACGCGCAGATCGAGAAGGGCGGCGGGGATCTCTACGACCTGGTCGCCGGAGACCACGACCAGTATGTGAGCGAGGCCAAGAAGGCCCTGGGCAAGGTCCGGGGCGTACTGGACTCCTCCACGAAGGAACTGGCGGGCTCGGCCAAGTACTACCGGGCGACGGATCACGACGAGGCGGCCAAGCTCGACGCCACCTATCCCGGTTCCAAGGCGCCGGCCGGTGCTTCCGGAGGAGACCCGCACGACTTCAAGGACGCCAGCGACGCGGGCGAGACGCTGAAGCCGCCGGACGGGGACAGCAACAACCCCCTCGTCAAGTACGTGTCGGGCCATGTGGACGAGTTCCAGATGAGCCCGGTGCAGAAGACGCTCGGCACCGCGCTCGACATCGGCAGCCCTTCGGCGATGGCCGTGGAGGCGTCCAAGCTGCTGTTCGACTTCGACCCCTTCGCCGTCTGCACGAACTGGGTTTTCGGCGACTGGAACAAGTACAACGACTGCGCCGACGTATGGGCCAATCTCGCGTCCTTCTGTGACGCGGTGGCCGCCAATGTGCGCAAGGGCAACCAGACCGTCGGCCTCAGCTGGAACGGCAACGCGGCCGACGCCGCCACCGTGTACTTCGACGAGTTCAGCAAGAAGCTGGACGAGATCAAGGAGACCTTCGAATCCCTGCGCACGTGTTACGCGCAGGCGGCGCAACTGGCGTTCCAGCTCGCCGAATTCCTCAAGTCGTTCCTGGTGTCGTTCTGCGATCTGCTCATCACCTGGATGGTCAACATGGCCGCCGCGTGGGCTGTCAACGCGATCCCGGTCGGTGGACAGGTCGCCTCGGCGGGCATGTTCGCGCTGGCCGCTGCGCAGGCCCTCCGGCTCATGCAGATGTGGTCGGAAGCAGCCATGACGTTCGACAGGTTCGCGATGGCGCTGAGCGGCATCGCCCTGGCCGCGTCGGCGGCCATCAACGGTTTCTCGGCGGCGGACGGATTCCCCGAGGTGGGCACGAGTGGTTACGACCACCGGGCCGTATAGCGGACGAAGAGGTAAGGATCGATGAGTTTCTTTGGCGGGGTCGACGACCTGGAGCGCTTCCTCACGCGGTCGTGCTATTTGAGCGTCGCGTCCGCTCCGGCCTCATGGGGCCTCATGATCTTCCTCATCGGAGACAACGGCTGGCGATTCAGCTTCCTTTTGAGTGCCGTCCTCCCACTGGTCGCCGCTTACCTGGGAATTCGCGGCAAGCGGGAAATCCGTACGGCCATGTCGGCCACCGCGTTCGGACTCGCCCTCGTCTCACTGCCGTTGATGCTGGGACTGGCGTATCTCGAAGGCTCGTAGCGATCGGCGCGCGGCCCGAGGGTGGTCCTCGACCGATAGGCTCGGCTGCCATGACGACGCATGGCGGTAACGCGGCGAACGGGTCGGAGTCCTCCGGTGCGAGCACGGACGAGTTGCGGGCGGGGTTCCGGGCTCAGGGCCGGTCGGAGGTCGTGGAGGAGGGGCGGCGGGACGCGCGGCAGGCGCGGGGGATGTACGCGGGGTTGGCCGGGCTGGTCGCCGTCACCTGCCTGGTCCTGATCGTCGTACGCCTCGGGCAGGGCGATGCGCTCGGTGTCTGGGTGGCGACATATGCCGTGGGTGTGGCGCTCGGCGGTTGGGGCTTTGTGCTGGGCCGGATCGGTCACACGCGGTGGGCGATGATGGTCACTTGCATCGGGGCGGCGTTGGCGGGGCTCGGTGACAGTCCCGTTTTCCGCTGAGGCGGGCTCAGTCCAGTTACCGACCGGACCCCGGGCGGTGGCCGCCCGGACCGGCACCTGAACAGACGTCAACGGGACGTGGACACAGACGTCACGCCTGGCGGCGCCTGCTGCCGATGAGATGGGCGAGGCCCCAGGCGGCCGCCGCGGCGAGGACCAGGCCGAGCGGAGAGAACCAGTCGACTCCGCCGTCGGTCTCGTTGTTCCACCAGCCCTTGGCCGGGATCAGAGGATCGACCTCCATCATGTCCCCGATGGCGGCGGGCGATTGGCGGTCGGCGATGATGAGCGGGATCGCGTTGGTGTAGCCGAAGAAGGCGCCGAGCGCGGCGATGATCGCCCCGCTGATGTGGGCGCCGACGTTGCGGCGGCCCACCATGCCGATCAAGAAGCCGACGACCGCGCCGTTCAGCAGCGCGTGACCCAGGTAGAGGGTGTTGGCCGTCGTGATCGTCTGGTCCTCGTAAGTGGCCAGGATGAGACCGCTGTAGAGCATCGAGACGATGACCGAGGCGAAGAACCCGAGGAAGACCGCGCCGACCGGATGACGGCCGGCATTCGGCTGCTGCCCGAAGGGGGGCGCCTGGAACGGCGGTGCCGGCTGCATCGGATACATCGGCTGCATCGGTTGCACGGGCGGCTGTCCCGGCACCGGCGGCGGAGCTCCGTGGTGCATCGGCGGTTGGCCGGGGGCCTGCATCGGGGGTTGCCCCGGAGCCTGCATCGGGGGCTGCGGAGGGCCGAATCCCGGCGCCTGCTGGGGCGGTGGGGGCTGGTTGTAAGGG